>DATLOL010000120.1:0-6959 GCA_035536275.1 Thermoanaerobaculia bacterium
CTCTAGGCAGCCGCACGTGTTTCGATCAGCGCTGCCGGCCGCGCCGGCCCGCCGGAGGCCTCCTCGTCGGTCTCTCTGTTAATCTGCGCACCGTCGGTCGGTCAATGGTGCTTGCGAGAGGCGTGTCGCTCGGTCCGTACGAGATCCTGAGTCCCATCGGCTCGGGGGGAATGGGAGAGGTGTGGCGTGCGCGCGACAAGCGCATCGGCCGCGACGTCGCCGTCAAGATCCTGGCCGATTCCTTCGGCGCCGCCGACGACCTCGTCCGCCGCTTCGAGCAGGAAGCGCGCGCCGCCGGCGCGCTCAATCATCCCGGTCTGGTCACCATCTTCGACGTCGGCACCTACGAAGGTGCGCCGTACATCGTCATGGAGCTGCTCGACGGCGAGACCGTGCGCGAAGCCATCGACCGTGCCCAGCCGCACCCGATGTCCCTCCGCAAGTCCGTCGACTACGCGATCCAGATCGCCGAGGCGTTGTCGGTCGCGCACGAGAAGGGCATCCTCCACCGCGATCTCAAGCCCGAGAACCTCTTCATCACCTCCGACAAGCGGGTGAAGATCCTCGACTTCGGTCTGGCCAAGCTGGCCGAGGCGAAGGACAGCGAGGGGAAGCAGCGGACGGGCCGGCATCTCACGTCCGCCGGCATCGTCGTGGGGACGCCGGGCTACATGTCGCCCGAGCAGGTGCGCGCGCAGCCGCTCGACGCGCGCACGGACATCTTCTCCTTCGGCACGGTGCTGTACGAGATGCTCACCGGCAAGTCGCCGTTCGAGCGCGACTCGGCCATCGAGACCATGCACGCGGTGCTGGCCGTCGATCCGCCCGCGCCGTCCGCCGTGCAGCCGGAAGTGCCGGCGTCGCTCGACGCGATCGTGCGGCACTGCATGGAAAAGGATCCGCGCGAGCGGTTCCAGTCCGCGCGCGATCTCGCGTTCCAGTTGCGGATGCTCACGGACCTGCCGGGTGCCGGAACGAACACGCGGCGCGTCGCCGTCGCGACGGAGCGGAGACGCATCCCCTGGCGGCCCATCGCCATGTTCGCCGCCGCGCTCGCGCTCCTCGGCGCGGGCGGACTCGGGGTCGCGAAGTTCGGAGATGCCACGGGCCGCGAAGCGCCGGCGCGCACGTTCCAGCAGCTCACGTTCGGAGACGGCGTGGAGATGCTGCCGACGCTGTCGCCGGACGGAAAGACGTTTGCGTACGTCTCTTCCGTCGCAGGCAATCGCGACATCTACGTACAGCGAGTGGATGGCCGTACGCCGATCAACGTCACGGCCGATTCCGCCGATGACGACAGCGAGCCTGCCTTTTCGCCGGACGGTTCGCAGATCGTCTTCCGCTCCGAGCGCGACGGCGGCGGCATCTTCGTCATGGGCGTGACCGGCGAGTCCGTGCGCCGGATTACGAACTTTGGACACAACCCAGCATGGTCTCCGGATGGCACTCGGGTCGTGGTGTCGACGGCGGCGACGGAGATGCGTCCGCATGTTCATAACGTCGAGGGCCAACTCTACATCGTCCAGGTCGCGACGGGTGCGAGCCGTGAGCTCGCGCACACCAGGACGAACGCATCCGACGCCGTGCAGCCGAGCTGGTCGCCGCACGGTGGTCGCATTGCCTTCTGGGGACTGACGTCGGGCGGACAGCGCGACATCTGGACGATCGCACCCGACGCTGCAAAGCCCGCGCAAACCATTACGCGGATCACGGCCGACGCGGCGCTGGACTGGAATCCGATCTGGTCCCCGGACGGTCAGTATCTTTACTTTGGCAGCGATCGGGACGGGACGCTGAATCTGTGGCGTGTCGAGATCGACGAGGAGCGCGGGGTGGCGACAGGCAGGCCCGAACCGCTCGCGCTTCCCTCCACCGTCGCCGGCAACTTCGCGCTCGCGGCGGACGGAACGCTCATCTACGCGACGGCTCTGCGGTCGTCGCGGCTCCTCGCGCTGCCGTTCGACACTGTCGCCGGGGCCATCGCGGAGCCCCGCGCGTTGCTGGGCGGCTCCCACGAGATCTTCAACTTCGACGTATCTCCCGATGGACAGTCGATCGCCTTCACGACCGGCGGTCCTCGGGAAGACGTGTTTGTCGCCAACTCCAACGGTTCGCGGCTCCGCCAACTCACCAACGACGGCGCACGCGATCGCGGCGTGATCTGGACACCCGACGGAAAGACCCTTTACTTCTACTCCGATCGCGGCGGCGTGTATCACGTCTGGAGCATCCGTGCCGACGGCAGCGGACTCGCGCCGGTGACGGACGCGCGGGATCTGCAGCGCCTGCCGACCGCCGAGGCCTTCGTCTGGCCTGAAATCTCCCCCGACGGCCGGCGACTCACTGCGGCCACGAGCGAAGGTGTGGCCTTGATTCATCTCGACCGGCCGCTGGGCCAGCGCGCCGACATCGCGACCAGGGCGATGGTCGGCGCGGCGTGGTCGCCCGACGGCACCCGCCTTGCCGGCCGTAGCCGCGACGAGAGCACCCGGCGGCTGGGAGGTACCGCAGTCTATTCGCTGGCCGCCAAGCGTGTGTCCAAGCTTTCGGAGGAACCGTTCTGGCCCCAGTGGCTTCCCGATGGGAAGCGCCTTGCCGTCATCAGCCGGGACTCGATCCGCGTCATCGACGCCCAAACAGGTGCCGGCGCGCATGTCCCATTCAGGCCGCCTTCGGGGGTGCGGAACGAGCCCGGCGTGTCCGCGCCGCCGCGCCTGTCGCGTGACGGATCGACGCTCTACGCTCGACAGGTCACCGAAGAAGGCGACATCTGGCTGGTGCACTTCCCGCCCCGGTGACCCTCCCTCGACCGAGTCAGGAGCGACGTGCCGGGATACACTCTCAACGGCTTCCGGTCCACGACCAATCAGTTCAGGCAGAGAGAGGAGAAGCGATGCCCAGAATCCGAGATTTGGGGATCAACAGCATTCCAGGGACGCAGTACTACGCGGACGGTGGCGGCACCATCGAGTGCCCCGGCGGAACCTGCGAGGACAAAGACAAGGATAAGGACGATCACGGCGACGGAGGCACCGTCGAGTGCCCGGGCGGTACCTGCGAGCGAGACGACAAGGACGACGACGCCGCCTCGCCTCGCGACGGCAGCGACGGCGGCAACCGCGGTCTCAACACGCTGGCGATTTCGCAACTGCGCCAGCAGCTCGACCAGCACCTCACCATCTGACGTCAGCGCGGCCGGAAGCCAGCCCTTTGTCACCGCGGACGTGGACGTTTCTCGGGATCCGGAGCATTTTTCCGGCAAACACTTAGTGGCGTCTACAATACCGTCACGGGGTTTTCGTTTCGCAGGCCACGAAACCAACCAGAGGAGGATTGATGCCCTTTGTTCGTGATCTTGGAGTGAATTCGCTGCTGCTCTAAACCCCGACCGATCTCTCCCATCAACGTGCTACTCCGGTTCCGCTCCAGTCCCGAAATTCAGCTCAAACAGCTCCGGGACCTTCGCCCCCGCGAGCAGGAAGCGTTTCGTGAGCTCGCAGACGATGCGGAGTTCTATGGCCTTCTCGTCCCGCGCTCGTCACGCTCGATGCACCTCAAGGGGGTCTCGCGGAACGCCGCGGACCTGTTTCTGAGTTTCGCCGAACCGCGCGAGGTCGACGCGGACGACGATCTCATCGACCTCGTACTCGACGGCGTTCTGGAGGTCGAGCACGGCGACGATTTCCTCTCCGGCGCGGATGCCTTGCCGTTCATGTGCGCATCGATGTCCCCAATCGAATGTGATGATCTCTCGCGGGACGCGCTGGTCCACGCGCAGGATCTGGAGACGTCCGACACGAGCGCGCTGGCTCAGTCTCTGTATCTATTCAACCGCATCCCCCTGACGCCATTCTGGCGGTCCCGATTCCCAGATCGCCCAGCCATCCTCGATCATCTGGGAACCGCCCGGGCGCCGCTGAAAAATCTGCTCGAGAAAACCTGGCGGGTTTCGCTCGATCAGCGACATTGGGTGTCCTGGTTCTCGAGGTCGCGCCGTTCGCACCGGAACGATGAGGTCACCTACAAGCTGTATGTGAGCCCGCGGCCGGAGTTCCTCCGCGAAGCGTTCGAGATCGTCGTTCGCGTACTTGCCGATTTTCCGGACGCGGGATTCAAGATCGGAAACAGCGCAGCCGATCTGCTGCGGCCCGACAAGCTGATCGTTTACTTCCTGTCGTCCGAAGAGATGGCCGAAGCGGGAGCACGGCTCGCTCGGGAGCTTGCCGGTTGCGATCCCCACGGCGTCCCCTTCACCGCCAAGATCGACGAGCGCGGCCTGATCTCCTGGGGCATCGACCCTCCTGACGACGACGTCGCGCTGCGGTGGATCGGCCGCAGGAGCTGGCGTCAATGGGTTGTCGAGCGTCTCGCCGCCGCGATCGCCGTCGCGAAGTGGGCGCGCACCCCCGCCGCGGTCGAGCCGTGGCGCTTCAGTCTGGAGCGGGCCGCCCGTTCCGGAATCGAGGTCGAGACCTGGACTCCACGGGAGGCATTGTGGAGCCGCGCCTGAATGTGACCGAGCCGTTCGTTCTCAAACGCGACGTGTTGCTGGTTCCATGCGCGGAATTGCCGGAGGAGACCCGGAACCGCATCGACTTCGGCGACGGCGACTTTACGCTGTCGCGCCGCCGCTCGCGCACCTTCGTGCAGGTGATCGATGGCGACACGGCGGCGTTGCTTGCGCTGTTCCGGGAGCCGCGCACGATCGTCTCCGCCGTCGTCGAGAACAGCCGCAGCCTCGGGCGCGACCCCCGCACGCGACTCGAAGAGATGCTTCCGCACATCGGCTCCTTCCTCGAGAAACAGGTCCTCGTTCCCGCGGGGTCCGATCAGGAGGAGGAGGCCGCTCCGCAGTTCGTCGCCGGCGATCGCTTCGGGCGGTGGGAGATCGTGCGCTGCGCGAGCTTCATGGAGGACAGCGAGGTGTATCAGGTCCGCGACGGCGCGGATTTGGCCGCGTTGAAAATCGCACGCGTCGAGAGAGGTCTGATCCGCCTCCTGTTCGCGAACGAGGTCGCCGTGCTGCGCCGTCTCGGCCGGATCATCGACGCCGCGGACGACCACTTCGTCACGACCTGGATCGACGGTGTCGACGCGATGACCGCGGCCGCGCAACGTCGCCATGATCGCGGCGCGCTGGCCGCACTCTGCGCGTCCATTGCAAACGCGTACGCCGACCTCCACGAGCAGGGCATCCTGCATGGCGACGTGCACGCACGCAATCTCATCATGGGGGACCGCGTTACGCTCCTCGACTTCGGTTATGCCCGGCTCCTCGACGAGCAGCCGCTCGTCGGGCGCGGCGGGATGTATTACTTCTTCGAGCCCGAGTATGTGTCGGCGCCACGCAGCATCCCGGCATCTGCCGCCGGCGAGCAATATGGAGTGGCCGCGCTTTTGTACTACGTTCTCACCGGACACCATTACCTCGATTTCCGGTACGACCGCGCGGAGATGGAGCGTCAGGTGGTGAACGACCCGCCGCTGCCGTTCGCCGCCCGCGGCGTGCCACCATGGCCGGATGTCGAGACGATTCTCTTCCGCGCCCTGGAGAAGGATCCTTCGCGGCGCTTCCGGTCGATGCGCGACTTCGCATCCGCGCTCGCGGCCGTCCACGATCGGCTGACGCGCGAGTCTGTCGATGCCGCTTTGTCGGCCGATGCGAACGCCTTTCTCGCCGCGACGATTCAGTCGTTCGCCCATGGCGGCGAAGTCTTCACGACGCGTTATCCCACCGCACCCCATGCCTCGATCAACTTCGGTGCGGCCGGTGCGGCCGTCGGCCTGCTGCGCATCGCTGAGACCCGGAGCGATCCGAAGCTGCTCGCGCTGGCGGCGGTATGGCTGTCTCGCGCGACCGCCCTGATCGGCACTCACGGTGCGTTCCATAACGCCGACCGCGGCCTGTCGTCACGTCATTTGGGCCAGGTCTCGCCATACCACACGGAGTCCGGCGTCCATGCCGCCGCCGCGATGCTCGCCTGCGCGGTGGGAGAGCCCCGTGCGCTTCGCCAAGCCGTCGCGTCATTCGTGCGTGCATCCGGCCGCGCCTGCGACAACCTGGATCTGACCCTCGGCCGCTCCGGTTCACTCCTCGCCGCCTCCCTCCTTCTGCCGCTCCTTCCCGACGACGAAGGCTTGCGCACGTTCGGTACGGAAACGATGCGATCGATCTGGGACGCGCTGGACGCGCAGCCGCCGATCGCGGACGCTCCGCCCGAAACGTTTCTCGGCATGGCCCATGGGTGGGCGGGTTTCCTCTTCGCGACGATGCGTTGGTCCGAGGCATCCGGCGCCCCGCTTCCGCCACGATTTCTGCAACGCTTTGAGGAGCACGCCAGTCTGGGCATTCGCAAGGGGCTGGGCATGTACTGGCGCAGCACCGTGGCCGGGTCTCAACGGCTGCTCATTCCCGGCTGGTGCCACGGCAGCGCGGGCCGGGTCTTCCTGTTCACGCAAGCGCACAAGCTCCTTGGCGATTCACGCTGGCTCGAGCTCGCGGAGCTTTGCGCCTGGAACAACTGGGAGGAGCCCCTCGCGAGCACGAACCTGTGCTGCGGCAGCGCCGGCCGTGCCTACGCGATGCTCAACCTCTACAAACACACCGGCGCGACCGAATGGCTCCACCGCGCCCGCCACCTCGCCAACCACGCCGCCCTCCACGCCCCCGCCACCACTCAGCGCCCCAACGCGCTGTGGAAGGGGGAGCTGGGCGTGGCCGTGCTGATCGCGGACCTGGCTTCGCCGGAGAATGCGCGGATGCCGTTTTTCGAGTGATTGTTGTCGGCCTCCGGCCCGTGTCATCCCGAGCGGAGCGCAGCGAAGTCGAGGGACCTTCTATGAGTAGGCCTTGTCAAGCCTCCTTGATCGTGTTCCTGCCTTCGGGACCGTCTCGGCTTCTTCTATTCGCACTCGAGGTGCATGGAGAGATCCTGGATAGGTGAGCTGCCTCACTCTGG
>DATLOL010000121.1:0-12508 GCA_035536275.1 Thermoanaerobaculia bacterium
GTCTTCCGGCGGGCTGAAGCCCGCCGCTCCACCAGAAACCTCCTGCAGGTACGCGTCGACGACGCGAAGCGGGTCGCCGATCGCCTCGAGCTGGCCGTGATCGAGCCACAGGGCCCGGTCGCAGAGGGTGCGCACCTGGTCGAGCTGGTGGGTGACGAAGAGCAGCGTCACGCCGCGGTACTTCATCTCCTGGATCTTCGCCACGCACTTCGCGGAGAACTCCTCGTCGCCGACGGACAGCACTTCGTCGATGAGCAGGATGTCGGGATCGACGTGCACGGCCACGGCGAACCCGAGGCGCACGTACATGCCGGAGGAGTAGGTCTTGACGGGCTGGTCGATGAACTCGCGGATGCCCGAGAAGTCGACGATGGCGTCGTAACGCTTCTCGATCTCGCGGCGCGAGAGGCCGAGCATGATGCCGTTGATGAAGATGTTCTCGCGGCCCGTGATCTCTGGATGGAATCCCGCGCCCAGCTCGATCAGCGCGGCGATGCGGCCGTTCACGGCGAGCTTCCCGATGGTCGGCTTGAGGATTCCGGAGATGAGCTTGAGCAGCGTGGACTTGCCGGAGCCGTTGCGGCCGATGATGCCGAAGGCCTCGCCCTTGTCGACGGAGAACGAGACGTCGCGCAACGCGCGCACCGACGCGTCGGCCGCCGGAGCGAGCTCGCGCTTCAGCAGCGCGCTCTTGAGCGTCGCGAACTGCGAGCGCCGGCCCCAGAGCCGGTAGTTCTTCGAGACGTTCTCGACGGCGATGGCGAAGTCGGACACGGACGCATGATAGTGCGCGCCGTGTCATGACACGTAGTCGTACGCCATCCGGAACAGGTCGTGCGCTCCCCGCACGCCGAGCTTCTGGAACGCCCGGGCGCGGTGCGACCAGATCGTCTTTTCCGATACGTCGAGCTGCAGCGCGATCTCCTTGGAGCGCTTTCCTTCCAGCAGCATCGTCACGACCGCGCGTTCTCGCGGCGACAGGTGCTTGGTCCCCGGCAGCTCGTCGAGGGCGGCCCGTGTGGGATGCAACTCGCGCACGATCGTCGTGATCAGCAGCGCGCCCTCGGCGTGCGCCGCGGAGATGCTGGCGTCGAGCGTGATCACCTCGCCTCCGCGCGAACGCGCCCGGAACGTGTACCGCGTGGGCGCCGGCTTCCCCTCGGCCCGGCAGCGTCCGAAGAAGATCAGGCGATCGATTTCGTCGGGATGGGCGATGTCGTTGATCGTCGCCAGCGCCAGATCGGCCGGGCACGCGTAGCCGAGCATGCGCGCGTACGCGGCGTTCACGTACGCGATCGCGTCGCCACTCTCTACCAGCACGCCGTCGGGGGCGTGATCGAGGACTGCGCGGAAATGCCGATCGAGAACGGGTCGCATCGCTGCCCCTCCATGAATTCCTACGGCTCCGGGGCATCCGCGGATTTCCGCCCGTCCGTAGGCAGCGCATCCATAGGAGGAAACATGAGACACATGAAACTGATCGAAGCACTGCTGGTGGGGCTGCTCGCGCTGTTCGTGCCGCTGGCACAGGCGTCGAGCCACCGCGAGGCGCTGCCCGTGCTCAACGAGCCGTGCGCGGACAACACCGACACCTACGCCTGGGTCTCGGACGGCGCCCACGACAAGCTGTACCTGATCATGAACTTCAACCCGCTGCACGAGCCGGGTCAGGGCAATCAGGGCTTCCGCGCGTGCAACGGCTACCGCTACGAGTTCCACATCGGCAAAGGCACGAACCTGAGGGACGTAGCGGTATATCGCGTGGAGTTCAGGAACACGCTGAACGCCGAGGCGGCGCCGAGTGCGACCGACCCGCTGGGCGGCGGCAACGAGCTGCTCTGGCAGCTCACCGGCGGCACGGAGACGATGACCGTCACTCGGCTCATGGCGCCGGGCTCCGCCAACGCCGCGGTTCTCGGCTCGGACCTCAAGGTCCTGCCGAACAATCACGGCCCGCAGACCGACCGTCTGGTCTACGGCCTGGGCACGTTCGCGGGATACGACTCCGGCAACAACGCCAGCCGGCAGAACGCGCTCTACGACCAGGCCTTCGTCGACACGCACATCCACACGCTGAGCAACGGCGCGCGGATCATCGCCGGACAGTTCGACGACCCCTATCAGCTCGACGAGAAGGGCATCTTCGATCTGGTCAACCTCGGGCGCGGCGACCTCGGCGGAATCCAGGGCGCGCGCACGACGCCGATCGAGGACGTCTTCACCGGCTTCAACGTCTTCTCCATCGCGCTGGAGATTCCGACGTCGGAGCTGTTCCCCGAAGGCATCCCGCACAACGGGCAGTTGCAGGCGCAGTCGACCGACAGCCTGCTCCGCATCTGGTCGAGCATCAGCCGCCAGGCGATTCAGGTCGTGGACACCAGCAACATCATCACCGGCGTCCGCGGCGTGGGGAACTACGTGCAGGTCGGACGCAATGCGCTTCCGCTCTTCAACGCCGGTCTGGTCGGAACGCAGCGTCACGGTCTCTATCTGCGCAGCGACCCGATGAAGGACGTGACGCGGTTCGGCGCGGACGTGCTCTTCCCCGTGCTGGTCCGCGACCTCGAGGCGCTCGGCATCTACAAGGCCCTCGGCGTTCCCGACTCCGCCGTGGCGACGCTGAAGGGACCGCGACTCGACATCATCAACGCCATCAACCTCGGCCGTCCCATCCCGGTGGCCGACGGCTCGACCGGCGACGTCATCACGCTCGACGCCGCGATCAACTCGTCGTTCCCGAACGGACGACGCCTCGGCGGCGGCACCACGCCGGCCAGCCACCAGGTCAACGTGAACACGGTCCTGCTCAGCCTCATCGCCGCGGGAGATCCCGCCGCGGGACTGGGCAAGGGCGTGGAAGTGAATGACAAGAACTTCCTGAGCCGCTTCCCGTTCCTCGCGCCGGCGCACAACGGACTGCTGCAGGGCCACGGCGGCACGAACGTGCCGACCATTCCCGACATCCCCAACCCCGCCGGCGCGCAGCCGTGATCGAGGAACGGACAAGGAGGACCGACATGAAACGCATTGTCTTGATCGCACTCATCGCCGCGTTGCCCGCGATGGCGCAACGCCCGAGAACCAACAACACTTTCGCATCCGAACAGCAGACCGTTCCTGTCGTGGCGAACGTCACCGGCATCGGCGGCAAGTTCGTCACCTGGCTGGGCATTCTCAATCCGACGTCGACCGCGTACTCGGTAACCGCGTCGCTCTACGACGCGAACGGCACGAAGCGCGACGCGATGATCAATCTGGCCGCGGGCGAGCTGAAGACGTACGACAACTTCCTGGAGACCGTCTTCGCCGGGTACAGCGGCGGCGGCGCGGTGACGTTCCGCGCTCCGTCGTCCGCGAATCGGTTCATCGTCACCAGCGAGGTGCGCAGCGGCGGCTACAGCACGCCCGTCGCGACCATCGACTTCCCCGGCTCCGGATCGCGCTCGTTCAGCGCGGGCGTGAGCGTGGACGCAACGTCGCGTACGAACATCGGCTGCTTCAACCAGTCGGCGGCGGCGAACACGATCACGGCCACGGTTTACGACAAGTCGGGAACGCAGACTCTCGGCACGGTGACGCTGCCGCTCGTGGCGAACGCGTGGGGACAGACCAACGTGCCCGTGGTGGTGAGCGACGGCTTCGTACGCTTCGCGCCGCAGGACGCGGCGCTCTGCTACGCGGTCGTGGTCACCAACCAGACCAACGACGGCCGCTATCTGCCGGCCGCGGAGTACCAGCCGTGATCCGCGCGCTCGTCCTCGTCGCGCTGCTGGCGCCTGCCGCGCTGGCGCACGACTTCTGGATCGAGCCCGGCACGCGCCAGTTGCGCGTGGGCGAACATTTCCAGGGAGAACCGGTGCGCGGAAGCGCGCCGGTTCTCGCGGTGCAGCGCAACGGCGCGGTGATGCTCACCTACCGGAGCGGCACGTGGGCGACGCACACCCTGTCGCGCGCGAAGTTCGAGCAGTACCTCCGCGAGGAAGGCGTCCATGGCGTGCAGCCCACTGGCGATTCACAGCGCGAGCGGTTCACGCGTTTCGCCAAGTCTCACGTCCGCGGCGACGCGGCGGCGATCGGGCCACTGGGCTGGCGTTTCGAGATCGTGCCGCTGTCCCCTTCGCGCTTCCGCGTCGACTACGAAGGCGCGCCGCTGCCGAATGCGCTCGTCGTCGCGCTCTCTCGCTCGGGGGAGAAGCTCTCCGCGCGCACGGACGCGGCCGGTGTCGTGACGCTCGATCTGAGCGCCGGCGCGTGGCTGATCAAGAGCGTGCACGTGGTCCCGGCATCGCCGGATTCAGGCGTGGAGTGGGAAAGCCTCTGGGCCTCGGTGACGTTCGCGCGCTGACAGCGTCCTCTCGAAATGGCACAGTGCCATTTCTTAATGTCGTTCAGACAACCCATAAATGGCTGACAACCCCACGATTAATGTTCGCGGTCATTTATGAATTGGTCTACGACCCCACGTTAAATGGCGAACCATGCCACGCGTGGCTCCAAACACCTCACGGGTGGGGTCTACGGCCCCACGTTTGACTCTTACGTAGCAACGCGCGGGGCCTAGAGAGCCACGCGTGAGGTTTACGGAGCCACGCGCGGGGTGAAAATGCTCACGTTCGAGGACAACGGAGCCACGCGCGAGGTGTGAGTGTCATCTTGAAATGGCATTTGCTCGCACCCTAAATGGTCGCGGACCATTTAGCATGGCTCCGTTGGAGTCAAACGTGGGGCTGTAAGCCTCACGCGTGGGGTTACAAGCCTCAAACGTGGGGTCGTAAGCCTCACGCGTGGCTCCGTAAGCCTCACGCGTGACTCTTTAAGCCTCGCACGTGACTCTTTAAGCCTCGCGCGTGGCTCTTTAAGCCTCGCGCGTGGCTCGCCAGACCATTTACGGGGGGTCGTCCGGCTATTTTCGTGGCTCCGTGGACCATTTCATGGCGGCCGAAAGCGGCCGCCGCTCCACAGGGACGTTTAGAGCGCGCCCATCTCCGCGGCCATGCGGAACAGATCGAGATCGCTCCGCAGCGCGAGCTTGCGAAAGGCCCGGCTGCGGTGCGATCCGATCGTCTTCTCGGACACGTTCCACAGCGCGGCGATCTCTTTCGACCGCTTGCCTCGCAGGAGCAGGCGCAGCACGTCGAGCTCGCGCGGCGAGAGCCGCTCCAGCCCCGGAACGACGAGCTCCGCTCGCGCTCGCGCCTCGGGCAGCTCGCGCACGAGAGTCATGATCAGCACGTCCCCTTCGATGCGCGTCATCGACACCGTGGCGTCGAACGTGACCACGCCGTCGTTGCGGCCCCGCGCGCGAAACGCGTAGCGCGTCGGCGCCGGCTTCCCCGTCGCGCGGCATCGTCCGAACCAGGCCAGACGATCGAAGTCTTCGGGATGGGCGATGTCGCGGATCGAGTCGGGGAGCTCGGTCACGCTGCGATAGCCGAGGGCACGGGCATAGGGGTCGTTGACGTAGGCGACGCGATCGCCGGACTCGACGAGCACGCCATCGGGAGCGTGGTCGAGAACGGCACGAAAGTGGCGATCTAGAATTCGCATCGCTCCTGCACACGCTTCATTGCACGGGCCAATGTCATCCTTCCATCCGTAAGGTTGCACGCACGCTCAACCTTTTCTTACACCCATCTGGCACGGGCAGACTTCGATCGTGCAGAAGCGCTCCGGCATGAGAACACTCGCCCTGCTGTTCGCCCTTCTCATATCCACCCTGACGTTCGCTTCATCCCACCGCGAGGCTCCGCTGATCACGGAAGACCCGACGATGGACAACACGGACGTGTACCTTTTCCGCAGCCCGGATGCGCCGAACACGGTCACCATCCTGGCCAACTACATCCCACTCGAAGAGCCGGCCAACGGTCCCAACTTCTACAACTTCTCGCCGGCCGGTGTGTATGAGATCCACATCGACAACAACGGCGATGCGAAGGAGGACATCACCTACCAGTTCCAGTTCCGCAGCGACATCCGGAACCCGAACACCTTCCTTTACAACACGGGTCCGGTGCTCACGCTGGACGATCCGGATCTGAATTACCGCCAGTTCTACACGGTGACCCGCATCAATGGGGCACGCCGGACCGGCACCCAGGCCTCGCTGGGCACGAACTTCCAGGTCGCACCGGCGAACATCGGTCCCAAGTCGACTCCCGACTACGCGGCGCTGGCGAACGCCGCGGTGTTCAACCTCACGGGCTCGGGCGGCAAAGTCTTCGCCGGTCCGCGTGACGACTCGTTCTTCGTCGACATCGGTTCCATCGTCGACCTCCTGACTCTGCGCCCGGTTCAGCAGCTTCACCGCGTGCCGCCGATGGCGTCCTCCGCGCCTGGAGTGGACGGCCTGCGGGGCTTCAACGTGCACACGATCGCGATTCAGATTCCCATCGACCAGCTCGTCGCCGGCGGCACCTCCCCCACAGCGCCGACCGCGGCCAATGCGGTCATCGGCGTATGGGCGACTTCGAGCCGCTCTCGCGTGACCATTCTCAACAACAGCGCCACGCGCCGTCAGAGCATCGGCGGACTCTCCCAGGTTTCGCGCCTGGGCATGCCGCTCGTCAACGAAGTCGTGCTTTCGCTCGCGTTCAAAGACATCTTCAACGCGTCCGAGCCGGCCGGAGACGCGCCGCTCTTCACCTCGAATGAGACTTTCCGCAACCGCGTCCTCAATCCTGAAGTGGCCACGCTGATGAACGCGCTGTACGGCATCGACGTGCCACCGGCCCCGCGCAACGACCTGGTGCAGGTGTTCCTGACCGGACTTCCGGGAGCGAATCAGCCCCCGAACGTGGTGCCCGCGGACATGCTCCGACTGAACGTTGCCGTGCCTGTGACGGCCCAGCCGAATCGTCTCGGCGCCCTTGCCGCCGACAACGGTGGTTTCCCCAACGGTCGCCGCCTCGGCGACGACGTCGTCGACATCGCCCTGCGGGTCGTGGCCGGCGTGCTCGTGCCGACCTACAACAAGGCTCCGAACAATGCCCTGACCGATGGAGTCGACGCCAACGATCGTGCGTTCCTCTCCACCTTCCCGTACGCCCCGCTGCCCCACCAGGGCTTCGAGAGCCGTCCGCATGCGAACCAGTAGGAGCGATCCCATGCGAAAGATCTCCCTGCTTCTGCTCGTTTCGCTGCTGGCCTTTCCGGCAGTCGCGGCCCATTACGCCGACACTTACGTCATCCCCGCGGTCGGACGCGTCGAAGGCGCGAACGGCACCATCTGGATGAGCGACCTGGCCATCCGCAACATCGGCACCGCGCCGCTGGTCGTGCAACTCGTGGTCATCGAATCGGGCTTCGACACTTCCGATAACGTGCACCCGCTGACCAGCGACGCCGTGCCGGACGGCACCATCACCGTGAACGCCAACAGCACGGTGCAGTTGCGCGACATCCTGAAGAATTACCGCGGCCGTACGAATACCCTGGGCGCTCTCGTCATCGGCGGCAATGCGCCGTTCGCCGTGACCAGCCGCGCCTACAGCACGGGCATGCCCCTCGGCCAGACCGTGCCGGCGACGCGTGACTTCCTGGACAACAGCATCGGCACGGCCGACAACACCGGTACGGCCTACATCGCGGGCATCGTCAACAATGCACGCGCCCGCACGAACGTCGGCTTCGTTGCCGGCAGTGCCGGCTCGACGGAGGCAATGACGGTCGAGGTGACGGTGCGCAACGGTACCGGCGCGGTCGTGGGCACGCGCGCCATCACCATTCCCGGCGGCCGGTTCGCGCACGTGCAGTTCCCCGTGTCCGCGTTCGCGCAGGGAGCGGTCGACATCGGCAGCGCCGATTTTCGCATCACCAACGGCGAGGGCGTCGTCGTGCCCTATGCGTCGGTCATCGACAACGTCACCGGCGAGGCGTCCTACCTGATGGGCGTGTTCCCGCCGACCGGGCCGCCGACGTTCCTCTCCCTGCCGTCGCTCCTGTTCCGCAACGTCTTCGACCGATGAAACAACTGCTCGTGATCGCCATGCTGATCGCGCTGCCGCTCGCGGCGCACGATTTCTGGATCGAGCCCGGCACGCGTCAGTTGCGCGTGGGCGAGCATTTCGAAGGAGAACCGGTGCGCGGAAGCGCACCGGTTCTCGTCGTGCAGCGCAACGGCGCGGTGATGCTCACCTACCGCAGCGGGACGTGGGCGACGCACACTCTGTCGCGCGCGAAGTTCGAACAGTACCTTCGCGAGGAAGGTGTGACCGGCGTTCAGGCCACGGGCGACGTGCAGCGCGAGCGCTTCGCGCGTTTCGCCAAGTCTCATGTCCGCGGGGACGTTGCGGCGATCGGGGCACTCGGCTGGCGTTTCGAGATCGTGCCGCTCGCCGCTTCGCGCTTTCGCGTCGACTACGAAGGTGCGCCGCTCGCAAACGCGCTCGTCGTCGCGATGAATCGTTCCGGCGAGCGCCTGTCGGCGCGCACCGATCGTTCGGGGGTCGTGGCCTTCGATCTCGGCGGCGGCGCGTGGTTGATCAAGAGCGTGCACGTTGTGCCCGCACCGCGCGATTCGGGCGTGGAGTGGGAGAGTCTGTGGGGCTCGGTGACGTTCGCGCGATAGGACCTATGGGACCTATATGGCTTCGGCGAGCGTGTCGCGGAGGCGGTCGAAGACGAAGAAGCCCATCGCCATCGACGCGAACGCGTACGTGAGGATCAGCACCGTGTCCGAGAGATTGGGCAGGCGGCCGAAGAAGAACACGTCCTGATAGGCGACCACGAACGGCGTCATCGGGTTCACGCGCAGCATCGCCCGCAGCGCTCGCGACTGGATGTTGTCGATCAGATAGATGATCGGCGTGACGAAGAAGCCGAGCTGCATGAGGTTCGCGACGATGTCGCGGAGATCGCGGAACAGGACCGAGGCCGACGACACGGTCATGGCGATGCCGGCGACGAACATCGTCTGCAGCAGCATCAGCACGGGCGCGATCAGGATCGCCCAGGTCAGCGTGAACTTGCCCATGGCCGCGAAGGTGAGGATGGCCGCGAGCAGGATCGGAACGGCCAGCGCGAAGTGGACGAGGTGCGACAGCACCACCACGAGCGGCAGCGCTTCGGCGGGGAACATCACCTTCTTGATCAGCCCCGCATTCGCAGAGATCGAGCTCGTAGACTCGAGCACGGCCGCCGAGAAAAACGTCCAGGGCAGGATCCCCGCGAACAGGAACAGCGGGAACGGCTGGACGACCGTCGTGGGAAAGAACTTCGTGAAGACGAGCGTGTAGACGGCCAGCAGCAGCAGCGGATTGGCGAGGGACCAGAAGTACCCGAGGATCGAGCCGCGGTAGCGGGCCTTGAGATCGCGCGCGGTGAGCGCGGCGATCAGTTGGCGGTGCCGCCAGAGCGAGGACAGCTCGTTCAATGGTCTTCCGTGACGATGAGCATCAGCGTCGTGGCGCCGACCTGAAACTCCGACTTGTCCGTGAGCTCGACCGAGCCGTCGATCTTTTCGCCGCCGACCAGCGTGCCGTTCGTCGACCCGAGGTCGGCCAGCGTGAAGGAGGACTCGCGGATCTCGATCGCGGCGTGCTGGCGTGAGGCCTCACCGTCGTTCAGGTTCAGATCGGCGCCGGAGCGTCCGATGGTCACCCGCGGGCGATCGATGCGATAGACGCTGCCGGCATCGGGTCCGTCGAGCACGGCCAGGGACAGGCGTTTGCCCGCCGGCAGTTGCAGGGCCTCGGTCTTCTCCGTTCCCGGCTTCGGGAGCAGCGACTGCTCGGTCGTCTCCGGCATCGCCTTCGGCGTCTCGACGCGGCCGGTCATGGTGCGCTCGCCGGCGTGGACGGGCTCGGGCTGGCGCACGGCGAAGGCCGGATTCTGAATGGCGAAGATCTGCTGGCAGCGCGCGCACTTGATCTTTTTCGACGGCTTCCGCTCGAACCGTTCCTCGTCGTACTGGTACTTGGACTTGCAGCTCGGGCACTCGATGATCATTGCGCTGCGCGATCATTGCATAGAATCCCGACCGCCATGAAGAAGCTCCTCGCCGCTCTCGCGCTGCTCCCGATCGCCTGCCAGACCATGCCCGTGACCACGACCGAAACCATTCCTGCTTCTTCGCAGGGCCGCCTGGAAGTGCTGCCCGACGTCGATGCCCGGCTGCGCCAGTTGCCGAAGGTGGCGATCGACTACGACCGCTCGCTGCTCAGTGAGAACGAGCGCGCCGTCGTCGCGAAGCTCATCGAGGCCTCGAAGCACTTCGACGAGATCTACTGGCGCCAGGTGTCAGAAGAGAATCCCGACTACCGCACGCGCCTCGCCGCGCAGGCCTCGCGCTCCGCTCGCGACCGCGCCGGCTATGACTACTTCATCGCCAGCAAGGGACGCTGGGATCGTCTCGCGCAGGACGAGCCGTTCATCGCACCGTTCGGCGCAGCCGGCCACAAGCCCGAGGGCGCGGCGTTCTATCCGTCCGACATCACCAAGGAGGAGATGGAGCGCTACATCGCCGCGCATCCTGAGCAGAAGGACGCGCTCCAGGAACTGTTCACCGTCGTGCGGCGGCAGGGCGACCGGCTGGTGACGATTCCGTACTCCGTCCACTATCGCGAATTTCTCGAGCCCGCCGTCGCGCGCATCCGCGAGGCCGCGGCGCTGACGAACAACGCCTCGCTGCGGACGTACCTCACGAAGCTCTCCGACGCGCTGATGAAAGACGAGTACCGCGAGAGCGACATGGCCTGGATGGATCTGAACGGGCCGCTGGAGATGGTCATCGGTCCGTACGAGGTGTACGAGGACGCGATGTTCAACTGGAAAGCGGCCTTCCAGTCCTTCATCAATGTCGTCGATCGGCCGGAGACGGACAAGCTCGCGATCTACGCGGGGCATCTGCCGGCCATGGAGCGCAATCTCCCGATTCCGGACGTGCACAAGAATCCGAATCGCGGAACGGAGTCGCCCATCCGCGTGGTGCAGGAGATCTACACCGCCGGCGACGCGCGCCGCGGCGTGCAGACGGCGGCCTTCAATCTGCCCAACGACGAGGTGGTGCGCGAGCAGAAGGGATCGAAGAAGGTCCTGCTCAAGAACGTGATGGACGCGAAGTTCCGCATGAGCGGCCAGCCGATCGCGATGCGCGTCCTGGACCCGTCGCAGCGTGCGCTCCTGAACTTCGACGCCTACTTCAACTTCGTGCTCTTCCACGAGCTGTCGCATGGACTGGGACCTGGGCTGATCACGCCTCCCGGTGGCGGCGAGCGCACGGACGTGCGGCTGCTGCTGAAGGACACCTACTCCTCCATCGAAGAGTGCAAGGCCGACGTCCTCGGCGTCTGGAACATCCTCTACGCGATGGACGAGAAGTTCCTGCAGTCATCGTTCAACGAGCAGCAGCTCTTCGCGACGTACGCCGGTCTGCACTTCCGCTCGATGCGCTTCGGCATCGACGAGGCGCACGGACGCGGCACGGCGGTGCAATGGAACTGGCTCCGCGAGCAGAACGCGATCGTGCCGTCGAGCGACGGGACGTTCCGCGTGGACTTCGCGCGCATGCGTCCGGCCGTGCAGGCCCTGGCCACGGAGCTGCTGATGATCGAGGCCACCGGCGACTACGCACGGGCGCAGCGCTTGCTGGCGAAGTACGGCGTGTCGACGCCCGAGATCGAGTCCGTCACGGCCCGCTTGAAGGACATCCCCGTCGACATCACGCCGTACTTTCCCGCGGCGGGCGAAACGGAGTAGTCGATGGAAGGCCGGACCCTGTTGAAGTGCGGCGAGTGCGACCTGACCCGCGAGATCGTCGGCGAGATCCCCGAGGAGTACACGAAGTGCTTCGATGACGCGGTCCACCGCGACGGCTGGGTCCCCCGCCCCGGCGCAAACAGCGCGTCGCTCATCTGCCGCGATTGCCTCGTGCAGTACAGCGGGCATGAGACCGTGGATGACGAGGCGAAGGTGCAGGGGCGCAAGAATCCGATGGAACCATAGGACCTATAGGACCTATACGTCCCATAGGTCCTATACGTCCCATAGGTCCCATTGCGCTAAGCCAGTTTGCGAATGGCCTCTTCCACCTGCTCCGCGGTCGGCACCACCGGCTGCACGAGATCGCCTTCCAGCCACTCGTACTCGCCCTTCATGAACTTCTGCACGACCTTGTACGCGAGCTCGTCGTGGTTGTCGAAGAGGGTGCGGAAGTTCTGGTCGATGCGCGTGCGGGCCTCTCTGCAGAACAGGTCCGCCAGCTCCAGCGCGTTCTTGTTGCCCTTCTTCGCCAGCATGGTCGCGTAGCTGATCGTCGCCGCCATGGCACAGAGGTCCGTGCCGATGTCGACGATGCGGAAGAGCACCATCTGCTTGCGCTCCAGCTTGGCCTGGAAGCGCATCATGGCGTGGAAGATCGAGCGCGAGACGTGACGCGACTGGCGCTCGAGATAGCCGACGTGCGTCTGCAGGCGGCCGAAGTCGCCGTGCTTCGGGAAGCGGCTCCAGCCCACGTACCGCGACGGATACCAGGTCGCGTAGAACGCGCCGGCCTTCGCCGCCGCCGCGA
>DATLOL010000122.1:0-23777 GCA_035536275.1 Thermoanaerobaculia bacterium
CCCCCCCCCCCCCACCCCCCACAACAACGTCACCCGCCGCTGAGCGCCGGCAGGATCACGATCTCCGAGTCGTCGCGCACCGCCGTGTCGAAGCCGCCCGACCAGCGGATGCATTCACCGTCGACGAAGATGTTGAGGTGCGGGCGCAGCTCGTTGCGCTCGGTGACGACGCGGTCGCGGAACGCGGGATAGTCGCGCCAGAGCAGCGACAGCGCGTCGCCGAGGCGGGCGGCGCGGCCTTCGACTTCGACCTCGCCGCGGTTGCCGGCCAGCTCGCGCAGCGGTCCGGAGATCACGAACGTCAGCGCCATCACGCCACCACGGCCGTCTTCACGGCCGTGACCGGGGGCAACCCGTCGGCGAGCGACGTCCAGCTCTCCCCTTCGTCGATCGACGCGAACACCTTGCCGCTGCGCGTTCCGAAGTAGACGCCGGCGTGCGCGTCCACGGACATCGCATCGCGGAGCACCGTCTCGTACGCGTCCTCCTGCGGCAGCCCGTTCGTCATCGCCTGCCATGACGCCCCCGCATCCCGCGTCCGGTACACCCGGCACTTCCCCTCGGGCGTGCAGCGGAACACGTCCGCCTCCAGCGGCACGATCCACGCCGTGTCGGGATTCGACGGATGGACGCCGATGGCAAAGCCGAAATCGGATGGGACGCCGTTGGCGACGTCGGTCCAGCTCTCGCCGCGATCGTCGCTGCGGTAGAGGCCCCAGTGGTTCTGCAGATACATCCGCTCGGGCTTCTGCTTCGACTGCACGACCTTGTGCACGCACTGGCCGAACTCCGGAAACTTCTCCGGCAGAAAGTCGGCGCGGACTCCCTGATTCGAGGGCCGCCACGACGTCCCTCCATCCTCGGTCACGTACATGCCGCCGGTGGAGATGGCGATGCGAACGCGGTTCGCGTCGGCGGGATCGAGCAGGATGGTGTGCAGACAGAGCCCGCCGCCGCCCGGCATCCAGCGCTCGCGCTGCGGATGGTTCCAGAGCCCATCGTTGAGCGACCAGGTCTCGCCCGCGTCGCGCGACACGAAGAGCGCGGCCGGCTCGACGCCGCAGTAGAGCGCGTCCGGCTCGGAGTCGCGGCCGGGCGCGATCTGCCAGATGTTGGCGACCGCGGCGCCGGCGCTCTCCGAAAACTTGACCGGCGACGACTCGGGATTGGTCCACTCCCGCCCGAAGTCGTCGCTCGCGCGCAGCAGCGGTCCCCAGTGCATGCTCTGCGGCCCGGCCCACAGCCGATTGCGCCCGGCGCGACCGTCGTACGCGAGCGCGTAGACCGCGCTGCCGGGAAAATACGGGCCGCCCATCTCCCACTGCGCGCGCGAGGCGTTCGCGCGGAAGATGAACGCGCCTTTCATCGTGCCGACGAGAAGAAGGACGTCTCCGCTCTGGGGGTCGATGTGTCTGGTTTCAGGCATGACCGCATTCTAGTGCTGAGTGCTGCGTGCTGAGTGCTGAGTTGTGATCGAGTCGGCCCCGCACTCAGCACTCAGCACGCAGCACCCTTCCCGTTACCCTTCCACCGCCCAGACGTCGCCGCCGTGGGGCTGGAAGCGGTCGAACAGGATCCAGCGGCCGTCGGGCGACCAGACCGGGTAGTCGATGCGTGACTCGGCGTCGTCGAACTCGAAGACCTTGTGCGGCGCGCCGCCTCTGAGGGGCGAGCACCAGAGCGTCCGGTGATTGAGCACATCCATCACGTGCGCGTCGCCGGGCGAGAACGACATGTGTGCGCCGCCGATCACCTCCGCGGTGCGTTCCGGCTCCCCTCCTGCGACCGGCACGAGCATCGTCGCCTTCGCGCCGGGACAGCGAAAGAGAATGTGCGCGCCGTCCGTGGTCCAGCGGAGGAAGTGCCCGCCCGCGCCGCAGGTCGTGAGCTGGCGCACGTTCGTCCCGTCCGCGTTCATCACGAACACCTCGATGCGTCCGTCGCGATCGGAGTGAAACGCGATCTGCTTCCCGTCCGGTGAGAAGAACGGATTGATGTTGATGCCTTCGCCGCGCGTCAGGCGCGTGATCGTGTCCGTATCGAAGTCGTAGCGCCAGATGTCGATCGCGTTCGCGCGGCCGGAGAAGAACGCCAGCGAGCTGCCGTCCGGCGACCAGTTCGGCTGAAAGTCGCCGCCCGCGCCGGTGGTCAGTCTCCGCGTCTTCCCGTCGCGCGGCGTCAGCAGCCAGAGGTTCATCTCGCCGCCGCGGTCGGAGCCGAAGGCGATGCGCTCGCCGTCCGGCGCCCACGCGCCGCGCGAGCTCTCCCGCGCACCGGCCACCACCTGCTCCGGCGCGCCCGTCGCGACGCCCCTCTCCGGATCGATCGGCAGACGCCACAGCTCCGCGTTCTGCTTGAGGATCGCGAACACGAGGCGGTCGTCGCTCCGGGGCACGTCCAGATCGACGTCGTGTCCCGCGCCGGCGGTGATCTGCTGCATCGGTCCCGCGGCGCTGCCGTCGAGATCGACGGGCACGCTCCACACGTTGATGCCTCCGGTGCGGTACGACGAGAAGAAGATCGACCCGCCGTCGTGCGACCACACCGGATGCAGGTCCATGACGAAGTCGTCGGTGATCCACTTCGCCGCACGCGTGTTTACGTCGACGACGCGCACGTCCGACTTCGTCCCCTCGATGTTCTGGAAGACGATCTTCGATCCGTCCGGCGACCAGCGCGGCCGCACGTGCGACGTGGCCTCGGAATCATCCGTCGTGAGCTGCTGCGCGTTGCGGCCGCGCGCGTCGGCGACCCAGATCCGCCGCGGACCGCTGAACGACGCGTCGAACGCGATGCGCGTCCCGTCCGGCGACCACGCGGGATTGAAGCCCTCGTCGCTGAGCCGCGTCTCGCGCCCGCTCTCCAGGTCGAGCTGCCACACGTTGCCACCGACGTAGCGGCCGAACACGTCCGCCTTGTCGAAGTGCGCGGCGGCCTCACTCGCGCGCACGAACAGCAGCGAGCGGCCATCCGGCGACCAGTACGGCTGGATGTCGTCGAAATCCCCGCGGGTGAGCTGGCGCTCGCTGGCCTCGGCGGGCTCGGTCAGGATCAGCTTGCGCACGCGTCCGATCTCGCGCGTGAAGACGAGCTGCCGCCCGTCCGGCGACAGGGCCGGGAACTGTTCGACCGCGCGCGCGAACGTGAGCTGCACCAGCTTCGGGTAGCGGCGCACGGGCTGGCGCATGTGCTCGCGCACGCGGCGCAGCTCGGCGACGACCTCGCGCATGGTCGGGAACCGCGCCGCCGGATCCTTGGCCAGGCAGCGGCTGACCGCGCGCTGCAGCTCGGGCGGAATGCGCTCGTCGATGGTGCGCAGCGGCGGCGGATCGACGGCGGTGATCAGATGCACGGTCTCGGCGAGCATCGACCCGCCGAACGCGCGCCGTCCCGACAGCGCCTCGTACGCCACCGCTCCGAACGCGAAGATGTCCGAGCGGCGATCGATCTCACCGCCGGTGAGCTGCTCGGGCGCCATGTAGCTCGGCGTCCCGACCAGCGTTCCCGGCTCGGTCGACGGCGTCTGATTCGCCATGATCTGCGTGGTCTCGTCCCCGATGTCCGCGTGTCCGCGGTCGGCGAGCTTGGCCAGTCCGAAGTCGAGGATCTTCGCGTAGCCGTCCAGCGTGACCATGATGTTGTCGGGCTTGAGATCGCGGTGGACGATGTCCGCCTCGTGCGCCTTGGCCAGGCCCTCGCCGATCTGGATCAGGATCTCCAGCAGGTCGCCAACCTCGCGCCGGGTCGCGGTGTACGCGCGCAGCGTGTCGCCGGCGATGTACTCCATCGCGATGTACCGCCGGGGCGTCTCCTCGGACGTCTCGCCGATGTCGTAGATGGTGAGGATGTGCGGATGGTTCAGCGCCGACGCCGCCTGGGCCTCGAACCGGAACCGCGCCTCGGCCGTCGGATCGCTGATCGAATTCTCGGGCAGGAGTTTCAGCGCGACGTCGCGGTTGAGACGGACGTCGCGGGCGCGATACACCACGCCCATGCCGCCGGCGCCGAGGGGGGCGACGATCTCATAGGCGCCGAAGCGCGTGCCCGGAGTGAGGGTCATGAGGTGTGCTTAGCAGTTTATCCCGCGCATCGACGCGGGATCTCGGGTGCCGCTCGCCTGATTGCGCGGCATGCGGTGCGTTGCCGCACCGGAGATCCCGCGTCTGCGCGCGCGGGATAAACTCGATGGCCGGCGCTAATGCTACGGCACCTCCAGCGCGTCCGCGAACGTCACGCGGTAGCCCATGGGCGGCATGCGGTCGACGATGCGGCCCATGCCCGGCAGCGGCGCGTCGCCGAGGACGCCGATCTGGTCGACGTTCACTCCGTCGTCGGTAAAGTACGGCTCCACCTCCGTCACCACCACCCGCACCGGCGACGGCGGCGCGGAGCCGGCGGCGATCGTGCCGCGCCAGATCACGTCCGCCGGCACGCGCTGCACCGCGGGGAGAATGGCCGTTGCGAACGTCTCCCATCCCAGCTCGTCGGTCGCGCCGATCGACGAGCGGCGCTCCAGACGCACGATCATCCGCGGCGTGCTGTCCGGATTGTTCTGGTCGAACACGAACGCCGGACCCTGCACCTCCACCTCGATGTGTCCCGTCGTCGCGAGCTGCGAGGTGTCGTACGTGACGCGGCGGCGGGGCAGCGTCTGGATGAAGTTCGCCAGCACGACTTGCGAGATGTGCGCGCCCGGCGCCGAATTCGGCTGGAAGCGCACCAGCGCGAGACGCACCATCGGCAGATACGCGGCGCCGGTCTTCATGCGGATGTCGCAGTACCAGAGCCTGCGGTCCTT
Source organism: Thermoanaerobaculia bacterium (assembly GCA_035536275.1). Lineage (GTDB taxonomy): Bacteria > Acidobacteriota > Thermoanaerobaculia > Gp7-AA8 > Gp7-AA8 > QHVT01. The sequence continues at coordinate 4,799 of DATLOL010000122.1, forward strand.
GTCGAACTCCGGCTTGTAGCCGGCGACGTCCACGCGCCCGCCTTCGACCTCCGCGAGATGGACGTCCTCGCCGATGGCCACCGGACCTGCGAACTCATCGAGCGACAACGGCTTGGTCGGGGCCGCGGGCCAGAGCGGATCCATGCCCCACTCGCTCGTGTACTTCGGCAGCGAGCCCACCGGCTGCATCGGACGGCGCAGCACGATGCCGAGGAGCTCACCGTCCCCGGACGAGAACCACGGCCGATCGAGATACACGCGCAGTCCGCCGGCTTCGCGGACGTTGGTCATGCCCGTCCTCGTCCAGGCGAACGCGGGGACGATGTACTGCAGCTTCGGCGCGTCCGGCCGCGCGGTGTTGTGCACGACGACATTCGTCTGCACCTCGTCGCCCGAGGGCTCGCCCGCGATGGGCCGGATGATGTTCTTCGGATCGCTCCACACCGACTCCGGGTAGTACTCGCGGAAGGCGGTCGTGGCCTTGACCGTGTACGTCACGGAGTGGAACTTCGTGTCCCCCACCGTGTGCTGCACGCCCTGCAGATCGATCACGCCCGTGGCGACGTCGGCGCGCACTTCGTCCACGTACATCCTGCGCGAGAGCGACGTCGGCTCGGGAAGATTGGGATCGTCGATCGGGTCCGTCCACGACGCATCGATGTCGATCTTCTCGGTGCTCTTCACGTCGACCGTGCACGTGCCGTCGATGAAGTCCGCGATCGTCTCCCCCATCACGCGATTGGTCTTCACGCCGGCGATCTTCGGAATGAGGAGCGGCTGCTGCACGGCGTGCACGAGCACGAGCGTGCGCCACGGGAGATGCAGCCAGTTGCGGCCCTCCTCGAGGCGCGTCCGCAGCTCGCCGAGATTCGCGACGCCGCTCTCCTCGATCCAGCGCCACACGGCCATGTTGTCGAGGTCCGCCGCTCTGAGGATCGAGCACATGCGCACGCGGAACGTCTCCCCCTGCGGCACTTCGACCGTGAGCAGCCGCGCGGCGGCCGACCAGACCGGCTGGGCCGGATTCTGTCCCGCTTCGATGCCGCGTACGAGCAGGCGGAACGGCTCGGGATTCGGCCACGGGCCGTTGAACGTGATGCGATTCACATCGTTCACGATCTGGTTCGGCAGAAGTCCCGGGAGTCCGAGGAACAGCACGCCGCGCGCGTAGGGATCGGGCAGGTACGAGAGCTCATGCTCCGGTTTGGCCTGCACCCACGGGTCATCCTTCTTCGTTCCCGGAACCTGCGCCGTGCCGTCGATCTGCGCCAGGGTGCCGTCGGGCAGCACCCGATGCGTGAGCGAGCCCGCCTCACGCGACGCGAGCGAATAGCCGGCCGCGTCTTTCTTCATCCCTCCCGGCACGTCGAACCTGCGATGCACCTCGGCCATGAGCTGTGACGTCTTCGGCGGCACGATGTGCCGCGCCGTTTCCTGCGCGGTGATCGTCGCGGGCAGGTCGTCGACCTTGCTGCGCACGACCAGACGCTCGAGCGACTCCCCTTCGATCGGGGCCGCCTGCAGCATGACCATCGGCGGTGCCACCGGCTCGAAACGGCGATACCGCACCCGCTCCGTCACCTCGGCCTGCGTGTCCTTGAACGCGTCCTCGCCCGGCGCGAACACGCTGTTGCCCGCGAGATCGGCGGCGCGCACGCGCAATCGATACTCGTATCCGAATCGCAGCCGCGGCAGCGATCCCGGTTTCGGGATGAACGTCGCCTTCAGCTTGAACTGCGTGGCCGGATCGTTCGGCGGGGGACCGACTTTCGTCTCCTCCGACGGCTTCGACGGCGGCAGGATCGTGTTGCCGTAGCGGGGCGCGCCGAGGCTCCAGCCGTTCCAGGTGAAGAGCGACTCGTGCGTGCGCCAGACGCGCGTGGCGGTCGCGCGCACCGGCTCGACCGCGCTCGGCTGCACGAAGGCCTCGTCTTCCTCTCCCGCCAGCGGGAGTCCGTCGAAATCGTACGTGCCGACGCGGTGCATCAGCGAATGCCAGGCGTTGGTCTGGTCGTCCCACACGTCCACGCGATACCCGCGCACCAGATCCTCGGCGAACAAATCCATGCGCGGCGGAATCGACGGATGACCGGGAGGCGATCCGTCCGCGGCGGCCAGCGCGTTGTTCAGCGATTCCGACGCCGCGATGCGCTCGCGCAGATGGGCGACGGTATCCGGACGGACGATCGAGAGTCCCGCGGTCTGCAGCGCGGGCAGACCTTCTTCCTGCGGATCGTTGCCCGCCCACTCGTCGTTCACTTCACGGTTCACGACTTCGGTGGCCATCGTCTGCAGCTTGATCGCGCCGCCGGCGACGTCGAGCTGCATGATCTTGAAGCGGTTCGCATCCTCGACCCGCAGCAGACCGTTGCGCAGATCGCCGCCGGCCGGCTGCGTCGCGGCCACGAACTGATCCGCGCTCAGCTCGTAGTGCGTGCGCGGACGGTGGTGGAACGTCACTCCGGGAGTGGGATCGAGCGCGATGTTCGGATGCACTTCGACGAAACCGTTCGCGGCGATCGTCGGATCGACCGGCACGGTGAGATCGACGACCAGTCCGCAGTAGCGCAGCAGCAGCGGGTAATCGCCGAGGGTGGAGATCATCTCGTGGAAGTCGTAGCGCTGCCCGAGCTGCGCCTCGGTCGGCATGTTCTCCGAGACGTTGCTGGTCGGCTCGATGGCGCGATACAGGTCGCGCATCGCCTCGCGCTTCGGATCCGATGGGCCTCCGCCGCCGACTCCGCCCACGCCCATCGTGAACGGCAGCGTGGCGATCATGCCCAGCATCTTCAGCAGCCGCCGCAGCAGCCGGACCGGCAACATCAGACAGCCCGTGCAGCCGCAGCCCGGCTTCTTGTCCGGCGGCACTTTCGGCGGCTCCGGCTCCGGCGTGCCCGGCACCCACGGCGGACCGGGAACCGGCCGCTGATCCTCGGGCACGTTCTTCACGTTCGGATGGGGGGGTCTGGGGAAGGCGATGGCCACCAGGCCGGGATGGCCCGCGGCCTTGCCGCGCGCCGGCAGATCGCTTGCTCCGCCGAGAGTCGAGTCCGTCCCGAACGACTGATAGATGCCTTTGATGATGTCGACGATCGTCGACGACGGCGGCGACAGGATCTCCACGTTCAGAAACGACTCGAAGCGGAACGGCTTGACGCGCGTCGTCGCGTCGAAGAGCGCGCTCCAGACGTCGGCGCGGATCGGCCGCGTCGCCACACGCGTCGCGGCGATCGGCAGGCCGCCGTTGAAGGACACGCCGAACGTCGCGGCCTGGATGCGCGCGGGCCAGTTCTCGAGATCGTCGTAGTCGTCGAGGACGCGATCGGCGTTCGAGGTGTCGTCCCACAAACGCGGCGAGATGAAGACGGAGAGATGCAGCAGGCCGTCTTTCACGCCGTGCGGAAGCGCCGTCCAGATGATGCTCTGCTTGTTCATGATCAGGCCTCCTCTCCGAGCGCATACGCCGGATCGAAGGCGTCGCAGTAGTCATCCCAGACGTCGAACGGCATGAGCTGGCGGAAGGACGGATCGGAGCCCGCGAACTCGCGCTCGAGGGAGATGCCCACGCTGATGCTGAAGAAGACGATCTTGATCTTGACCGTGAGCCTGGCCTGTCCCCAGAGCGTGCCGCCGTGCGGGTTGGCGTTCTTCGACGCGTAGGTGAGGCCGAGGTAGAACTCGACCGAGACGGTGATGATGCCCAGCACCGACAGCGAGCCGCTGGCGCGGAAGTAGCCCGTCAGGATGCACAGGTTGTCCTCGCCGATGCGGAAGTAGAAGCCGGCCATGATCGAGGCCTGGCCGCTGGCGACGCCGAGGTTCAGGGCGATGCTCGCGCCGAACTCCAGCGAGGCCTCGATGTAGGTCACCCCTTTCAGGCCGATGCAGATGCCGAAAAAGCCGCCGCCGCCGAACAGCGACACCGTCAGCGTGAACGGCTGGTGGCGCTCGCAGAACGCGAAGCGGAAGTTCATCGGCTTGGTGTTGAACGGCAGGAAGAAGCTCGCCGACAACGCGATGTTCTGCATCGTCATGATGCCGACGCCGATGGTCGGCAGTCCCATCGAGAAACCGACGATCACGCCGGGATCGGGCGTCGTCACGAGCTGCACCGCGGGCGGATCGCTGAAGCCGTCCATGGGGATGTAGGTCCGCAGCTCGTTGACGAACTCCAGCAGACCCTTGAAGGTGATTCCCCCCAGGTCGACCGACGTGTCGAGCTTCTGCCCCGAGCGGGCCGTGAACTTGACCTGCCGGAATTCGAGATCGACGAGATCCATCTCCGGCAGCGGCACCAGCGACAGCGTGAAGTTGTCGAGCCGCCCTTCGACACGGAACGTCGGCGTACCGCCGACCGGCGCTTCCGCGATCGCTTCCAACTGCAGATTCGCAGGAGTGGTCTTCGACCGCTTGAAGATCGTGCCGTCGGTCAGATGGTCGTGATCGGCCCGGAAGAGATACGTCGTCTTCACGACGTTGCCCTCGCGCACCGTGATCAGCTTGGGAACGTTCTTTTCCAGCGCGAGGTTCGTTCCCGCGGCCACGCCGTGGAGGATCGTGTTCAGGTCGAGGTGACCGAAGATCTTGATGTCTTGGAAGACGGCGGTGGGGTTGAACGAGCCGGTGATCATCGCGTCGTCGCCGGTCGGACCGATCGCGCGCGAGATTCCTTTGACCTTGATGTTCGGGGTGGTCAGTCCGCCGCTGGTCTGAGGATCGAAGTTGACCGGCGTGTCGTTGGAGACGGTGACGAACACGTCGCCGGCGTTGCCGGCGCCGGACTTGAATCCGTCCGTCAGCTTGATCGTCGAGGCGATCCTCGAGTTGGTCAACTCCTTGACCGCCGGGATCACGGACTTGCCGCCGTCCATGAGCGGGCGGAAGTGCGGCGCCGGCGCGCCCTCCTTCTCGGCCTTGAAGGTGATGCTCTCCGTCTCCAGCGACGTGTCGAGGGGCAGGGTCGGCTGCGCGAAGGCGACCTTCTGCCCGGCGAACGGATACGTGCGCCACAAGAGCTTCGAGTTGTACTCGGCGATGGCCGCGGTGATGAACGCATCGTTCGCGTCGGTGTCGAGGGTGACGAAGAGCATCGACGCCGGGAACTCGACGTCGCGCGGCTCCCAGTCCGTGCCGACGCAGTGGAACTGGAACGGGACGTCTTTCGCCAGGCACGGCCAGAACGCATCCTGGAGCAGCGGAGGCGGGACGACGACGTCGCTGTCGTCGGGCTTCCAGAGGTCGGGCGTGAACTTCGTCTTGATGCGCACGCGGCGCAGGGGCATGTCCCGCGGCGTGTAGTTGCGCTCCTCCTCTTTCACGACGATGTACATGCGCTGCAGCGTGTACGCGACCCAGCCCGGCAGCGGCGGCTCCAGCGGCTTCACGAACTTGCGCTCGGTGATCTTCACCAGCGAGGCGCGATGTCCGAACGGCAGGAGGAATCCGCCGTAAACGACGCGCACGTAGTGATCGCGGCCCATGGTCGCGACATGCCGCCACTGCTCGACGGTGAGATGGCGGTCCGGCGGAAACGGCGGCGGCTCCCAGTTGCCTTCGAGATCGAGCCACGCGCCGAGAGTGGTCAGCATCAGGCGCTCGGTGCGGACAGGATCGGGCTGGAAGTTCTCGAGGTAGTAGTTCGCGGTGAGATGGACGATCTCGTTGCGGTCGCGCTCGTCGAGGGCGGAGCGGAACGGTTCGAGCTGGTGAGGCTGCAGTGTGGTCTCGCGATAGTCGCGCGACCACACCGCGCGCACGCGCGGATCGCCGCCGGGACGATGCGAGCCGAGGCGCGTGTGCCACAACTCCGTACTGCCCATGTGCTCGACCGGCTTCGACGCGTGGGTCCATGAGCCGCGGTCGTCCGGCGAGAGGAAGAGGCGATACGGCGCCTCGATCGCGGTCTCGAATCGCGTCGGCGGGGAGATCTTCGGCGGCGACGGTTGTCCGAACAGCGGCAGCAGCCAGACCGGGACACGCGCGCAGCCGGGATTGCGCTCGTAGCGTGCGACGGCGGTGACGTTCAGCGGGAGCCGCGTCAGCGCGTCGAGCACGGATTCGAGCGTGAGCGGGAAGGTCGTCCCGGCCGGAATGCGGAACGCGAGTCGCGACGGTCCGGCCAGACGCGAGCCGATCGTGCCGCCGATGCCGAGGTTCTCGGTAACGCCCGGCGGCGCGGGCGCGGGCGGCGTGTCTTTCTCGCGCGCGGCCTTTTCTTCGTCCGATTCGTTCGCCGTCCCCTGCTCCCAGAAGGCCTGCTCCGCGGCGTGCTGGGGCTGGAAATGTACGACCAGCAGCGCGTTCGCGGCCCCGCCGACCGTGGGTGACGCGCCGGAAGTGAGATCGACGTCCGTGAACTCCAGACGGAGGACGAGGAAATCCTCCGGACGGACGACCGTCATGGCGAAACTCTGAATGGCCATATGAACCGGAGAGTTTAGTCGGGCTCGCCGCGAATCCCTACCCCTCCGGCTCACATTCGACGCGTAGCGCCGGCGTTACGTCAGTCGTCCCAGTCTGCCATCGCCCGGCTCACCATCACCGCCAGCGCGGCTGCGCCGACGATCGCCGCGCCCGCGGCCATGAAGCGCACGCGGCGCGCGGGATCGACCTCGCGCAGTCGCGTGCCCCACGCTTTCTCGGCCGGCCAGTTGTCCGGCTTCCCGGTCAGGACACCGGTGACGAGGCTCTCCAGCATGTCCACGCGATCGGCGAACAGGAGCGTCATCCAGTGGCGGTTCGTCCCCTCGCTGTAGCGGTACGCGTAATCGCGCATCTTGCCGCTCAGGCCTTTCGGCGGACACGACGTGCCGAAGACCGGCGTGAGGTTCGGGTGCTCGATGGAGTTGTGGATCTTCTCCTGCGGCACCTGCCAGTCGCGGACTTCGCCGCGCGCGGTGGTCACGTCCGACTTCAGCTCGCGCGGAAACATCGGCCGGTGATGGAGATCGACGCCCCATCCGCGCACCTGCCGGTAATCGCCGGGCACGTTCTCGGTGCTGTGATGCGGGTTGAGACTGGTGTCGCGCATCGGCGGCGCTTCGGTGGTCCAGCGTCCGTCATGATCGTTCTCGTGCATGTCTCCTCCTTCGTTACGCCGCGGCGCGGTCGGGGATCACGACCGGCTTGATGCAGTTGTCCAACTTGCTGGTGAAGACGCGATACCCCTCGGCGATGTCCTCCAGCGGGAAGCGATGGGTGATGATCTCGCCCGGCTTGATCAGACCGTTGCGCACGTGCTCGTAGAGCCGCGGCAACTGGCGCTTGACCGGACACTGATTGCCGCGCACGGTCAGCCCCTTGTTGAACAGACTGCCGAGGGGGATCAGGTTCATGGGAGGGCCGTACGCGCCGATGACGACCACGGTTCCGCCTTTGCGCACCGAGTTGATGGCCCAGTGCAGCGCGACGGCGTTGCCCGCCTGCGCTTTCAGCTTGAAGCCGAGGAGTGACTGGTAGATCGAGCCGGAGGCGTCGGCGCCGACGGCGTCGATGGCCGCGTCCGCACCGATGTACTCGGTGATCTTTTTGAAGTAGAGGATCGGATCCTTGAGGTGAGTGAAGTTGATCACCTCCGCCGGCCCGTAACGGCTGACGAAGTCGAGGCGGTAGTCGAGATGGTCGGTGACGATGACCCGTCCGGCGCCCATCAGCCACGCCGATCGCGCGGCGAAGATGCCGACCGGTCCGGCACCGAAGATCAGCACGGTGTCGCCCTCGTTGATGTCCGCCATCTGCGCGGCGTGATAGCCGGTCGGACAGGCGTCCGTCAGCATCAGCGCGTCATCGTCGGAGATGCCCTCGGGGATCTTCTCCGGACCGAAGTTCGCGAACGGCACGCGCACGTACTCGGCCTGGCCGCCGTCGTAGCCGCCGCAGGTGTGCGAGTAGCCGTAGATCGCGCCGGCCGCGGTGGCGTTCGCATTGGTGTTGTGGCAGTTGCCGTAGAGCCCGCGCGAACAGAAGTAGCAGGTGCCGCAACAGATGTTGAAGGGCACGAGGACCTTGTCGCCGGTCTTGAGGTTGTCGACGTTCGGGCCGACCTCTTCGACGACGCCGATGAACTCGTGGCCGAAGGTCGTGCCGATGCGCAGGTCGGGCATGAGCCCGTGATAGAGATGGATGTCCGAACCGCAGATCGCAGCGCGGGTCACGCGCACGATCGCGTCATTGGGATGCAGGATTTCTGGTTCGGGCTTGTCTTCCACGCGGACGCGGAAGGGCCCTCTGTAAGTCATTGCTCGCATTGAAAGCCTCCTCAAACACGGTTTGCATCCAGTGCAACGTGTGGACCCGCACTCGACCCACAGAAGACGACGAGAAGGCCTCCGGCGGGCCGGCCCGGCCGGCAGCGCTTGTTGGCCTAGCCCGAACGCACGCCTGACCCACTGAACGCGGCTCTCGGCAGCCGCACGTGTTTCGATGAGCGCTGCCGGCCGCGCCGGCCCGCCGGAGGCCTCCCGGTCGGGTTTCTTTACGCCGCGCGCTCGAAGAGCACGGCTTCCTCGACCGCGCCGACGCGGAGGTCGTAATCGGCGGCGACCTCTTCGACGGGCTCGCCGGCATCGATCCTCTCGAGGATCGTGCGCGTCGAAACGAACGCCCGATCGACGACCGGCTTGCCGAACGCGATCGTGGGATCGATCACGATCGGCTTCGCGTCCGCGCCTTCTCCGAAGACGAACGGGTAGAGCCGAACGGCCAGATGCGCTTCGTCCCAGCTCAGGCGCGTGAGGTGAGCTTCGAAGCGTTTTCGCACCGCGAGTTGAGCGGATGGCGGGAGGTTCAGCAGCGCCACGTATCGATCCAGGAACGGCGACGTACGCAGCTCTTCTCGAACGAGCAGGTGCTTGATGCTCAGCTCGCGTTCGGCGTACGCGAGGGCTTGCCGGAGCGCGAGCGGCACGCTCCGTCCGATACGGAGCGAGCGGAACACATGGGCCTCGACGAGGTGGAAGAATGAGAGCGTTGCAGCATCCATACGAGGGCGCTTCGCGTTCGTCCCTCGTATGACCCGAGAGGGTGCTCCGACGAACCATGCCCGCAGCGTCGCGGGCGGGATGCGGAGATAGCGCGCCGCTTCGCTGACTGCGTAGGCTGGTGTATCGAGCACGGGTTCATTGTGCCGCAACTTCCGCGCCGCTCGAATTTTCTCCTCCCCCTCCCCTGTTGGTCCCCCCAGTCAACCAGGAGAGGAATCCGAATGAAAATGAGGTTTATCGCACTGCTCGCAGTGCTCTCGCTGTTCTCCGCGGCCGCGCCCGCTCAGGAAAAGAAGAGTGACGCGGCCTCGACCGAAGCCAAACGCTACGGCACGTGGGGCGTCGATCTCGAAGGAATGGATCGCACCGTCAAGCCGGGCGATGACTTCTTCAAGTTCGCCAGCGGCAACTGGGCCGCGAAGACCACCATCCCCGCCGACAAGACCCGCTACGGCGCGTTCGACATGCTGCGCGACCTCTCCGAGGTGCGCGTGCGTGCGATCGTCGAGAAGTGGGCGGCCGACAAGAACCTGAAGCCCGGTTCGGACGAGGCCAAGGTCGCGGCGCTCTACCGCACCTTCATGGACGAGGCGGCCGTCGAGAAGCTCGACGCCAAGCCCATCCAGCCGCATCTCGAGTCGATCAAAAAGGCCGAGAAGCACGAGGACGTCGCCCGCCTGATGGCCCGCGCCTCCTCCGGTTTCGGCCGCTCGTTCTTCGGCGCCGGCGTGTCCGACGACGCCAAGAGCCCCGATCGCAACACGCTCTACGTTTCGCAGTCCGGCGTCGGTCTCCCCGACCGCGAGTTCTACCTGCGCGACAACTTCAAGCCGCAGAAGGAGCGCTACCAGAAGTACGTCGCGGACATGCTCACGCTGATCGAGTGGCCGGAGGCGGAGAAGAACGCCGCCGCCATCGTCGCGCTGGAGACGAAGCTGGCCGAGGCGCACTGGTCGCGCTCGGAGAGCCGCAACCGCGACAAGACCTACAACCCGATGACCATCGCGGAGCTGGAAAAGAACGCCGCCGGCTTCCCCTGGACGCTCTACTTCAAGGAAGCGGGCCTGGCAAAAGCCGAGCGCGCGGTCGTGCGCCAGAACACGGCCCTGCCGAAGATCGCCGCGATCTTCGCCGGGACGCCGGTCGAGACGCTCAAGGCCTGGCAGGCGTTCAACGTCGCCGACGACGCCGCGCCGCTCCTCTCGAAGCGCTTCGCCGACACGCAGTGGGAGTTCCGCTCGAAGTTCCTCAACGGCCAGCAGGAGCAGCGCCCGCGCTGGAAGCGCGGCGTGGGCGTCGCCGAAGGCGCCATGGGCGAGGCCATCGGCCGCGCGTACGTGGCCGAGTACTTCCCCGCCGACTCGAAGGCCAAGATGGACAAGCTCGTCGCCGACCTCCGCGTGGCCATGAAAGGCCGCATCGAGAAGCTCGACTGGATGAGCCCCGAGACGCGCACCGCCGCGCTGGCGAAACTGAACAAGTTCGGCGTGAAGATCGGCTACCCGACCAAGTGGCGCGACTACTCCGCGCTGCAGATCAAAGAGGGTGACCTCGTCGGCAACGCCGAGCGCATCGCGAAGTTCAACTGGCAGGACCGCGTCAGCCGTCTGGAGAAGCCGGTGGACAAGGCGGAGTGGGGCATGACCCCGCAGACCGTCAACGCCTACTACGCGTCGACGCGCAACGAGATCGTCTTCCCGGCCGCGATCCTGCAGCCGCCGTTCTTCGATCCGAAGGCCGATCCGGCCGTCAACTACGGCGCCATCGGCGGCGTGATCGGTCACGAGATCACCCACGGCTTCGACGATCAGGGCCGCAAGTCCGACGGCGACGGCGTTCTGCGCGACTGGTGGGCCACCGAGGACGCGTCCAAGTTCGAGACCCAGGCCACGCGCCTCGGCTCTCAGTACGAGACGTTCGAGTTCCCGAACCTCCCCGGCCTGCACATCACCGCGAAGATGACCATGGGCGAGAACATCGCCGACCTCGGCGGCATCCTCATGGGCCTCGACGCCTACAGGCTGTCACTGGGCGGCAAGCCGGCGCCGGTCCTCGACGGATTCACCGGCGAGCAGCGCGTCTTCCTCGGATGGGCGCAGGTGTGGCGGACCATGGTTCGCGACGACGCTCTTCGCCAGCTCCTCATGACCGACTCGCATTCGCCCGGTCCGGTGCGCGCGTTCGCGCCGCTCCGCAACGTCGACGAGTGGTACGAGGCGTTCGGCGTGAAGGAAGGCGACAAGAACTACGTGAAGCCCGAAGATCGCGTCAAGATCTGGTAAGTGACGAAGTGCTGAGTGCTGGGTGCTGAGTGCTGAGTGCTGGGTGCTGAGTGCGCACTCGGCACCCAGGTCCCGCGTGTCATCCCGCGCCGCGCAGACGGCGCGGGATCCCCTGCTGGAACGAATGAAACGCGCAGCACCGCAGGAGAGCGGCGGGCTTCGGCCCGCCGCCACCTGTGGATAATCGTCCGACGATGGATATCGTTTCCGAATCGATCGCGGCGCGCCTGCGCCGCTACGCGTTTCCGGTCCCCGACGCGCTGCTCGCGTTCATCTATCTCATCTTCGCGGTCGCACATTTCTTCCCGCACTACGTGCCGCACGCGATGTTCGGAGCAACGGAGGGACTGGGCTTCGCCCTCATCGTCGAGGGCGCGTTCCTGTTCGGGCAGGGCACGCTCGTCGACGTCGCCACGCGGCTGAAGAAGCGCCCGCCGATCTGGCTGGTCCCCTTCATCCTCGGCGGCGTGATCCTGTTCGTCGGCAACCAGACCGGCGCGTGGGAAGTGATCAAGGCCGCGTGGAGCCAGGGCACGGTCGCGTTCCTGCCGCTCCTGCTGTCGCTGATCGAGCGTGGCGTGATGCTGTGGCAGATGCCGACGCGCACGACGACGCAGAAGATGGCCGCGCGCGCGCTCATCTCCAACCGCATCATCACCGCCCTCGTCCTGGGCATCCTCTTCGCGATCGCGTCGCTGGCGCTGGGGCTCGGCGCCGCGTGGCCGGTGATGCTCGCAGGTGCGCTCTACTTCGCCATCGCCGCGTACGACGACATTCGCGTGCGCCGTCCCGCGTTCGCCGCAAACCCGAAGGTGCTCTTCCGCTACGACGTCCTCGGCGTGAAGTACCTCGAGCCCCTCTAGGGGCGAAGTGGAGGACAGGCAATCCTGCCTGTCGCTTCCATCGGGACAGGCAGGATTACCTGTCGCTTCCATCGGGACAGGCAGGATTGCCTGTCCTCCACCGCCGCGTACAATGCGCCCATGCCTTCATCGCTCGATCTGGCCGGCCGTCTCGCCGGAGTCGTCGCCCTGCAGCAGGAGATCCTCGGCGTCGTCAGCGACGTCGATCGCGTCCTGCAGCTCGTCGTCGAGCGCAGCGCCGAGCTGACCCGCGGCACCGGCGCCGTGGTCGAGCTGGTGGATCGCGATGAGCTGGTCTATCGCGCCGCCTCGGGCCTGGCCGCGAAACACGTCGGCCTCTACCTCCCGCTCGAAGGCAGCCTCTCCGGCGAAGTGGTGTCGAAGCGCGCGGTCATGCGCTGCGACGACACGGAGACCGATCCGCGCGTCGATCGGGAGGCCTGCCGCATGATCGGTCTGCGGTCGATGGTCATCGCACCGCTCATCGACGGCGACCGTGCCATCGGCGCGCTGAAGACGTTCTCCGACCGCCCCAACAACTTCGACGACCTCGACGCCTACGTCGTCCAGCTCCTGGCCGGCATGACCTCGGCCGCCCTGCAGCAGGCCCGCGCCTTCGAAGCCCGGCGCGTGTCCGAGGAGCGCTACCGGCTGCTGTTCGAACAGAACGTGGCCGGCGTGTTCCGCAGCACCCGCGACGGCCGCATCCTCGACTGCAACGACGCCCTCGTGCAGTCGTTCGGCTACTCCTCGCGCGAGGAACTGATGGCCCAGCCGACCTGGGACCTCTACCAGGAGCGCTCCGAGCGCGAGTCGCTTCTCAAGTCGCTGGAGACGGCCAACGCGATGACCAACGTGCGCCTCCACTTCAAGCGCAAGGACGGCTCGCCGATGACCGCGCTGATGAACGTCAGCGTGATGGGCGAGCAGCTCCTGGGCACGATCGTCGCGATTTGAGGCGATAATCGCGCCTCCCCACATGAAACGGTCCGGCGCCCTCCTCGCTCTCTTCTTCTTCGTTCTTCCTCTTCACGCGGCGGTGCACATCTGGACGGGCGCCTCGAGCGACCGCTTCTCCGACGCCGGCAACTGGCGGGGCGGATCGCCGGCGGGAGACGCTGCCGCCCGGCTCTCGTTTCCGGGTGGCCCGACGCGGCTCGCGGTGACGAACGACCTGCCGGGACTCACCGTCAAGTCGATCGCGTTCTCCGGCAGCGGCTATGTCGTCTCCGGCAACGCGATCGTGCTGACCGCGGATGCCGAGATCACGAACGTAGAGGGAGTGCCGAACGAGCTCGCCACCGATCTGATCCTCTCGGGCGGCGCCACGATCACTGCGCAGCCCGATCTCCTCGGCATCGGCCGTGAGGCGCTGCGGGTCTCCGGCGCGATCCGCGGCACGGGCCCCTTGACGAAGATCGGCGGCGCCTCGCTCGCCTTCGCGGGCACGCAACCGAATACCTACTCGGGTGCCACGCGCGTGCTCGACGGCGCGCTGCAGCTCACGAAGGCGAACGGCGTGACCTCCGTGCCCGGCGATCTTCTGATCGGCAGCACCGGTGCGAACGGCGACATCGGCGGCGTGGCAACGTTCGCGTCCGAGCAGATCGCCGACTCGGGCTCGATCCGCGTCGAAGGCTCGTCGAGACTGCTCGTGGGCGCGGTGGAGACCATCGGCCCTCTGTCGATGCAGGGAAACGCACGGCTGGCGACGGGCATCTCCTTTGGGCAGTTCACCGCGGGTGCCGGCACCGTGATCCTCACCGGCGACATCACCCTCACTCCTCCGGCGGACGTGAGTCTCAGCGGCGATTTCGCCCTGGCCGGAATTCGCACCATCACCGCGGCCTGTGACTGCGACTTCGACATCACGAACGTGCGCGAGCACACGCCGGGCTCGGGACTGATCCTGCGCGGTCCCGGATTCATCCCGAACAGCATCTTCGTGACCGGGACGTATCGAGGCCCCACCGTCGTCGAAAGCGGCAGGGTCCACGTGAACAACCCGAACACCGCGGTGCGTCTGCGCGGCGGCACGTTCAGCGGAAACGTGGCCTCGCTGCTCAGCGAGCGGGGAACGGTCGGCGTGGTCAGTACCACCGGCGACCTGCGTCTGAACGGCGCGACGACGGTGAGTCTCGGCGTCACGTCGTTTGGCCCGAGCCTCTCCGCGGGCGGCGTGTTCGACATCTCGCGCGCCCGTCTCGACTTCGATCTCGACAACAACTTCCGCCGCACCCTCGGCGCCACCTACGTCGTCGGCAACAACAAAGGCCCGGGTCCGATCATCGGCACATTCGCCGGCGTGGCCGAAGGCGAGATCCTCCTCCAGCGCTATCGCATCTCGTATCGCGGCGGCGACGGCAACGATCTCACCTTCACGGACGTGGGCCGGTTCAGCACGAACACGAGTCTGCAGATCTCCGCATCCGATCCGAAGCTCGGCGACACGATCACGCTGATTGCGTCCGTCATCAGCTTCGAGATCTCCGGCCAGCGCGTCTCCACCGGCCAGGTCACGTTCCGCGAAGGCAACACCGTCCTCGGCACGCGCGCCGTCAACGCGAACGGCGTCGCCACGATCGACATTCAGCCGTCCTGGGCACACCACGTCTACTCGGCCACGTACGAAGGCGACGCGACGTACATGCCGTCCTCGGATACCGCCTCGGTCCACGTGGACGCTCCGGCGGCGGCGATCACGTCCATCGATCCCGACACGCTGGACCGGGGCGCGACGGCCACGATCACGTTGCGCGGCACCGGCTTCCTCCCCGGCGGTACCGTGAGCGCCGCTGCGACCACCATTCCGACGACGTTCGTGTCGTCGACCGAGGTGCGCTTCACCATCACCGCGCCGAACTCTTCGTCGACCGAGTTGCACATCACCTACGACCTCGGCGACGTGCGCTCGAACGTTCTCCTGCTGAAGGTGAAGCAGCCCCCGCCTCCTGCCGACTCACCGATCCTTTTCGACGGCGGCACGATCCGCGGACCCGTGGCACCTGGCGGAAGCGCGGCCTGGCTGAGCGTCGGCTTGGCGGTGCGCGAAGGGCGGCTGGTCACCCAGGCCCAGGCCGCGGTCACACCCGACTCCAATCACGACGGCATCGCGCTGTGGGAACAGCGCCATGCGATGACCGGCAGCGGCCTGGCCGTGATGGTGGACATGACCGACCGCAGGATCATCGCCGAGAGAGTGTCCGGCAGTTCGCCTGCACCGCTGCCGTTCCCGAGGGCGACGTTCCTCCGCGATCCGAGCGGCAACTACACGCATGTGATGATCCACCATCCCGAGGACTGGAACCTGCTCTGGGTCCGTCCCGGTGTCGGCGCCTGGTATTACGAACTGGACGACGGCGGAGCAGCCGACCTCGATCGTTCGAGCAACGACATCCTCGTCTTCAACACGTCGAGCATGTTTGCGGTCGACGGCGTGACCGCGCCGACGCCCTCCGGCATCCAGCCCGGCGACGTCTTCATCGGCATCGACTGGGAGTTCAACTCCTGGTTCGGCGACGTCGTCGACGAGCACCTCCGCGAGACCGACGGTCCGGGGAGCGTGCGTTTCGCCGACACGCTGCAACGCTCGCAATCCGAGAAGTCGGGCGTGGCGCGCTTCACGGTCCTGCGCACCGGCGGGACCGACGGCACCGCGTCCGTCGACTACGCGACCATCGAAGACACGGCAATCGGCGGGATCCACTTCGGCCCCGTCGCGGGACGTCTCACGTTCGGACCGGGCGAGATCCTGCGCACGTTCGAAGTGCCGATCCTCCACGACGCGATCTACTCCGGCGACGTGAAGTTCCGCGTCGCGCTCACGAATCCCGTGGGAGCGCCTCTCGCCGTTCCGAACACGCTCACCGTGACGGTGCGCGAGAACGATCCGCAACCCGTGCTCTCGATCCAGAACGTCACCGTGACCGAGGGAGACGAGGGCGAGCGGGTCGTGCAGTGGACGGCGAGCATCAGCGGCGCGACACGCGTGCCGGTCACCGGCCGTTGGGGTTATGCGGCCGAGGGTGTGTCCGTGATCGGCGGCTCGTTCACCTTCGTGCCCGGCGGCCCGACGTCGCAGACGTTCACGGCCCGCTACACCGCGAACCGCATCCCCGAGCCGGACCGCTTCATCAGCGTGTTTCTGCGCGACGTGGTGAACGCGGCCGGCGTGGGCGGCACGATCACGGTGACCGATGACGACCTCGCCACTCTGACCATCCTCGACGCGACTGTCAGCGAGACACGGACGAGCGTGCAGGTGCTCGTGTCCAGCGACACCGCCAGCTTCAAGCCGGTCACCGTGCGCTACGAGAGCGTCAGCGGCACCGCGACGGACGGCAGCGATTTCACCGGCCGCTCCGGCACGTTGTCGTTCGATCCGACCACCACCCTGCGGGTGATCTCGATTCCGATCCTTCCCGACGCTCTCAACGAGGGCGAGGAGACGTTCACGGTGCGGCTGTTCGACGTCACGAACGCGAGACTGCGGAACGACTCCGCGACGGTCACGATCGTCGATGACGACGCCGGCACGATCCCGGTCATGACGGTGTCGCCGGTGCTCGTCGACGAGTCGCTCAGCGACTCCGCGGTGTTCACCATCCGCCTCTCCTTCGCCGTGTCGACCGAGGTCCGCGTGCGCGTCAGAACCGTCAATGGCAGTGCGGTTGCGGGCGAAGACTTCGAGGCCGCCGACCGCATCGTGACGATCTCTCCGGGAGAAACGCGCGGCGTCTTTCTGGTCAGGCTCTTCAACGATTCCACGCCCGAGTCGCTGGAGACGTTCTCGATCGCGCTCTCCGAACCGGTCGGCGCGACGATCCTCACTCCGTCGGCGACCGCCACGATCGTCGACCGCGATTCCGCGGGCCCCGATCCGAACGCGATCGCGGTCTCGGTCACCGCCGGCTCGGTGATCGAAGGAAACTCCGGAACGACGGTGGCACGCTTCACGGTGCGGCTGTCGCGCGCGTCGACGACGCCCGTGACCGTTGCCTGGGCGACCGCCGACGGCAGCGCGGTCGCCGGCTCGGATTACGTCGCCGCATCCGGCACGCTCACCTTCGCGCCCGGCGAGACGGAGAAGAGCGTCGACGTCCTCGTGCGCGGCGACGCCGAGTACGAGCTCGACGAGACGTTCTCACTCGTCGCCGGCACGAGCGCCTTTGGCGTCGCGCACATCGTCAACGACGACGACGCGCCGGTCCGCCGGCGGCCGTCGTCCTGACAGTGCGAACAGGTAACCGTTCGCGGCCAGACGCCCCACCACCAGCGCGATCGCGCCCGCGACCGCGCCGGCCAGGTTCAGCGAGAAGATGGTGAAGAAGAGCGCGATCGCCAGTCCCGCGGCCTCCACGGCCGTGGCCACGGTCACGACGCGCGTGCGGTGCGCGACGATCCAGCGCGCGCGCTGGACCGAGAGCAGGTATTCGAGCGCCGGCAGCAGCGCGAGGATGCGCACCGGCCAGATCGTGTGCACGGCCAGCTCGTGCGAGAGTCCGGAGATCCGCTCGAACCAGATCGCCTGCAGCGGCGTGAACGCGACCAGGGCCATGGCGGCCGACGAGCCGATCGCGAGCCAGAAGGCCGTGCGCCGCACGACCCCCGACAGCGGCAGCGCGATCCCCACTTCCTGAAAGGCCACGCCACCGCTCCGGAACATGAAGCCGAGCGAGCTCACCACCGGCCACACCGCCAGCGACTCGAGAGGCGCGCGTCCGCGGCCGAGGCCGAACGTGACCAGCGGCCCGAGGGCCATGGAGAGGATCGAGGTGAGGGCGAGCGGAAAGTAGAACGCGGCGATCTCGGCGAAGCGCAGCAGCGATCCTTCGGCCGGCGCGCTCTGCATCAGATCGCGCACGACGTGCCGCGCCATCCAGCGGCTGGCCGCGGCTTCGAACACGACGCCGGTCAGCATCGCGATGGCGCCGATGATCGCGCCCGGAAAGTCGAACAGCCACGCCACCAGCCCCGCGCTGACCGACATCGTCACCAGCCGCAGCACGGTGCCGTAGGCGACGCGGCGCGTCATGTGATGGCGCACCAGGATGCCCTGGTAGAAGCGGCGATAGCCGATCGCGGCCGGCCACGGGATCATGATGATCGTCGAGAGGTGCGCGAGCTCGGAGACCTCGCGCGGCAGTCCGATCAACGTCTCTCCCACCCAGCGGAACACGGGCGGGATGGCCAGCACGATCATCCCCAGGGTCACCAGGCCGTTGAGGACCATCATGAACCGGCGCAGGCCGAGAAACGACGCGCGGTCGCGCACGATCGCCGTCGCCGCGGACAGCAGCATCATGATCGGCGACTCGATCAGCCAGGCCAGCGCTCCGGCCACGCCGTACGCGGCGAGGCTCTGCGCCGCCGCCGGCATGCGCGCCACGATCGCCGCGATGTACGGCCCCTCGAGGGCCATCATCAGCCACGTGGCCGCGAGGGGAAGCCAGAACAGGAGGACGGTCGACGCGCGAAGGGGCCGGCCGTTCATGTCCCCCAAAGACTACAGGACTTTCTTCACGAGCTTCTTCACCGCTTTCTTCACGGGCGGCGTCTTCTTCTTGCCCTTCAAGGCCACGAGGGCCGTGACGGCGGTGGTCACGGTGGCGATGGCGATGCCCACCACTCGCTCCTTGTCGGCGGCCTCGAGCTCGTTCCAGTGATCTAACAGCCGCCCGACCTTCGACTCCGCGGACCGCTCCGCGGCACTGAGCTTCTTCGCGACTCCGTCGATGGCTTTGATGGTGGCCGAGCGCAGCAGGGGCTCCAGCGTCGTTGCTTTCATGAAGAGGTTGCTGTGCAATTCTAAGTCCCCTCTCCCCGCATGCGGGGAGAGGGTCAGGGTGAGGGG
>DATLOL010000123.1:0-8056 GCA_035536275.1 Thermoanaerobaculia bacterium
GCCCGCCGTCATCCAACCGGCGGGCTGAAGCCCGCCGCTCCACTCGCGCGGTCGCCTTCACCTTCGACGACATCCCCGGCGTGCAGCATGGGCGCGACCGCTGCGATCTCGCCCCGCTGAACCGCAAGCTCGTCGCCGCCATCCGCCGCAACCGCCTCCCCGCCCTCGGCCTGGTCGTCGAGTCGCGCGCCTGCCAACCGCAGCTCGCATCGCTGTACAAGATCTGGCTCGACGCCGGCCTGGAGCTCGGCAATCACACGGCCTCGCACCGCGACCTCAACGTCACGCCGCTCGACGAGTTCCAGGAAGACACGATCGCCGGCGAGGCGACGCTGGTGAAGCTCGGCAAGAGGCCGCGCTACTTCCGCTACCCGTTCCTCCGCAGCGGCACGGAGCTGACGAAGAAACGCGCCTTCGAGGACTTCCTGCGCGAGCGGGGCTACACCAACGCGCCCGTGACCATCGACAACGACGAGTACATCTACGCCGAGGCCTACGCGCGGGCGGCGGATGCGGCGACGAAACGACGCCTGGCGACGGACTACATCCGCTACATGGAATCGGTGTTCGCGTTCTACGAGAAGTTCTCCCGCGATACGCTCGGCTACGAGCCGCCGCAGGTGCTCCTCCTCCACGACAACCAGATCAACGCCGATACTCTCGACGCGCTGGTGACCATGGTCCGCCGCCGCGGCTATCGCGCCGTGTCGATCGCCGAGGCGCTGCGCGATCCCGCCTACGCGCGACGCGATGCGTACGTTGGCCGCCGCGGACTGTCGTGGATCCACCGCTGGGCGCTCGATGCCGGCAAGCCGGCGCCGATGCAGCCGGGCGTGCCGGAGTGGGTAATGGAGCTTTATCGGGCCCGCTCGAACAGCTAGCCCCGAGCGCAGTCGAGGGGCCAATGGAGCCTTCTCGCGAATCGCTCCTGTTTCGAGAAGGCTCCGCTGACCCCTCGACTATCGCTCGGGGTTAACTACTAGCTAGGATGAACGGCACGTCGTGCCCGCTTCGTTCCCTCGGTGGGTCGTTACCGTGCGAGAACAAATAAACGTCGTAAATCGGACGCTGTCCGGTAATGAGTTCCGCGTAACCTCGAAGGGCGAGCAGATTTCCGAACGCATCTCGACGGCCACTGAGGCCGTACGACGTACTGATCGCGATCACCGACGTGTCGGCGAGACTCTGGATCTCGCCCTGCTGCGTCACCCCATCATGATTGGAGTCCGTCCATACGAGGAGACTGCGCCAGTCGCCGTCACGATGATCGATCCGCGAATCGCTGTTCGAGTCCAGGTCTCGCAATGCCACGAAACCGTTCGCCGCTACACCGCCGCCGCGAAGTGGCGCCGCCGTACCAAAAAGCTCCGACCCGTCGTCGATCGCGCCGTTCCGATTGCGATCCATCGCCAGGAAGGCTACCTGTTCGGATCGACGTGTCCATGTGATCGGTTCTCTCGCGCCGTTCGCGTCGATATCGAACATCACTGGGTCTTCGGGTCCGCTGAAGAGATACTGCCCGTCGCCGAGCGCGATCACGATCGGGCTAGTCGGACAGTCAACGAGGTCGATATCATCTTTCGGCGGTAGCGGAGGTCTCGGATTGCACGTTGAACCGCCGTACATCTCGGCTTCCTGATCGAACGTCCGCGCGTTGATTGCCGAGTAGTAGCAGATGGTCCAGTCACCACGGAACTGGTAAGTGCCCTCCCAAGAGCCGCTCGTCGTGCTCCAAGTCGCATTTCCGACTGTGAAGCTATACGAGTCGAAAAGCGAAACGTTGCCCGACATGCCGACACCCACTCCAGGTTCGCCGGCGTCATTGAGATAGAACGCGTGGCCATACCAGTTGATGTCTGGCGCCGTCCCAGCGTAGGTACCGGTCCCGACTGTCAATGAGGATCCATGGATTTTCGGTCGCTAAAAGAACGACTGACACGAGTGTGAACAGCCTGCTCACTGGCACCGCTCTTCGCGTTCCCGCGCAGCGAGCGCGGCTTTCTCAAAATCCGTGTCGACACTGAAGGTGGTGCGTATCCCGACAGGCACGACCTCGTACAGCATGCGATCGAAGCGATGTCGTCCGAATGTTTGCCGCGCATTTCGAAGTGCTTTCGCCCCTTCGACGCATTTCAGCGCCTGAAGATCCGACACGGCAGGGCGATCAGATGATGCGGCCGCAGCACGTTGCTCGCGGAGAACGCGCGCATAATCGGCAACGATATCCGTGAACGCTTTCCATTCAGCGGGTTCCAGAAAGAGATCGGAGCTACGTTCACGAACGACGTGCGGGTACGCATGGGGCAGCGTGACGAACGACGACGACACCAGAATCTCGAAGAGTTCCGTGACGAAGTAGAGCTCGGGCTGTTTGGAGCCGTCGATGACGTCACCGAGGCGCGCGGCGCGTTTGCCTTGGGCGGCTGCCACACGATCCCTCCGCGCCGCAGGATTGCTTCGCATCTGCCATCGGTCGGCAGGGGTGAGCTCCCACGGTGCTTTAGGCGCGCTCGGAGCCTGACCCGAAGCGTGCGGGCCGGCCCCTGTCGTGAGAGCGCACACGAAGACGACTCCGAGACGCCAGCGGAGGAGAGAGTGCGTGGACATGGCAAATACACTAACGAGTGCGCCCGAGAAGCTCTTCCCGATGACTCTTCGGATTGATCGCTTCGATGGTGGAGTTGTTTCTGAATCACCCGAACACCCCCGCCCACCACTCCCCTTTTTCGCGCTCCGAGACCAGGCCGAGGCCATACGTGCGCGCCGCCTCGATTACGAGCTCCCGCCGCACCACCAGGATGCCGCTGAGGATCAGGCGTGCGTCAGAGGACATGCGCGCGACGACGGAGCCCAGCAGCGGCACGATCACCTCGGGGATGATGTTCATGGTGATCACGTCGAACGTGCCGCCGCGTAAGGCCTCGACGCTGCCGATGAACAGCGGCATGGCATTGTCGGCGACGCCGTTGCGGATGCGGTTGTCGCGCAGCGCGCCGTAGGCGTCGGTGTCGTTGTCGAAGGCGATGACTTTTGATGCGCCGAGGCGGTGCATGGCCAGGGCGAGGATGCCGCTGCCGGAGCCGACGTCGAGGCCGCGCTTTCCCCGCACGCCCAGCGTTTCCAGGATTTCGATGCACAGCGACGTGGTCTCGTGCGAGCCTGTGCCGAAGGCCTGCTCCTGCGGGACGACGATCGTCAGCGGCACCATCTCCGGATCGGGCACGATGACGAAGCGCTTGCCGATGTGCAGCGGCTCGAGCGACTGCTGGTATTTCTCCAGCCAGTCCTGGCGCTGGTTCTCGTAGGTCTGCAGCGGAAATTCGGAGAGCATCTCCATCGCCGCGGCGCGGTCGGCGGCGGAATCGAAGTAGGCCTCGGTCACGCCATTGCTGGACGTGCTGCCCGTCGAGTTGGTGAGGAAGAGCCGCGACTGCACCAGCTCTTCGTCCTCCGACTCGATGGCCAGGACGTAGTCGATCACTCGCCCGATCCGAAGTGCGCGCGGTAGTCCTCCATCGCGGCCTCTACGACCGACGCCGCGTGCTCGTAGCCGTACGTACCGGAGACGCGGATGCGCTGGGCCTCGCCCGGCACGAGCTTGTAGGTCGAGAAGTAGTGCTCGAGGCGCTCGATCAGCACCGGCGGGACGTCGGCGATGTCTTTGGCCTCGCCCCACACGTAGTCGCCCTGCAACACGGCGATGATCTTGTCGTCGGCCTCGCCGCGGTCGATGAGCTGCAGCCCGCCGATGACGCGCGCCGCAACGAGGATCTCGGACTTCGAGATCGGACGCTCGCTCAGCACGCAGATGTCGAGAGGATCCCCGTCGCCCTTGGAGGCGACCGGCGAGAGCCGCGTGACGCGTTCCGCGCAATACGTCTGGGGCACGAAGCCGTAGAGCGCCGGCGGCTGCGACGACGTGCGCTGCGGGCGATCGACTTTGAGATAGCCGCTGGCCTTGTCGACCTCGTACTTGATCAGGTCGAAGGGCGTGATCTCCACGAAGACGTTGACGACGCGCGGCGCGTCAGCGCCGGGAGTGAGGCCGTGCCAGGGATGGGGACGATAGCGGGAGAACGACATTTGCGGGCGATTCTATCCGCCCATCGCGATTTCCCGGAGCACGTGGTAGCAGTGCACCGTGGCCGCCCCGATCACGGTCATGACCACGAGAATCGTCGCCGCCGCGAACGGAATGCGCGGCACGGCCGTCAGGCCGCGGCGCAGCGCGATGAGCCAGATCAGCGACGCGACCGCCGTGGTGATCGCCAGGATCAATCCCAGGCGCGCAACCTCGGGCACGGGCCTGTCGAGCAAGGCCAGCACGACGTCGCCGGGCAGCAACGCCGAAAGGATCAACGTCACGAGATCCGCCTGCGGCCGGTGCCGGCGCACGAGAGCGACGACGAGAATGATGATGGCCGCAACTGCGCCGATCAGGAGCGGCAGCATCGCGTCCGCGCGTCCGGCCGACAGGATGACGCGCGACTCGCGGCCGTACTTCGCCAGCGCCTCCAGCACCTGCAGCACCTTCCACCACATCGCCGCCGCGCCGAGGGACAGCGCGAAGAACATCGCGAGCAGCGGTGCGGGTGAGGACATGTCAGGCCGAAAAGAAGTCCTTCACCTTCTCGAACACGCCCTTCTCCTGCGGCACCGTGTCGCCGTGCAGCGTCGCCAGTTGCTCCAGGAGCTCGCGCTGTTCGTCGGTGAGTGACGACGGGATGCGCACGGATACGTGCACGTAGTGATCGCCGCGTCCCGTACCGTCGAGGAACGGCACGCCCTTCTGCTTGAGGCGGAACACTTGGTTGGGCTGGGTGCCGGCGGGGACCTTCAACGACTCCTGGCCGTCGATCGTGTTCACCTTCACTTCGCCGCCCAGCGCCGCCATCGTGTAGTTCACGGCGTGCTCGGCGTGGATGTCGTATTCGCGGCGCGTGAACTTCGGATGGTCGCTGACGCCGATGAAGACATAGAGATCGCCGAATGGTCCGCCGTTGAAGCCGGCCTCGCCTTCGCCGGCCACGCGAAGGCGCGAACCGTCGTCGACGCCCGGCGGGATCTTCACCTGGATCTTCTTCTCTTCGCGGACGCGGCCCGCGCCGCCGCACGTCGCGCACGGATCCTTGATCACCTTCCCCTGCCCGCCGCACTGCGGGCAGGTGCGGGCGACGGCGAAGAAGCCCTGCGAGTAGCGGATCTGGCCGCGGCCGCCGCAGCCCGTGCAGGTCACCGGCTGCGTGCCCGGCTTCGCGCCGCTGCCCGTGCAGGTCGTGCAGGTGATCGTGCGCGGCACGACCAGGGTCACTTCCTTGCCGAACACGGCCTCCATGAAGTCGAGGGTCAGGTCGTAGCGGAGGTCGTTGCCGCGCGCGGGACGCGATCCCCGGCGTCCGCCGCGCGTGCCGAAGAAGTCGCCGAAGCCGAACAGGTCGCCGAGGATGTCGCCGAAGTCGGCAAACTGATTGGGGTCGAAGCCGCCCATGCCGGACATCCCCTGATGTCCGTAGCGGTCGTAGCGCGAGCGCTTCTCCTCGTCGGAGAGCACGCCGTAGGCCTCGGCCGCCTCCTTGAACTTCTCCTCGGCCGAGTGATCGCCGGGGTTCTTGTCGGGGTGGTACTTCACCGCGAGCTTGCGGTAAGCCTTCTTGATCTCGTCGATCGAGGATGTCCGGGGAATGCCCAGGACGTCGTAGTAGTCGCGTTTTTCCGTGGTTGCCATTGCTAGGTGTCAGTGCTGGGAGCGGAGACTTTCAGCGGGTTGTAGAGCATCACCGTGGTGAGGATGCGCGACGCGGCCTGGAGCTCGAAGATCGCGTCGTTGATCCGCTGCTTGTCTTCCGCGCCGACCGCTTCCTTCGCGCGCGAGATGATCGTCTGCACGCGATCGCGGTCATCCTCCTTGAGGAGCTTGCCGAACTCACGGAAAACCTTCTCGTTCGTGTAGATCATTCCGTCGAGCTTGTTCGCCAGGACGCGCAGCTCGCGGCGGGTGGCGTCGGCGCGCTGGTGCGCGGACGCTTCGTTGATGATCCGGTCGATCTCGTCCTTGGACAGTCCGCCGGCGGGATTGATCTGCACGCCCTGCGACTGCCCGGTGGCTTGGTCGCGCGCGGTGACGTTGACGATGCCGTTCGAGTCGATGGAGAACGTGACCTCGATCTGCGGCACGCCGCGCGGCGAGGGCGGGATGCCCACCATGTCGAACTTGCCCAGCGACTTGTTCTCGTTCGCGAACTCGCGCTCGCCCTGCAACGCGTGCACGGTGACGCGGGTCTGGTTGTCGGCGACGGTGGTGAAGATGAGCGCGTTCTTGGTCGGGATCGTGGAGTTGCGCTCGATGAGCTTCTGAAACAGGCCGCCGCGGGTCTCGACGCCGAGGGAGAGCGGCGTGACGTCGAGGAGGACCATGTCCTTGATGTCGCCACGGAGGATGCCGCCCTGGATGGCCGCGCCGACCGCGACCACTTCGTCGGGATTGATGTTGCGGTTCGGATCCTTGCCGAAGACTTTGCGGACCGCCTCGACGACTTTCGGCGTGCGGGTCTGGCCGCCGACCAGCACGACCTCGTCGACGTCGCGCGCCGCCACACCCGCGGAGCGCAGCGCGTCGTTCACGGGATCGATGGTGCGCTGGATCAGGTCTTCGACCAGTCCCTCGAACTCGCGGCGCGTGAGAACGTAGTTCAGGTGCTTCGGCGCGCCACCCTCACCCTGCGAGATGAACGGCAGCGTGACCCGCGACTCCTCTTCCGTCGACAGCTCGCACTTCGCCTTCTCGGCCGCCTCCTTGAGGCGCTGCAGGGCCATGCGGTCGTCGCGGAGATCGAGGCCCGTCTCCTTCTGGAAGAACTCGATGAGCCGATCCATGATCCGCTTGTCGAAGTCTTCGCCGCCGAGGTACGTGTCGCCCGACGTCGAGAGGACTTCGAACAGGCCGTCCTCGAGCTTGAGGATGCTGATGTCGAACGTGCCGCCGCCGAGGTCGTAGACGGCGATGGTCTGGTTCTGGCGGTGATCGAGTCCGTACGCCAGCGCCGCGGCGGTGGGCTCGTTGATGATGCGCAGGACTTCCAGTCCGGCGATCTTGCCCGCGTCGCGCGTGGCCTGGCGCTGCGAGTCGTTGAAGTACGCCGGCACGGTGATGATGGCCTCGGTGATGTGCTCGCCGAGGAAGTCTTCCGCGAAGGTCTTGATCTCCATCAGCACGTACGCGGAGATCTCCTCGGGCGAGTACTCGCGGTCGCGGATCTTCACCTTCACGTCGCCGTTCGAGGCCGGGACGACGTTGTACGGGAGGACGCTCTTCGCGTGCGCGACCTCCTCGGACTCGAACTTCCGCCCGATGAGGCGCTTGATGGCGAAGACGGTGTTGAACGGGTTGGTGATGGCCTGCCGCTTGGCGATCTGCCCGACCAGACGCTCGCCGTCCTCGGTGAAGCCGACCACCGATGGGGTGGTGCGGCTCCCCTCACGGTTCGGGATGACCTGCGGCGTCGTCACGTCGACGACCGCGACGCACGAGTTGGTCGTCCCGAGATCGATTCCGAGGATCTTGGCCATTGGAGCTTAGGTTACCGTTCCGGTCCACCGACCGCCACTTTGACCATGGCCGGCCGCAACAGGCGATCGTGGAGGAAGTAGCCCTTCTGCAGAACCGCGGTGACGGTCTGGCTCGGGACTGACGAATCGTCCTCGCGCATGACGCCCTCGTGGATGTTCGGATCGAAGTGGACGCCGGTCTCGTCGATGACTCTCAGCCCGTGCTTCTGGAGGACGTCGAAGAGCTGCTTGTAGATCATCAGCACGCCCTTGTGAAAGTCGTCGCCCTCGGCGGCGTGATCGAGCGCGCGGTCGAAGTTGTCGAGCACGGGCAGGATCTCGCGGAGGACGCCGGCGGTGGCGTAGCGGGCAAAGTCGGACTTCTCGCGCTCGCTGCGCTTGCGGAAGTTGTCGAAGTCGGCAACGGCGCGGATGTACCTGTTCCTGTAGTCGTCTTCTGGTGGAGCGGCGGGCTTCAGCCCGCCGTCGTCTTCCGGCGGGCTGAAGCCCG
>DATLOL010000124.1:0-13015 GCA_035536275.1 Thermoanaerobaculia bacterium
CCCTAACCCTCTCCCCACTCCGTGGGGCGAGGGGACTGGGTATGGTGACGGTGAAAGGAGAAGAGAGGTGCATGTCCCACAGCCCCCTCTCCCCGCGTGCGGGGAGAGGGTCGGGGTGAGGGGCCACGCTACGCTCGAGGCACCACCCCTCACCCTAGCCCTCTCCCCACTCCGTGGGGCGAGGGGACTGGGTATGGTGCTCCTCGCTCCCCAATCCCAACGGCGTGCTCCGGCTGGTTGCTGTGTTGCTCGCGGGACCGCGCCTGAAGCCATGCGCCGCAAGCAACCAGCAACCAGCAACATAGCAACCGCAGTGGTGATCGCGGTCCTGTTCCCCATCCTCGCCTCCGCCGAGCTCACCGTCTCCTTCCCCCAGGCGATCGAGCGCGCCATGCGCACGCGCGCCGGCGCCACCACGTACTCCGATCAGGCGGAGCTGCTCGATGCGCTCCCCTTCCGCACGCTGCCCACCGTGCGCGCGGAGACGGCGTACAGCAGCGCCGAGAATCTGAATCTGCTCTCCGAGCGGGTCGATCGCTTCGACGCGTTCACGGCCGTCGTCTCCGTCGACTATCCGCTGCTCGATGCGGGTGCGGAGCGGCGTCGAGTCTCGGCGCTGCGTGCCGACGCGCAGATTCTGCGGCGCCGCGCCGCTGACGAAGCGGAGGACGTTTTCCGCGAGACGCTGGAGGCGTTCGCGCAGCTCTACGTCTCCGAGCAGCGCATCAATCTGCTGCATACCGGCGCCGCGCGCGCCGCCGAGCTCCGTCAGCGCGCGCGCAACATGCTCGAGAGTGGCGAGATCAACACGCTCACCGCCACCCAGTGGCAGGACCAGGCCCTGGCCACGGAGTCCCATCTCGTCGACCTCGAGCTGCAGCGGCTCGAGGCGGAGACGCGTCTCAAGCAGCTCATCGGCGATCAGTCGTCCGAGGGCTTGCAGGCGTCGCTCGTGCTGGACGACGAGCCGATGCTGAAAGAGATCAAGGTCGACGAGATCGTGCAGACCGACGCCGCGGTCGCACGCGCGTCGCTCGTGCAGGAACGGCAGCGCCTCGCATTGCAGGAAGCGACTGCCTTGCGCCGCCCGCAGATGCTGCTCACCGCGTTCGGCGGCGTCGCGGCGGTGCCGTCGACGTATCAAACGAACGCCGACGAGGGAACGTTCGGCATCTACGGCCTGCGCGTCTCGCTCTCGTTCCCAATGTTCGACGCGGCGGCCGCGCGCCGCCTGGCCGAGGCGCGGCTGCAGCTCGACGAGGCGACGCGTGTGCGTGCCGTGACCGAGACCGCGACGCGCAATCGCATCGATCTGCTCTGGCTCGCGCTCGCCGCCGCGGAGAAACGCATCAAGCTCCTCACCGACGCCGCGTCCGTCGCGAAACAGCGGCAGGACTCGATCACTCGCCTCGTGCTGGCAGGCGTCCGTCCCGAGGCCGATCTCGTGGAGGCGGCGAACGCCGTGGCCAAACGCGAGAGCGATCTGCTGGCCGTGCGCGTCGATCGCTGGAAGCTGCAGCAGCGCGTGCGTTACGTCGGAGACACGACGAGGAAGTTCCCGCTGCAGACCGCGAGCCGCTGATGCTGTCGGTCCTCATGACCACCGAGGGGACGTATCCGTACAGCGCGGGCGGGGTGAGCACCTGGTGTGATGCGCTCCTGCGCAACACGCCCGACGTCCGCTGGACTCTGCTCCCGCTGATGATGAATCCGCACATCGAGCAGAAGTTCGATCCGCCCGAGAACGTGCGCCGCATCATCAACGTGCCGCTGTGGGGCATCGAGGAGCCGTCGGAGTTCAGCAGCGACATCCCGTTCGGCCAGCTCTACGACCGCAAACGCCGCACGACGACGGACACGATCGAGCGCGAGTTCCTGCCCCCCTTTCGCGAGCTGGTGCGGATCATCTGCGTCGACCCCGGCGACTCCGCATCGCTCGGCCGCGTCTTCGTGCAGCTCGAGGACTACTTCCGCACCCACGACTACAACGAGACCTGGAAAGCGCGTCCGGTCTGGCAGACTTTCAAGCGCGACGTCGAGGAGTACAGCCTCGATCTCTCCCGGCGTCACGAGCGCCCGGGACCGGAGCAGCAGTTGCCGTCGATCTTCGACCTGACGGAGTGCCTGCGCTGGCTCTATCACTTTCTGATCGTGCTCAACGTTCGCGTGCCGAAGACGTCCGTCACGCACGCCACCGCGGCCGCGTTCTGCGGCATCCCCTGCATCACCGCCCGGCAGCGTTTCGGGACGCCGATGATCCTCACCGAGCACGGCGTCTATCTCCGCGAGCAGTACCTCTTTCTCTCCCGCTTCCGCCGTCTCTTCTTCTGCAAGCAGTTCCTGCTCAATCTCATCACCGCGGTGGTGCGGGCGAACTATCACTTCGCCGACGTCGTGGCGCCGGTCTGTCACTACAACACGCGCTGGGAAGTGGCTCACGCGACGCCGCAGGAGAAGATCCGGGTCATCCATAACGGCGTCGACCCCGAGATCTTCGCCTCGTCGCCGAAGCTGCACGGCGACCTGCACGTCGTGGCGACGGCCCGCGTCGATCCGCTGAAGGACATCGAGACGCTGCTCCGCGTCGCCGCGCGCATGAAGTCGACGCACCCGCGCGCGCGCTTCACGGTGTTCGGCGCGGTCGCGGACGAGACGTACTACAAGCGTTGCCTGGCCCTCCGCCGCCACCTCGGCGTCGAGGACACGGTCACCATCGGCTCCGCCACCGACGACGTGGTCTCCGCGTATCGCGACGCGGACGTCGTCCTGCTGACGAGCATCTCCGAGGCGTTCCCGTATTCGGTGATCGAGGCGATGTCGTGCGAGAAGGCGGTGGTGGCAAGCGACGTCGGCGGCGTCGGCGAAGCCCTGGAAGGCTGCGGCGTCCTCGTGAAACCGCGCGACGACGAGCGCTTCGCCCACGAAGTCGGCAAGCTCCTCGACGACCCCCACCTCCGCCTCCGCCTCGGCGCCAAAGCGCGCGCCCGAGTCATGGAGGACTTTCGGCTGGACCACTGCATCGGGAAGTATCTGGATTTGTATCGGGGGTTTGCGGCGTGAGTGAAATGCAGGAGGAAAGAGGAAAGAAGAAGGAGGAAAGGTCCGAGGCCGAGCCCTCCTCCTTCCTCCTTTCTCCTTCCTCCTTTCTCTCCGAGCGAGTCCGCGAGCTCGGCCAGCAGGTCATCGATCTGATCGGGGTTCCGAAGGATCACTGGGAGCTCGCCGCGCAGCTCGAGGTGATGGGGATTCGCGATGCCGATGCGCGGAGCGACTACGGCGCGCGCGATGTGTTCGATCTCGCGGCGCGCATTTACGCTGACTTTCAGGGCGGGCGGCTGCGGTGGAGCACCGAGCCGGACGACATCGAATCCGTGCATCCTGTGCGGCGCTTCCTCAAGAACTACCTCACCGGCCTCACCTTCTCGCTGCCGATGGCGCTGCAGGCCGTGACCATGCTCGTGTGGGGGTACGGCGTGTGGGGCGCGATCGACATGGACCTGCGGATGGGAAGCGCCATCGCCCTGGGCTTCATCGCCAGCTACGTCGTCACGGGCGGTTTCATGCAGAGCATCGTCCGCCGCGGCCTGTTCTACATCTACCAGGACGAATTGTGGCTTGCGCGCTGGACGGCACTTCGGGCGTGGGCCCTGGCGATGCGGGTGACGTTGCTCCTGCTGCTGCCGGCGCTGGCCCTCAATGCGCTGTTCGCGATCCTCCCCTGGTCGATTGTCCTCACGGCATCGGCCTACTACGTCGCACTGTCCGTGCTGTGGCTCAACTGGGCGCTGTTGTATCTCGTGCGCAAGACCTGGCTGTTTCTGTTGACCACGGCCGTGGCGCTGGCGGTCGTGCTGTTCGCGGCGAAAGTGCTCGGCGCGTCGCCGATCGCCGCCAACGCGATCGGACTGATCGTCGCCGACGCGCTCAGTTTCGTACTGGCCTTGTGGAACCTGAACCGGGTCGCGCGGGCATCGGCGCGTCCGAACGTCGTCAATCCGCCGCGACTGACGATCCTCGTCTACAGCACGTCGCGGTTCTTCCTCTACGGCCTGCTGTACAACACGTTCCTGTTCGCCGATCGCGTCATCGCCTGGACCTCCTCGACCGGACGCGAGGACTTTCCCCCGTACGGTTTCTGGCTGAACGTGCGTTACGAGCTGGGGATGGACCTGGCCCTGATCGTGGTCATGCTCCTGAGCGGCATCGTGGAGCACGCGACGCAGCGGTTTTCCGAGGAGCTGGTGCCGCGGGAGAAACGGGTGAAGAGTGCGCAGTCCGCGCGATTCGTCGAGAGCTCGCTCGCGGACCAGCGGCGCCGCGTCGTCACTCTTGCCGGGGCCTCGATTCTCGCCCTGGGACTGGCCGTGCTCGCGGTCATGGCCCTGCGCGACATGCCGTCGCTGCCGATCCACAAGGCTCTGCTGACGACGACCGCCACGCGCGTCTTTGCCGTGGCCGCGGTCGCGTATGTGATCTTCATGTTCGCGCTGCAGAACGTGCTCATGCTCCTGACGCTGTCGCGCGTCGAGCTGGTCGTGCGGGCGGTAGCCATTGCACTCGTGCTGAACGTGGCGGTCGGATTCATCTGCAGCCGTGCCATTCACTATTCGGCGGCCGTGGCCGGATTACTCACCGGCGCGATCGCACTGGCCATCCTCACCAGCCGGGCCATGCGCGATGTCCTCGGCGAGCTCGATTACCACTACTACGCGGCCTATTGACGATGTACACGCTTCTCGGCATCGACGCGGTCCTGCGCATTACAGCGGCGCTGCTGCTGCTGTTCGTGGGCGTGCCCGCGCTCGCGCGCCGCAAACCCGAGGCGCTGGACCGCATGGAGTGGTTCTGGTGGTGCGCCGCGGCGATGATCGCCGGCCTCACCATCGCCGGACAGCTGCTCACCCTCCTCAACATCTTCGACACCCTCACGCTGCTGCTCGTCTTCGGTGCCGTGATCGTGCTCGTGCGCGCACGCCGCAGCGGACGGCGTCCCGGGGCCATGGCGCTGGACTGGTACCGTAACGTCGTCCGCGTGTCGCTGCACGCGCTCGAGGGTCGGGTGAACGTGCGCCGGCGCATTCGCCGCGCGTTCCGTCGTGCGCGCATGTCGCGCAGCGGCGGCAATCGCCGGCATCTCGTCGCCTGGATCGCGTTGATCGTCGTCGCGGCCGCGCTCCGCTTCTACCGCCCCTTCGTCACCGCGAACCTCGGCTTCTCCGACACCTACGTCCACCTCTACCTGATGCGCCTCCTCGAAAAGGGGCAACAGGTCGATCCGGCCTGGGGCCCGTACCCGCGCGGGATGCACTTCCTGCTGATGGCCATCCGCGAGCTGACGAACGTCGACGTCATCCTGCTGATGAATTTCTTCGGCCCCGCTGCGGGCGTGCTGATGACCCTGGCCGTGGCCGATGCGGCGCGGCGCCTCACCCGGAACCTGACCGCGGGCATCGTCGCGGGCGCGCTCTTCGCCACCATGCTCGGCGGCGGCGGCCAGTACTTTCTCCTCGGCGGCAGCATGGCCACGGATCGCGTGGAAGACGCACGCGCGTTCGTAGCGCTGCCCTTCGACGCGATCCCGCCCACGCGGGGCGAGTTCGACGTGCTGGCGACCGTCTTCCAGCGACAAACGGCGACGCTGCCGCAGGAGCTGGCCATCGCGTTCCTGTTCCCGGCGGCGATGTTTCTGCTGGGATGGTTCCGCCATCGCAACCGGTGGCATCTCAGCGGATTTCTCTTCTGCACGGCCACCATCGCCGCCGTGCATCCCGGCGTGGCGGTGCCGCTCGTGCTCCTCAGTGCGATTGCAGTCATCGCCACGCTGCCCGGGTGGCGCGACATCCGGACCGCCGCACTGACCGGACTGGCCGGGATCGTCCTCGGCTCGACGTGGATGGTCGCGTACATCGCCTATCCGTACAGCGGCGCGCCGCGCCCGACCGTCAGCGCGAACGACGCCGGCTCGGCGGCGGCGTATTACTTCCCGTTCCTTCGCGGCGGGACTGACGCGCAGATCGTCACGTACGTGGCCATTACGCCGTTCCTCATCGCCTGTGCGGTGATTGCGGTGGCGCTGCTGATCGTCGCTCTCTCCAGTTCACTCCGAGCGAAGTCGAGGAGTCAACGGAGCCCCTACGCCGATCGTGCCATGAACGGCGAGGGCTCCACTGATCCCTCGACTTCGCTCGGGATAAATTTTGCGGGCCCCGTCTTCGCCGCCCTCACTGTCCTCCTGTTCCTGTTCACGCACGTGGCCTCGCGCTTCCGGCTCCCGGAGATCGTGGAAGTGCGCCGCAATGCCTCGTGGCTGGCCATGGCACTGGCGATCCTCCTCGGCATCGCCGTCGCGGAAATCCTGCGCACGCGGATCACGAAAATCGCGGCCATGGCCGTTGCGCTCCTCTGGCTCTGGCGCGTGCCGGTGGCCAGCGCGCACGAGCGGCTCATCGACTACTCGGGCTACAGCGCGACGGCCTACGCGGTCCTGGAGATTCAACGCGAGCTCGAGCCGTTCACCTGGACGCTGATCACTTATGGCCAGGAGTTCCCGATGGTCCTGGGCCGCGGCTTTCACATGACCGCGGTGGAGTTCCTCGACCGCTACGATCCAGCCGGAGAACTGAGCATCCCCACGCCGTACGTGTTCATCGCCGTGGAGAAGACGCCGCATCCGTTCGAGATCAATACGTGGGCGGCGCAATTCTCACGCGCGGACATCCAGCAGCGCCTGCAGACCTGGTGCTTCCTCTACCAGCGCACGCATCGCAACATGCACATTTTCCGCGACGACGAAAAGGTCCGGGTCTATATCATTCGGAAGACCCTATGACCCGGCTGCTATTGCGGAAACGCCCGGAAGTACACGTCGCGGCCGTCGTGCCGGCGTACAACGTGTCGGTGGAGCTGGGCGACGTCCTGCGGCAGATGCCGATGATCTTCCGCACGATCGTCGTCGTCGACGACGCCTCGCGCGACGACA
Source organism: Thermoanaerobaculia bacterium (assembly GCA_035536275.1). Classification (GTDB taxonomy): domain Bacteria; phylum Acidobacteriota; class Thermoanaerobaculia; order Gp7-AA8; family Gp7-AA8; genus QHVT01. The sequence goes on from DATLOL010000124.1 coordinate 6,980, forward strand.
CGGCCAACGTCGCCGAACGGTACGCGCAGCTCGATCCGCGCATCCTCGTCGTGCGGCACGAGCAGAATCAGGGCGTCGGCGGTGCGATGGTCACCGGATTCGCCAAGGCCCTGGAGTCGGGCGCGGACATCGTCGTGAAGGTCGACGGCGACGGACAGATGCCGCTCTGGCTCGTCCCCCAGCTCATCCAGCCGCTCATCGACGGCTCGGCCGATTACACCAAAGGCAACCGCTTCCGTGATTTCCAGGCCGTGCGGGCAATGCCGTTCGTGCGCCGCATCGGCAACGTCGCGTTGAGCTTCCTCTCCAAGGCGGCCACCGGCTACTGGCACTGCTTCGATCCCAACAACGGCTTTTTGGCCATTCGCGCGGACGTGCTGTCGCAGTTGCCGCTCGCGAAGATCGACCGCACCTATTACTTCGAGACGTCGATGCTCAGCCATCTCTACGTCCTCGGCGCAGTCGTGAAGGAAGTACCGATGCCGGCCCGCTATGAAGGTGAGACCTCGAGCCTCTCCATCACCCGCGTGGTGCGCCAGTTCCCGGGAAAGCTGATCTGGTCTTTGATCCGGCGCCTGGTGCTGAAGAATTTCGTCTACGACTTCAATCTCGAGTCGTTCCACATCCTGGCCGGCATGCCGCTGGTGCTCGCGGGCATGCTGTATGGCGGCTATCACTGGTGGTGGTACAGCAGCCGGAATCTGGCCGCGCCGACGGGCACGGTGGTGTTGTCTGCATTGCTGATCACCATCGGCACGCAGCTGCTGATCTCCGCGGTCAATCTCGATCTGCAGAGCATTCCCCGCGAGCCGATCAACGGTGGCGCGATGAAGAGCGCGGCGAGCGTTGAAGTTCGCGCCGTGAGCGAGTGAAGCGTGTCATCCCGAGCCGCCGAAGCGCCAGCGGAGGACGGTCGAGGGATCCCCTGCTGAAACGAGATGCACGCGCGTAGGCCGGGGATCCCTCGACTTCGCTCGGGATGACACTAGTAAAATCGTCGCCGCATGCCGATAGATCTCTCGAAGCTGTACCAGGTCGACGACGACGGGTGTCTGTACATCTCGCCGGTGATTCACGACTGGGACATCGTCTCGTCGTACGGCGTCGACACCGTGATCGACCTCGAGGGCGGCCTCGACACGTGCATCCCGACGATGCCGAACAGTTGCCTGTACGTCTACTTCCCGATCTACGACGAGAACCTGCCCGACCTGCAGAAGCTCGAAGCCGTGGCCACCCTCGGCGCGACCCTGGTCGGCGCCGGACACCGCGTGCTGTCGCACTGCGGCATGGGCTTCAACCGCTCGGCCCTCGTCGCCGGGCGCATCATGCATCGGCTGGGGATGCCCGGCCGCGACGTCGTGAATCGCCTCCGCGCCCGGCGTCCCGGCGCGCTGTTCAACGAGGTGTTCGCCGATCACCTGCTCGACCTCTGATGACGCGCGACGAAGTCCGCCGCTATCTCGACGACACCCGCGGTATCGAAGGGTGGTTCTTCCCCGTCGATGCGTATCTGTTCGGCTTCATCGACGAGATCCAGCGCCGCGAAGGCATCGAAGGCAACCTGTTCGAGATCGGCGTACACCACGGCAAGACGGCCGTCTTTCTCGCGCGCATGCGCCGCGGCGACGAAACCCTCGGCGTCTGCGACGTCTTCGATCAGCAGGAGCTGAACGTCGACCGCTCCGGCGAAGGGAACCGCGCCGTCTTCGAGCGCAACCTGCACGGCCACGACGTGCGCGTGTTCGCGAAGCTCTCCAGCGCTCTGACGCCTGACGATACGACGACACACTGCCGGTTCTTCCACATCGACGGCGGGCATCGCGCCGAGGACGTCGTGAACGATTTGGAGGTCGCGGCGAAGGCGCTGCACACCGACGGCGTGGTGGCAGTCGACGATCTCTTCAATCCGAACTGGCCTGGCGTCGGCGAAGGGTTCTACCGCTTCACCGCCGCGCAGCCGGACGTGTTCGCGCCGATCCTCATCGGCGGGAACAAGGTGCTGCTCGCGCGACCGGATGCCGCGGCGCGGTACGAGCGGCACTGGAACGACGTGCAGGCCGCAGTCGACGCGCCGTTTCAGTTCGACTCTAAGGAGTGGCTGGGGCGGCCCGTGCTCACGGCGATCCGGCTGGCGTGGGTCGATCTCGATCCGTACGGCGCGGCGCGCATGCACGATCGATGAAGCCGCGCGCGCACCGATCGAAGTCGTCCCACGAGTAGCCGAAGCGGCGCTCGTAGAACAGCACGCCCTCGTGCGGCCTCGACGCGAGCCGGGCGACGTCGACGGCGCGCGTCCATTCGCGCTGGCCGAGGATCAGGCGGATGAAGGCGCCCGGGAGGAGGGCGAGCCAGGTCCGGCGCTGCGAGCGATAGAAGCGGCAGAGCGCCAGCAGGCGCAGCCCCTCGCCGATCGGCACGCGGCGTCCGATCCATGGCGCGCCGACGCGCAACGGCGCGAGGGTCTGGAAGAGCGGGCCACGCAGCCGATGGCCGTGGTAAAGCGGCAGCTCGAACACCGGCGCGCCGCGCTCGTTCGCGAACGCGATGGCCACGAGGTGCGCGGCGTCGTGATCCTGATGGCCGCCCTCCCAGGCCAGCGTCCACACTTCATCCACGGGATCCGTGACCCGCGACTGCAGCGACGCGAGCGCGCGGTCGAGATGCTCGACCAGTGCGCCGTCGGGGAGACGCTCCTCGGAGCCGATGAAGTGCACGCGCGCGAGGTGGACGCCGAGGCGCACGAGCACGAGACGGCTCTCCCCATCGCGCTCGATGGACGTCGCCCCGCGGCCCTCGCCGTTCGTGAGGTAGGCGCACGAGATCGTGACACCCATGCGCACGAGATGGGCGATCCGCGCCGCGGCGGCGATCTCGTCGTCCTGGTGCGCGAACACGAACAGCGCGTGCATCACAGGTGGTCCGTATCCGCCCACGACAGCGCCCACTTCACGCGTCGCGGGTCGAACCGGGGGTCGAAGACGTTCACCAGAAACCGGAAGCGGTGCGGCGACGGCAGAAATCCCATCCGCAGCAGGAGCGGGACCGCGGGATGCCGCCACGACAAGAGCGCCGCGGCGAGCCGGCACGTGGTCTCCCTCATCGCCGCCTGGATCTCGCGCTTCGCGTGGGGCGTGAGCTCGACCAGCGCCAGCGTGCGATGCCCTTTGAGGACTGTTTCCCGCGTAACGAGATTCTCCGTCACCCTGTAACGCCGGCCTCCGGCCGGCCGGATCGCCGCCGTCCCGGCGGCACCCACGGATTGCCGGCTGGAAGCCGGCGATCCGGCTGGCCAGAGGCCGGCGTTACGCCAGATCGGCCTTACGAACACCGGCGCCCGCAGCACCGGCTCCCACCCATTCGCAACCATCGCCGGAAGCACCGCGGGGCGGATCTGCCACGCCGTGCTGAACGCGTAGTCGCCGCGAATCGCGTCGCGCGCGAATCCCGCCAGCCGCGCGAACAACCCCTGCCGCCGGTACGCCGGATCGGTCATCGCATCCATCGCCAGCGCCGCGCGCCACGTCACGCCGTCGAATTCGTACGCCTGCTCCATGAACGCGAGATGCGCCACCGGCCGCCCGCCCTCCTCGGCCACGAACGTCCGCGCCACGGAAAACTCCTTCTCGATCTCATCCTCGGGGAAGCAGCGCGCGCGCAACTCTTCGACGCCGGCGCGGTCCGGAGACTCGCGGAACTCGATCATCGGCGCCTCAGGATACGCGCGCTTCCGGGCGGCACGATGATCGTGCCCCTCACCGTCTCGCCCGTCACCGCGTCCTGATAGACGAGCCGATTCGGAATGCGCATCGCCGACGCCCCCGGGTTGTACGCAACGAGCCCTCGTGTGAAGAGCCGGTGATTGCCCTTCATCGCGCGCGGCTCGCCGAGGTCGACGAGCAGCAGGTCGTTGGCGATCGTGGCGGCGACGTCGCGCGTCGCGACCACTGGGTGCGCGTCGAACAGCAGCGCGATGGCCACGACCTCCGCGACCCGCCGCGCCTCCGGCGCGTCGAGGTAGTTGATGTGCGCGAACCGCACGCGCGGGAACTTTGCCCGCACCGGCGCGATCAGGTTCCGCATCAGGAACTGGGTGCTGTTCCACGGATCGCCGGCATCGTTCCACGGCCGCAGCTCGAAGAGTCCGTTGCGCGGATAGGTGATCAGGCTCTCGCTGACGTCCCAGTCCGCGTACGGCAGCACGTGCTCCGCCGCGCGGAAGCCCTGGTTCGTGACGATGATGCCGCCCCGCAGCTCCTGGCGCAGCGTACCCAGGAAGCGCGAGAACTCCTCGTCGTACGAGCGGCCCGGATAGCGGTTGCGAAACTCGGCCAGCGCGGTTGGATGCACGCTCGCCGCGGTGGTCGTGTCGAAGAAGACGCCGTCGTAGCCGAGGGTGCGCAGACGGCGCGCGAGCACGACGGCGCGGTCGCGGGCGTGCTCGCGCGACACGGGATCGTAGTAGTACGCGTCGGCGTCGGGAGCGCCGAGATGTCCGCGCAGGGGCGTGGTGTTGAGGAGCGCCGCCGCGGGCAGACGCATGTCCCAGAGCGTCTTGCGCGCGTCGTAGTACGCGACCGCCCACTCGTACAGCACGACCTTCGTGCCCGCGCGATGCAGGGCATCGAGCTGCTCCCGCGGAATCGGATCGTGCACGACCAGCACTTCGAACCGCGAATACCACCGCACCTCCGCGGCCGACAGCGGCGCGTAATGAAAGGCGATCCCCCGCCGCGCCGCCGCGGCCAGAGGAAGACTGACGGCCAGTGCTGCTGCGGTCACGATCGATCGAAGACGGGGCATGGTCGCTGCGTCAGCGCTTCGCTTACGCGGGATGGCTCGGAGAATACCAAACCGTCTCATCGGTCTTTCGCAAACCCTGCTGTAGACTCGTGCGCACAAGGAGACAATTCATGGGTATCCCTGCACGCGTCGCCGAACGTCTCGCCGTCGGTTTGAAGCGATTTCAGCCGATCCTCACGTCTGCCAAATCGCGCGATGTGAATGAATCGGACACGTCGATGATCGTGACCGACGTACTGGCCGACATCTTCGGTTACGACAAGTACAGCGAGGTCACTCGGGAACTGTGCATCCGTGGCACGTTCTGCGATCTGGCGACGCGTATCGACGGCAAGTTTCAGATGCTGATTGAAGTGAAAGCCATCGGACTCGAATTGAAGGACGCGCACGTCAAGCAGGCGGTCGACTACGCCGCGAATCAGGGGATCGAATGGGTGGCCCTGACGAACGGCAACCTGTGGAAGGTATTTCGCGTGGTGTTTGCGAAGCCGATCGACAACGAGATCGTTCTGGACATCGATCTCCTCGCGCTCAGCGCCAAGAGCTCAGAAGACCTGGAGAGCCTCTACCTCCTCACGCGCGAGAGCATGCTGAAGTCCGGCCTCTACGCGTACCACGATCACCTGCAGGCGACGAACAAGTTCTACCTCGCGGCCGTGGTCCTCAGTGACGCGGTGCTCGATACGGTTCGCCGCGAACTTCGCCGCCTTTCCGACGCGAAGGTCGAGATCGAAGATTTGCGGGAGGCGCTTAAGTCCGAAGTGATCAAGCGCGAAGTCCTCGAAGGCGAGAAGGCCGACGGCGCTCGGAAGAAAGTCGCACGATCCGCCGGGAAGATGTTGCGCGTTCGCAAGGAGCGCGAAGAGTCGGAGTCTCCCGCAGAAGTAATTCGGGCCAGTACCGCTGTCGCCCGATCAAACGACGCCGTGTAAACGGCGCCGGCGGCCTAAGCAGACACTGGCACAACACCAACGGAGCGCCGGCGTCCTCGCCGGCTGAGCAGGGAGCGTCCTCGCTCCCGGCGCCCGGGAGAACGCCCCGCCCATCCGGCGGCGGGACGCCACCTGCTCAGCCGCCGGGACGGCGGCGTTCCGCTGCGCGCAACCGCGTCCGTTGCACGCTTTCTGTCGACCCACAGAGAGACGACGAGGGCGCCTCCGGCGGGCCGGCGCGGCCGGCAGCGCTGGTTGGCCTAGCCAGACCGCACGCCTGACCACTGAACGCCGCTCTCGG
>DATLOL010000125.1:0-45946 GCA_035536275.1 Thermoanaerobaculia bacterium
CACTGCATAAGAACCGATCAGCGAAGAGGAGAACCAAAAACCCGACTGCCCAGGATCGACTTCGATCGAGCTGACCTCGTAGGGACCTTGCGGCGAAAAGCGCCTCGCGCTATTCGACCTCGTTCCCAGAGTGAGGCAGCTCACCTATCCAGGATCTCTCCATGCACCTCGAGTGCGAATAGAAGAAGCCGAGACGGTCCCGAAGGCAGGAACACGATCAAGGAGGCTTGACAAGGCCTATTCATAGAAGGTCCCTCGACTCACGCTCGGGATGACACACCTGCGGACTTCGCACCCAGCACCCAGCACCCAGCTCCCTCTTGTTAAATGTTGTGACAGTTCGCCGGGCCGCCGAATCCCGCGTGCCACAATCGCGTTCAAAGATCGATCGATGCGCCGCCTGTCCCGCCGTTCCCTCTGGTTGCTCCCCGTGGTGATTCTGCCCGTGGGTGCGCTGCTCGTGATGCAGTACCGCTTTCTGCGGACGCTGGAGCAGAAGAGCGTCTCCGCGGAGCGGAACTGGCAGCGCGGGGCGATCGAGACGGTGGCGCAGGACATCGACGACACGCTGCGCCTTCAGGCCAAACGCGCGCTGGACATCTCCCACGTGCAGCTCGTCAGCACGGGCACGCTGGGCAAGCACTTCCGCGAGCATCCTGTCGAAGGCGCTAAGCTGTACTTCGCCTCGTATTTTTCCCCCGAGGGGAAGATCGTGACGTACTACTGGGACCCGAACGGCGTCGAGCTGAAGGGCTGGTGGCACTCGGATGCCGAGGCGGTGAAGATGGCGATGATGCCGTGGCACGCGGCGCACAAGTGGCGCCGCGTCGCCGAGCCGGTCCTGCAGGTCGACGAGCGCGACCTCGGGCATCGCATCGTGCAGCGTCCGGTCGTCGACGAGTCGATGCACGTCGTCGGCGTCGCGGGCGTCGTCCTCGACTCGAAAGCGGCGCGCAAGCGCATCGCGACGATGGCGGCGGTGCTGCTGCAGAACCGCTATCCGAAACGGCCCATGAACGTGGTCGTGGGCGCCGACGTGCCGCGGCAGTCGTACATCGCGCAGTCGCTGGCGTTCGTGTTCACGAACTGGAAGATCGGCATCCGCGACGCGTGCACGACTCCCGAGGAGCTGGCGGCGCACCAGTTCCGCCACAACATGATGTGGACGGGCGGCGCATTCGTGGTGCTCCTCGGCGCGATCGGACTCGCGGCCGGCTCGGTCGCGCGGCAGATGCGGCTCTCGCAGATGAAGAGCGACTTCGTGTCGAACGTCTCGCACGAGCTGCGCACGCCGTTGTCGTCGATCCGCGTCTTCGGCGAGTACATGCGCCTGGGGCGCGTGACGAAGGACGAGAAGATCCGCGAGTACGGCGAGTACATCGAGGCGGAGAGCCGCCGGCTCACGGCACTCATCAACAACATCCTCGACTTCTCGAAGATCGAGTCGGCGGAGAAGCAGTACCGCTTCGGTCCCACCGACGTCGTGGAGCTGGTGCAGCACACGGTGTGCGGATTCGCCATGCCCCTGCGCGACACGGGCGTGCACATCTCGTTCACGGCCGAGGGGACGAAGCCGCCGCTGATGGAGCTCGACAAGGACGCGATGTCGCAGGTGGTGGTGAACCTGCTCGACAACGCGCTCAAGTACTCGAACGGCAACAAGAACATCGACGTGACGGTGACAGGAGGCCGGGACGACGTGCGCATCCGCGTGCGCGATCACGGCATCGGCATCCCCGCCTCGGAGCGCAAGAAGATCTTCGAGAAGTTCTACCGCGTCGGCAGCGGCCTCGTTCACGACGTGAAGGGCAGTGGCCTCGGGCTCTCGATCGTGCAGCACGTGGCGCAGGCGCACGGCGGGCGGGTCGAGGTGGAGAGTGAAGTCGAAAACGGCAGCGCGTTCACGATCGTGCTGCCGATCGCACGGGAGGCGGAAGCATGAACCATCGAATCCTCATCGTTGAGGACGATCCGGCAATGTCGGTCGCGCTGCGCGACGGCTTCGAGTTCGAAAAGTACGTCGTGGACATGGCCGCGGACGGCGACGAAGGTCTGCGCCGGGCCTCGCGCGGCGATCACGACCTGATGATCCTCGACGTGATGCTGCCGAAGAAGTCCGGCCTGGACGTGTGCAAGGAGCTGCGCCGCAACGGCAGCCGCACGCCGATCATCATGCTCACCGCGCGCGGCCAGGAGATCGACAAGATCGTCGGCCTCAAGCTGGGCGCGGACGATTACGTGACCAAGCCGTTCAGCTTCATCGAGCTGCTGGCGCGGGTGGAGGCGGTGCTGCGCCGGACATCGAAGTCGAGCACGCCGGAGGAGTACGGCTTCGGCGACGTCACGCTCGATTTCCGCACGTACCAGGCCACGAAGTCGGCGGCGCCGATCGAGCTCACCCCCCGCGAGTTCCGCATCCTCCGCTTCTTCATCGATCACGCGGACGAAGTGGTGACCCGCGAGTCGTTGCTCAATCACGTGTGGGGCTACGACAGCTCGGCGTTCACGCGCACGGTCGACACACACATGGCCAGGCTGCGCCAGAAGATCGAGAACGTGCCGGGCGAGCCGAGGCACCTGATCACGGTGCATCGGGTGGGGTATAAGTTCGTGCCGTAGCGCGCTGCGCGCGCTACGGGTTGAACCCGCTGCGCAGGGCTCGCAGCAGCAGCACGTTGACTTCTACTCGGCCTCTCATCGCCGCAGCGAGGTGGAAAGCGGCATCGTCCGAAGTCTCGCGGTCGAGAATCTCGCTCATTCGCGCAGCGGTACGAGGTTTGGCGAGTCCGGCCGCGTCCCGGCCGAGGAGTGCGGCGGCGGCGTGTTCAGTGTCGAAGCCGAATCGCTCGAGGAGGTCCGCACCGTCCCGTCGACTTCAACATTGCCGAACGGCAGGATGTCAACCGACCATCCATGTAATTGGACTCGATGAACGATGTCGGGGACCTGCTGTCCGCCGTTCGCAATGATGCGTTCCTTCAGGAGTTCGAAGTGTTTCCACGCGCCGATCATCACGGCAACGTCGAGATCTCGAGTGAGGCGCCGGATCGGCAAACCATGGACATGATGCAGGAGGAGGTCGCGTGCCGTAGCGCCGACGATGACGCGGACCGCGATCTCTTCGACGGCGCCTTCCACTACTTTCAGGAGTCTCGCCAGGTCGCGGAGTTCTTTCGTTTTCGAAAGATCAAGTGAGGTAGACATCTCGAATCTGCTTTGCCGCCTCCAGCGAGCGACTGTCGCCCGAAACGACGAGATCGGCGTAGATGAGGAGCTGAGGGACGGTGTCGGGATGGACATCCGAGGGTTTGAAATGCCAGAAACGGCGGCGCACGATCACGGACCCTTGTGGATCACTGTGCATCCGATGCTCGATCAACATCTTCTTTGGGAGAACATCGGCATACACGACCGCGTTTTGAGGGACGAGGTACCGGTCAAGCATCGCCGCCGCGGTTTCGCCTCCCCACTGCGCGTCCCATTTGCCGATCTCTGCTCGTTTCCACCAGGTCGGATCCGGAGCACTGAATCGGCCGAGGGTCTGCGTCGGGTACAGGAGGCGCGCGTAGGCCTCGGTCCACTGATCGATCAGGCGATCGCGGCGCACGATCCTTCGACTGCCGGTCATTTCGGCGACGAAACCCGCCTCGCGAAGCCCGTCCATCACGATGGCGACGCTGCCGAGGGCCACACCGGCCGCGCTCGCGATCTGGCGTTGCGGGGACTGCACGAGCTCGGGCTGTGAGAGCAGCGCAAACACGACCTTGAGTCCGGACGGACGAAATATACGGAGCGTTTTCTCCATCACAGGGCGATGCTCGGGACGGCGGCCGGTGATGAAGATGAGAAGACCCCGATCGTGCAGGTAGGCATTGCCCGCAGCGTCGATGAACTCGATGCCGTGGCGCCTCAGCTCTTCCGCGAGAGGCGGCGTCACGTAGTCGGTGACCAGGAGCCGCTTCGCACGGCTGGGTCGCGATGCAGTCACGAGCGGACCGACGATCTCGCGACGCAGGCCCCGCTTCACTTCGACGTCGTAGCGGCGCGTTCTGCCGTCATGTTCGACGACCAGCGTCGCGTCGCGCTCGATCCGCGGTGAGAGTCCCGCATCGGCGAGGGTCTCGATGGCTGCGCGGAGCACGTCTTGCCCCGGGGTGTTCATTCTTGGCACATGTTCATTGTAGGTGAACAGTGCTAAAAGGTGAACGGTAGCTCGCTGCGTTCGCTACGGGTTATCGGTTGTCGGTTGTCGGTTGTCTGCGGGGTGTGGGTTTCAGGCCATGCGGCGCAATGACAACTGACAACCGACAACTGACAACGCGGCGTCAGCCGCCAGCGAGTCGCTCGATCACGCCCAGCACGAGATTGGTGAACTCCTTCTGCACGCGCGCGGTGGTTTCCATGACTTCCGTGTGCGTGAGCTTCTGTTTGAGGATGCCGGCGGCCATGTTGGTGATGCAGGAGATGCCGAGGGCGGGGATGCCCATGTGGGAGGCGGCGATCACTTCGGGCACCGTGGACATGCCGACGGCGTCGGCGCCGAGGGTGCGGAAGGCGCGGATCTCGGCGGGGGTCTCGTAGGTCGGGCCGGACAGGCCGAGGTAGACGCCTTCCTGTAACTCGAGTCCCTGCGAGGCCGCGACTTCCTTCGCGATGGCGCGGAGCGACTCCGCGTAGGCGTCGCTCATGTCGGGGAAGCGCACGCCGAGGTCGTCGATGTTCTTGCCGCGGAGCGGATTGACGCCCATGAAGTTGATGTGGTCGGAGATGAGCATCAGGTCGCCGGGCTTGAAGGCCGTGTTGATGCCGCCGGCGGCGTTGGTGACGACCAGCTTCTTGACGCCGAGACGCCCGAGGACGCGGGTGAGGAACATGACCTCTTCCATCTCGTAGCCTTCGTAGAAGTGCACGCGGCCCTGCATCACCACAACCGCGGCGCCGCGCGCGCGGCCGAGGATCATGCGGCCCTGGTGACCCATGACGGTCGAGGCGCGCGCGCCGGGGATGTCGCCGTACGGAATGGCGGTCTCGATCTCGATAGCGTCGACGACGTTGCCGAGTCCCGATCCGAGGATCACGCCTACTTCAGGCTGCAGCGACGACTTGCTCCGAACGAACGCAACGGCCTCGTCAATGGCTTTCAGCATGGCGGCGGAGTATACGACGCGGGCGCACGTCGTGCCGTATCAGAGGCGTGACTCGATCCCTGGTGCCCCTGGTGTGCGCGCTCCTCGTCGCGGTGTCCGCGTTCGCACTGGTGGAGACGCCGGCGGCACTGATCGAGATCACGGCGGTCGAGGCGGCCGCGCCGGCAATCGTCAGCGACGGCGAGAACTACTTCGCGGCGTGGACCGACCATCGCGATCCGCGGCGGCCGGCGGTGTACGGCGCGCGCATCACGCCGGAGCGCGAGGTGCTCGATCCGGTCGGCATCCGGCTGATGGAAGGGAGCGATCCGGTCTCGATCGCCTCCGGTCTCGGCCACACCTTCATCCTCGGGCAGTCGCTGCGTTTCGTGATCGTCGACCGCGATGCGAACATCGTCGCGAGGGGAGTCGTGGCGAACGAGTCCGCGGATCGCGCGCGGGTCGTGTTCAACGGCGATGACTTCATCGTGTTCTGGTCGAAGGATGCGTTGCGCACCGCGACGCTCGATCCGTTCGGGGACATGGTGCGCTGGCCGGACAACGTGGTGTCGGACCGGCCCGTGCTGCTGGCTGGCGTGGCGAGCGAGGGCTCGCGCATCGTGGTGGCGTACAGCGACGTCGCCACGTTGTATGTCGCGGCGACCTCGCCCGTCGGCACACCGATCTGGAAGGACGAGGCCATCGCGACGAACTTCGGATGGTGGACGCCCGCGTCGATCGCGATCGCGGATGGCCGGATCGCGGTGGCGTGGGTCAGCCGCGAGGCGGAAGCGCAGCCGTGGCTGGACACCGTCCGCACTGTCGTCCTCGATGCGGCCGGCAACGCGACCGGACCCTCACACATCGCCATTCCATGGCCAGCGACGGTGCGCGTCGTCGCGACTGACCGCGGCTTCCGCCTGTTCGAGCAGCAGGAGCTGCGCGTGATGAGCTACGCGCTGACGAACGAGCTCGTCCCGGCGGCGGTCGAGCCGGTGGTCGACGTCGAGCGTCCGCAGAACGTGCGTGACTTCGCGGTCGCGGCGGGGCCCGGCGGAACGATGGTCGTGGCCGCGGTTGGACCGGTCAATGCCGCGGCGGGCGAGTCCGGGCTCTACGCCGCGGACGGTGAAACGCCGGGAGCCGCGGTGCTCGTGTCGCGTGCCGGAACGACGCAGAGCACTCCGGATGTCGCCATCGGCGACGACGGCATGCTGGTCGCGTGGCACGAGCGCGAGCGGACAGGCATCCGGGCCACGTTCATCGCGTCCGATGGCACGGGTCGCACGCTGGACCTCCCGCGGAACACCGCGAGTCCGGCGGTGGCGGCGCAGGGTGCGGCGTACCTGATCGCGTGGTCGACGCCTGCCGGTACCCGGGCGCGCGTGCTTCGCGACGGTGGCGCGTTTCTCGGCGGCGAGGTTCTGCTCAGCGACATCGCGAGCTCGATCGTCACCGTTGCCTCGGATGGCCGCGACTTCATCGTCGCGACCGCCGCGGCGCAGCGAGTGATGCCCATCGAGCTGTTTCGCATCGACAGCGAGGGGAGAGTCGTGGCCCGAACGAGCATCCCGACGACCTCGCAGGCGACCGTTCCGCGGGTGAGGCTCGCGTGTGACGACGGCGAGTGCCTTCTGACGTGGGTCGAGCAGAAGCCGCTGGGGACGAACTGCTTCAACTTCCGGTGCACGCTCGTCGACCAGGTGTTTGCCGTCCACCTCGATGGGGCGCTGACGCCGCGTTACGCGTCGCCGGTCGCGCTGACCGAGCCCGCGAACATGCGCATCGCGACTCTCGATGCCGCGGCCGCCGATGGTGCGTACGCGGTGGCGTGGAGCAGCGTCGACGGCATCTCGTTCGCGCGCACGGTCGGCCGCGGCCAGCCGCTCGGCACGACGGTGACGTTGCCGGGCCGCCATCCCGCTCTCGAACGCGGCGGCAGCGCGTGGCTGCTCGTTCGCGAAGTGGGGGCGGAGCTGATCGCCGGTCAGCTCACCGACGATGGGTTCCGCGGCGGAACCGCCCTCGCGCGCGATGCGCAGTGGAGAAGCGCGCCGGTATTGGCGCGCCGTGGCAGCGCGGGCGTGATCGCGTACGAGCGTACGACGATCGGGGAGGCCGCGGGTGGCGTGGGGCGCGTGTACGTCGCGCGGCTCGCGTCCATCGCCCCGAAGCGGCGCAGCGCGCGAAACTGATTCTCCCGTTGACACTGGGCGACGCGCTCTGTTACTAGCTCCGGTCGGTTCAATTCACCGAGAGAACGGAGCTGCACGATGGAGCGATTTACCGCGCTGATCGGATTCGTGGCCATTCTGGCCATCGCCTGGGCCATTTCGACGAACCGGAGGGCGATCCAGTGGCGACCCGTGATCTGGGGTCTGGTGCTGCAGATCGTCGTGGCCATCTTCGTCCTCAAAGGTGAGCCGATCGAGGCGTTCTTCGCGCCGTTCCGGCCGCCCCTCGAGAAGTGGGGCGCGGCGCTGATCTTCGTCCTCGTTGCGGTCGCCGTCGCGTTCCTCGCGAAGCGCCTCGCACCCGGCGTGCGGCGCATCCTCTGGGCGATCTTCGGCGTGTTCGCGCTGCTGATCTTCCTCGCCTATAACCTGCTCCGCTACCTCTTCGAGACGATGAAGCACGTCGTCAACAGCCTGATCAGCTACACCGAGGAAGGCTCGAAGTTCGTCTTCGGCGTCCTCGGCGCGCAGAACGGCAACCTCGGGTTCATCTTCGCCACGCAGGTGCTCCCGACGATCATCTTCATCGCCTCCATCTTCGCCATCCTCTATTACCTCGGCGTGATGCAGCTCGTGGTGAAGTTCTTCGCGAAAATCATGTCCCGCTTCATGGGCACGTCGGGCGCGGAGTCGACGTCGGTCGCGGCGTCGATCTTTATGGGCCAGACCGAGGCGCCGCTGACGATCCGGCCGTTCCTGCCGGAGATGACCCGCTCCGAGCTGATGACGATCATGACCGCGGGCATGGCTCACATCTCCGGCGGCATCATGGCCGCGTACGTGCTCGTGGCGAAGGTGGACGTCATTCACCTGCTCACGGCCGTGATCATGACCGCGCCCGGCGCGATCATGATGGCCAAGATGATCGTCCCGGAAGAGGACACGCCGGCCACGGGCGGCGACGTGGAAGTCGTCGTGCCGAAGCAGGACGTGAATGTGATCGATGCGGCCGGACGCGGCGCGATCGAAGGCCTGCACCTCTCGCTGAACGTTGCGGGCATGCTCATCGCGTTCATCGCGCTGGTCGCGCTGGTGAACGGCATCTTCGGCTGGGTGCACGGACAGTTGGCGTGGTTCCCGGCCAGCCTCGACATCGTCCTCGGCTACGTCTTCCGCCCGATCGCCTGGGCCATGGGAGTGTCGTGGAAGGACAGCGTGATCGTCGGTAATCTGCTCGGCACGCGCATGGTGCTGAACGAGTTCGTGGCGTTCGTGAAGCTCGGTGAGCCGGGCGTCGGTAACGCACTCGATCACCGCAGCTTTGTCATCACGACGTACGCCCTGTGCGGCTTCGCGAACTTCTCGTCGATTGCGATCCAGATCGGTGGCATCGGCTCGCTGGCCCCGACGCGGCGCGGCGACCTGGCGCGGCTCGGCCTGCGGGCGATGATCGCCGGAACGCTGGCGAACTTCCTCACGGCGACGATCGCGGGAGTGCTTCTATAGGACCTATGGGACCTATGGGACCTATAAGGTAAGCGTCTGAAGGACCGCGCGGAAGTCCTCCGGCACTGGCGCCTCGAATGAGACGACCGCGCCTGTGCCGGGGTGTTCGAAGGTGATCTTCGCGGCGTGGAGCATTTGCCGCGTCAGCGACGAGAGCACCTTCTGAATCTTGCGGTCGGGGATGCCTCGCCATTGCGGGCCGGAGTAGAGCGGGTCGCCGACGATGGGATGGCCGAGGTGCTTCATGTGGACGCGGATCTGATGGGTGCGGCCGGTGCGGAGGCGGCAGCGCACGAGCGATGCGTGGCGGAGGCGCTCGGCCACCTCGTACTCGGTGATGGCGCGGCGGCCGTCGGCGACGACGGCCATGCGCTTGCGATCGCGCGGATCGCGTCCGATCGGCGCGTCGACCGTTCCGCGCTCCGAGGCGGGCGTGCCGTAGACGAGCGCCACGTACTCCTTGCGGACCCGGTCCGTGTTCCAGTTAGCGGTGAGCTTGCGGTGCGCGTCGTCGTGCTTGGCGACGATCATCACGCCGCTCGTGTCTTTGTCGAGCCGATGCACGATGCCGGGACGGATCTCGCCGCCGACGCCGCTGAGGTCCTGCACGTGAAAGAGCAGCGCGTTGACGAGCGTGCTGTCGGCGTGGCCGGCGGCGGGATGGACGACGATTCCGGCGGGCTTGTCGATGACGACGATGTCGCTGTCTTCGTGCAGAACCGTGAGCGGAAGGTCCTGCGAGGCGATCGTCGATGGCGCCGCGGGCGGGACCTCGATGACCACGAGCTGGCCGGCCTCGACGCGCTGGGAGACTTTCTTCGCGACCCGGCCGTCGACGAGAACGTGACCGTCGTTGACAAGATTCGCGAGGAAATTGCGCGAGTAAGAGGGGAAGAGGTCGCCGAGTGCTCGATCGAGGCGAAGACCGCTCTCGGAGTCGGTTACCATACGTTCCCTCGTCTCGCTCACGGCGGCCGAGTATACGAAGATCAAGAAGTTGTGACAGGTCTCTTGGAAACTACGTATAAGTTGCTACAGAATGGCGTGCGTGCGGTATTCTTCGGCTAGAATTCGCTGGTATGCTCTTCCAGCATAATTTTTGTTTCACCTGCAGTTCAGACCAAATCACGGGCTTTTGTTAAGAGGGGAGATTATGTTCATGAGAAAACTTGGAGTCGCGGCGGCGTTGATTCTCTGCGCGTTCGGCGCATCCGCGAGTAACTTCCGCGCCGCGGATCAGGTGTACGTCCCGATCGCGGGTCGGGCTTCGGGCTCGAGCGGTTTGTTTACTACCGACGCTTACATCTCCAACCTGTCGGGCGACTCGGTCGACGTGTCGGTCATCTACGTTCCGCGCGGCGACAACGCGGGCGGTACGGCTCCGGCCGGTCTCGAAGAGATTCGCGGCCGCATCACCCTGCGCCCGTACGAGCGCAAAGAGTTTCCCAACATCTTCGAATCGGCGCTCGGAAAACCGGGTGGTTTCGGTCTGCTCATCTTCAACGGTTGCAGGACCGGCCTGAGCTGCGGCACGGACACGCAGGACAACACGGGCTTCAGCGCGAACTTCCGTCCGATCGCCGTCCAGACCCGCATCTACCAGGTCACCCCGCAGCGCCCGCTCGAGACCACGGGCCAGCTCTTCTCGGGCATTCCCTGGTATCACTTCGTCAGCCGCCTGCAGAGCAACGTGGAGCTCGACAAGGTCTTCATCACCGGTCTGTCGAACACCGGCGGCGCCGGCACTGCTCAGACCTACCGCGCGAACATCGGCGCGGTGAATGCCTCGGAGTGGAACATCACGGAGATCGTCTTCACTCTCTATCAGGGCACGCTCACCGACGCCGACAAGAAGGCTGAGGCCGTCCGCGCCTTCGGCCCGCTCGGCAACCAGCTCTACGGTTTCGACGAGCTGTTCCGCCAGCCCAGCGGCGATGTCTTCCGCGGCACGAACTACTTCGTCGTGGTGTCGCAGCGCGGCGGCGGCCCGACCAACAACCCGCCCGAGGGTTGCGTCGACGGCTGCCCGGCCTTCCTGGCGTACGGCTCGGTGCTCGACAACCTGTCGGGCGACGCGACGACGATGGAAGCGCAGTACATGGTTCCGCTCTCCGAGGACGTCCTCGACGTGATGTACCCGCAGAGCTCCGGCAAGAAGCCGGTGCGCCGCACGGTCCGTCACTAACATCGAATCATGTGCTTCACCCGAAAGCCGCGCTGCAAGGCGCGGCTTTTTTTGCGCCGGTGGTCTACTTCAACGCACGGGCACAATGGGACTTATTCGGCGAGGACGGGAAGATTTCGGACCCGCTGCGGCTTTCAGAGGCTGTTGTGCTCCCGGTCACGGTGGAGTAGCTCCGTGACCGCGTTGTAACCGCCGGAAACGGTGTGTTAGTATTCGACGGCTTTCGAGCAGGTCTTTCGAAAGCGGCCGATCGGCCGCTTTTTTTGTTGTAAGGGGAAAAGTACGAATTCATGAGCAGCGGTTTGTCGGAAAAAGTGGAGGAGCATGTCCAGCGGATCGTCGAATCCGAAGGGCTGGAGCTCGTCCACATCGACTACCGCCGCCAGGGGCACACCTTTCTCCTGCGCATCGACATCGACAAGGAAGGCGGCGTGACGGTCGACGACTGCACGCTGATCTCCCAGCAGGTCTCGACCTGGCTCGACGTCGAAGATCCGATCCCCGGCGAGTTCGAGCTGCAGGTGTCGTCGCCGGGGCTGGACCGCAAGTTCTACAAGTCTGCGGACTACGAGAAGTTCACCGGCCGCCTGGTCCGTGTGAAGACCGGCAAGGCCATTCGCGGCCTGCACGTGATCGTGGGCCGACTCAAATCGTTCGATGGTGCGACGGTAGTGGTGACGGACCCGGTCATGAAGAAGGACCCGGACTATGCCATCCCTCTCGACGACATCAAGGAAACCCGACTGGAAGTGGAAATCTGAGGCGAAGCCTCGATTGCCATCCTGAGCAAAGCGAAGGATCTAATCACGATGTTTAACGACAAGGACATCAAGGCGCTTGCGTACGAGAAGTCGATCGAGCCCGATCGCGTCTACGCCGCGCTGGAAGACGCCCTCTCGACGGCGGCGCGCAAGTACTACAAGACGCGCGAGCCGATCGAGGCCAAGATCAATCGCAACGACGGCACCGTAATCGTCATGGCGGTCAAGGAGATCGTCGCCGACGAGAACGAGATCGAGGATCCGCAGGCGCAGTGGACGCTGGCCCAGGCCCACAAGGTCGAGCCGAGCGTCGAGGTGGGCGGCACGATCCGTCTTCCCTACATCAGCAAGGAAGTCGTGGACGTCGTCCGCGATCCGAACACCCAGATCCGCACCTACGAGGCCCAGAAGCTCGACTCCGAGGTGGAGCAGGGCGACGAAGTGAAGATCCCCCTCAGCGGCAACGCCGCCGAGTTCGGACGCATCGCCGCGCAGTCGGCCAAGCAGGTCCTCTATCAGAAGGTCCGCGAGGCCGAGCGCGAGAAGGTCTTTAACGAGTTCAAGGACAAGATGGGCGAGCTCGAAAACGGCTACGTGAAGCGTTTCGAGCGCGGCGACATGATCATCGATCTCAACGGCAAGACCGAAGGGATCATCCCCCGCCACCACCAGTCGCGCGCCGAGCGCTACTCGCAGGGCGACCGGATCAAGGCCGTCATCGCCGACGTGCACACCCAGCCCAAGGGACCGCAGGTCGTGCTCTCGCGCACGGACCCCCGTCTGCTCATCAAGCTCTTCGAGATGGAAGTGCCGGAGATCTATGACGGCACGGTCGTGATCAAGGGCGCCGTCCGGGAGCCGGGTGAGCGCGCCAAGATCGCGGTCATGTCGCGCGAGCGCGACGTCGACCCGGTCGGCGCATGCGTGGGCATGAAGGGCTCGCGCGTGCAGTCGATCATCCGCGAGCTACGCGGCGAGAAGATCGACATCATCCCCTGGCACGAGGACATCGTCTCCTACGCCCAGAACGCCCTCGCTCCGGCGAAGATCACCCGCGTCTCAGTGACCAGCGACGAGCAGGCCCACCGCCCGCACCTCGACGTCATCGTCGACAACGATCAGCTCTCGCTGGCCATCGGCAAGCGTGGTCTGAACGTGCGTCTCGCGGCGGAGCTGATCGGCGCGAAGATCGACATCAAGTCGGAAGAGGAAGTGAAGGGCGAAGTCGCCGACGCGCTCGCGGCCATGCTCCAGGAAGCGATGGCCGAGTCGCGCGCTCAGACCGGAGTCCGCGAGATCGAGAACATGCCCGAGGAGTGGGCTCAGCTTCTCGACGACGCCGGCTACGACGACCTCGACTCGATCATCAACGCGTCGGTCGACGACCTCACCGCCATCGACGGCGTGGACGAGGACCTGGCCGCGCAGATGATCGAGATCGCGCGCAAGCACGAGCAGGTCGAGGAGACCGAGGGCGACACCGGCGAAGGCGAAGAAGAAGAAACGGCAGACGACCAGGAAGACACAGAGGAAGCCTCGGACGAAGAACAGGCCGAAGCTTCGGTGGAATGACCACCATGTGACGCGAACACCCGGCGGAAGACCCAAGGAGATTGAATGGCGGCAGCAAAAATCAAGGTGAGCGACATCGCGAAGAAGATGGGCAAGTCCGAAAAGGACGTGATCTTCCAGCTTCAGTCGCTCGGCGCAGAGATCACCGACGCGAGTCAGGTCCTCGAGCCTGAGGTGATCCAGGCGCTCATCACGGGCAAAAAGCTCGTCGCGCGCACCCGCAGCGTCATCATGCGCGAAGACAAGCCGATCGAGACGAAGAAGAAAGAGGCGGTCCGTCCGCCCCGTCCGATCGTGCAGCCGCCGGTCCGGAAGAAGGCCGAGGCTCCGAAGGAGGAGCCGGCCGTCGCAACGCCGCCTGCCGTGATCATCCCGGAGTTCCAGGAGGCCGCGGAAGCCGAAGAGCGCGCCGCGAAGGAAGCGCCGGTCACGCCGGAGAAGAAGCCGAGGCCGGCGAAGATCGCCGCCGAGACGCAGCGCGCTCCGGCCGCCGAAACTCCGCGCGCGGACACGCCTTCCGCGCCGCCGCAGCCCGAGGCTCCGCCCGTTGCCGCCACTCCGTCCGCGCCTCCCGCATCGGGAGGCCATGGCCACGTCGACCGCCGCCCCATCACCGGTCCCACCGGTCCGCGCGCGCGCTCGCCGCAGGGTCCGCGTCCGAACTACGCCGGCCAGGCCACCGTTCCGACGGGTCGTCCCGCCGCTCCGAGCGGACCACGTACCGGAGCGCCAATGGGTGCGCGTCCCGCCGGCCCGGCCGCGCCGCGTCCTGCCGGTCCGGGCGCATCGCGTCCCAGTGGCCCGATGGGTCAGCGTCCCGGAGCGCCGATGAGCACGCGTCCCGCCGGTCCCGGCGCCGCTCGTCCCGGCGTGCCGGGCCGTGGCCCGATGACGCCGACGCCGCTCATGCCGGGCGCCAACATCGTCCGCCGCAAAAAAGAAGGCGATGACGAACAGCAGTCCTCTCACGACAAGAAGAAAACGGCGAAGCGCGGTACGAAGACCGTCCGCGGCGGCGAGTTCGATCAGGATCTCCTGACCAAGGGTCCGTTCAGCGGTACCCAGATCATCAATGACGACATCGGTCCGGACATCGTCCTGCCCGACCTCGAGGATGAGCCGAAGCGCGTTTCCTCGCGCCGCGACGCGCGCAAGCAGTCGTCGAACGCGAAGGTGCTCGATTTCAAGCGTCCCACCGGACGCGTCGCTCTCACCGAGGGTGTGACCGTCAAGGAGCTCGCCGAGCGCCTCGACGTCAAGGCCTCCGATCTCATGAAGCACCTCTTCATGAAGAAGGGGCTGATGGTGAGCATCAACAATCCCCTCGGCGGCGAGCTCGCGCTCGAAGTCGCGCGCGAGCTGGGCATCGACGCCGAGATCGTCTCCTTCGAAGAAGCCGTCGAGATGGAGGCCATGGAGCGCAGCGAGATCAAAGGCACGGTGCCGCGCGGTCCGGTGATCACGGTCATGGGCCACGTCGACCACGGCAAGACCTCGCTCCTCGACGCGATTCGCGAGACCCGCGTCGCCGAGGGCGAGGCGGGCGGCATTACCCAGCACATCGGTGCGTATCACGTCGAGAAGAGAGACCGGAAGATCGTCTTCCTCGACACGCCGGGCCACGAGGCCTTCACGATGATGCGTGCGCGTGGCGCGAAGGTGACGGACATCGTCGTCCTCGTCGTCGCGGCCGACGACGGCGTGATGCCCCAGACCAAGGAAGCGATCGATCACGCGCGCGCCGCGAAGGTGCCGCTCATCGTCGCCATCAACAAGATCGACAAGCCCAACGCGAACATCGAGCGCGTGCGCCGCGAGCTCGCGGATGCGAACGTGCTCGTCGAGCAGTGGGGCGGCGAGGTCGTTTCGGTCGAAGTCTCGGCCAAGCAGCGCACCGGCATCGACAACCTCCTCGACATGATCGTGCTCACCTCGGACATGCTCGAGCTGAAGGCGAACCCGGACATGCCGGCCAAGGGCGTCGTGCTCGAGGCGCGCAAGGAGGTCGGTCGCGGCATCGTGGCCACGGCCCTGATCCAGGACGGCACGCTGAAGGTCGGCGATCCGTTCTTCTCCGGTACGACCTGGGGCCGCGTCCGGGCCATGTCCGATGAGCGCGGCAAGCGCATTCAGGATGCAGGTCCCGCGACGCCGGTGCAGCTCAGTGGTTTCGAGGACGTGCCGAACGCCGGCGACGGCTTCGCGGTCGTCGACGACGACACGCAGGCGCGCATGATCGGCCAGCTCCGCCAGGAGAAGGCCCGCGAGGCGGCACAGCAGAAGGTGTCCCGCGCGTCGCTCGATCAGCTCTTCGCGCGCATGCAGCAGGGCGGCACGAAGGAGCTCAACCTCATCGTCAAGGCCGACGTGCAGGGCTCCGTCGAAGTTCTCGGCGAGACGCTGCGCAAGCTTTCCACGAACGAGGTCAAGGTCAACGTCATCCACACGTCGGTCGGCGCCATCACGACCAACGACGTCCTCCTCGCGACCGCGTCCGACGCGATCGTGGTCGGCTTCAACGTGCGCCCGGAACGGAGTGCGGCGGAGCTCGCGGACAAGGAAGGCGTGGACGTCCGGATGTACACGGTCATCTACAACCTGGTCGACGAGATCAAGGGCGCCATGGTCGGCCTGCTGGAGCCGAAGTTCCAGGAAGTCTTCCAGGGCCGCGCCGAGGTGCGCGAGACGTTCAAGGTGCCGAAGATCGGCGTGATCGCCGGCTGCATGGTCACGGACGGGATCATCCCCCGCACCGCGACGGTGCGCCTGCTGCGCGACAACCGGGTCATCTTCGAAGGGAAGATCGGCTCGCTGCGCCACTTCAAGAACGACGTCTCGGAAGTCCGCCAGGGCTTCGAGTGCGGCATCGGCATCGAGCGCTTCCAGGACATCAAGCAGGGCGACATCATCGAGGCCTTCAAGACCGAGAAGATCGAGGCGGCGCTGGCGTAAGCCGGCGCCGTCCCGAAGCGCAGCGAGGGACCTCCCATGCTGGTCTGCGTCGCACTCTTCGAGCTTCACATCGAGTACGCGCAGTCGCTCAAGGACAAGCGGCAGGTGGTGCGCAGCATCCGCGACAAGCTGCGCAACGCCTTCCACTGCTCGTGCAACGAGGTCGCGTTCCAGGACGTGCACGAGCGAGCCCGTCTGGCCATCTCGTTCGTCGCCGACCGCAACGACTCGGCAGACTCATTGCTGGATAAGATGCAGCAGTTCGTCGAGGCGAACGCCAACGCCGTGCTCGCGGGCTGGACCAGCGAGAAGCTCGACTTCGACGAAGAAGCGGATTTATGAAGAAGACACGTCGCACCTCACGCGTGGGCGAGACTGTCCGCGACGCACTCGCCCAGGTCCTCCGCACCGACGTCAGCGTCGACATCGGCTGGGTCTCGATCAGCGAAGTCGAAGTCAGCCCCGACCTCCACTACGCCCGCGTCTACATGACCGGCCTGAAGGAAGAGGACACCAAGAAAGCGGTGGAGGAGCTTCGCCGCGTCGCCGGCCAGATCCGCCACGCCCTCGGCAAACGCATCCACCTCCGCTACACCCCCGAGCTCGATTTCCGCTACGACGAGACAGCCATGCGCGCGCTGCGCGTGGAGACGCTCCTGCGCGAGGTGATCCCGCCGAATCCGGAGAACGAGGAAGATGCGGAAAGTGGGGCGGAGGCACAGCCGGAGGACGCGTCGTCGGAGTGACTTTTGCTGTTGTCGGTTGTCAGTTGTCGTTGTCTGCGGTTCTGCGCCGGAGGAATCCCGTTGCGCGAGAAACCACAGACAACCGACAACTGAAAACTGACAACCGAGCGTCAGCTCTTCACGAACACGTGCTGGCGGTAGTACGCCAGTTCCGCGATCGACTCCTCGATGTCGTCGAGCGCGCGGTGCAGCTCCTTCTTCTTCGGCGCCTCGTACTTGCCGCCGTACCACTCGTTCGCCAGCAGCTTGATCGAGCTCACGTCCACGACCTTGTAGTGCAGGAACTCGTGCAGCTCCGGCATGTACTTGGCGAGGAAGCGCTTGTCCTGGCCGATGGAGTTGCCGCACAGCGGGGCCGAGCGCGCGTAGCAGTACTTCTTCACGAAGGCCAGCGTCAGGCGCTCGGCCTCGGCCAGGGGAACTCCTTCCTCGCGGACACGATTCAAGAGACCGCTTTTCTTGTGAGTGCGGCGGTTCCACGCGTCCATGGCCTCGAGGCGTGCCTCGGTCGTGCGGATCGCCAGCACCGGTCCGCGGTCGAGGATCTCGAGTTCGTAGTTCGTGATGATGGTCGCGATCTCGAGCAGCGTGTCGTGGGTCGGATCGAGCCCGGTCATCTCGCAATCGACCCAGACCAGACGCTTTTTGCTCCGCTGCGCTCGTGCCATGGCCCGCGCATTCTAATCGCGTATCATCGAGCGCGATGAAGCGCCTTCTCGCCCTGCTCATCCTCACCGCCGCGAGCGCGTCCGCGCAGGAGTTCCGGGCCCGCGTCTCCGAAGTGCACAACGGCAACACCATCAGCGTGCACGAGACCGGCCGTCGGGGCACGGAGGTCGTACGCCTGGCAGGCATCGCCGTCCCCGGACGCTGGCGTCCATTCGCCGCGAAGTCGCGCGAGTCGCTGCGCGAGCTGGTGAAGTACAAGCAGGTCACGATCATCGTCCGCTCATCGGACCGCTACGGACGGATGACCGCCACGGTCCTGCTCGACGACCTCGACGTCGGTCTGGAGCAAATCCGCCGAGGAATGGCCTGGTGCGAGCCGGAGGGGAGCGCGATCCCCGCATACGAGGCGGCTGAAGTCGAAGCCGAACGACAGGGAGTCGGACTATGGGCGCAGCGCCGCTGAATCCGCCCCCGCGCACGAGTTCCACCAAGTGGGTCTTCTGGCTCCTCGGCGGGTGCCTGTTCCTCGTCGTGGTGATCGTCGGCGCCATCGTCGGCGTGTACTACTGGAGCAAGAACAAGATCACCACGTACGTCGAAGAGCAGACCGATCCCGCCAAGCGCGAGCAGAGCCTCAAGGAGCTCCTCGGCGCCCAAACCCTGCCGCCCGGCTATCACGCCGGCATCAGCATGAATCTCGGTCTGGCGCGAACGGCGTGGCTGAGCGATCGCCCGATGGGCGAGGAAGGTCTCTACGGCGAGCGCGGCTTCGTCTTCAACGAGTCGATGCGGGCCGGCGATGCGAAGGCGAAGGTCGAGCAGTTCACCGACGGAGAGGGCGGGAACCTGGTGGACGAGATGGGGGTGAGCATGCGCTCCGACGAGGACCTCGGCCGCGGCAGCATTGAGGTGAACCGGCAGCAGCTTCGCTGGTTCGCACGGCGCGGCGAAGTCACTCACTCCGACGAAGCCGTTCCCGGCGTCTACTCGGTCGTTCTCATCGGCTGCGGCGACACACGCGAGCGCTGGGCGGTGTGGTTCCAGCGAGTCCCGTCCACGACCGCGACGGGCGACTTCGCGCGCGCCGGCAGCGTGGTCGACGAGGCCGCCATCCGGCAGTTCTTCTCCCACTTCAATCTCTGTCGCTGAGCTCGAATGGGTGTCGGTTGTTGGTTGTCTGAGAGATCGCGCCTGAGGCGCACTGGCTGTGAGCGTCCCCCATGCGACGACGCAGACAACCGACAACTGACAACCGACAACACTTCGTCTGGCGCGACTACTGAACGCGTTCAAAAATCCTCTTGACGCGCGGTCTCCCTGAACCTACCTTGTGTTTTGAACACATTCAAAAGTGTTCAGGAGGACAGGATGAAGATCGTCATTCCCGGCGGCACCGGACACTTGGGCCAGATCCTCACCGACGCCTTCCGCCGGCGCGGCGACGACGTGGTCGTGCTCAGCCGCAACGTCGAGGCGCCCGCCCACTACTGGGACGGCCGCACCTTCGGCGACTGGGTGGATGAGATCGACGGCGCGGATGTGATCGTCAACCTCGCCGGCCGCAGTGTCGACTGCCGCTACGGCCAGCAGGAGCGCGACGAGATCCTCCTGTCGCGCATCGAGTCGACGCGCGTGCTCGGCCGGGCCATCTCCCGCGCCAAACATCCGCCGGCGGTGTGGCTGCAGGCCTCGACGGCCACGATCTACGCCCATCGTTACGACGCGCCGAACGACGAGCACACCGGCGTGCCCGGCGGCAACGAGCCGGAGGTGCCGGAGGCGTGGCGGTTCAGCGTGGACGCCGCGAAAGCGTGGGAGAAGACGCTCGACGGAGCGCAGACGGCCTGCACGCGGAAGGTGAAGATGCGCATGGCCATGGTCATGAGCCCGCAGCGCGGCGGCACGTTTCACGCGCTCCTGCGCCACGTGCGCCTCGGCTTCGGCCGCTTCGGCGACGGCAAGCAGTTCATGTCCTGGATCCACGAGCGAGACTTCGTCCGCGCCGTGCGGTGGCTGATCGAGAACGACGTGGACGGCGCCGTGAATCTCACCGCGCCGCACCCGGTCCCGAACGACGAGTTCCTGCGCGAGCTGCGCGAGGCCTGGGGCGGACCGCCGATCGCGATTCCGGCGACGGGGTTGATCCTCGAGACCGGAGCGCGTCTCGCGGGCACGGAGACGGAGCTCGTGCTCAAGAGCCGGCGGGTCTTCCCGGCCCGCCTCCTCGAACACGGCTTCCGGTTCGACTATCCGCGATGGAGCGAGGCCGCGCGCGAGCTCTGCGCGCGCTGGAAAGGCGGAGTGCCGGTATGCGACGCGGCGTCATCGCCGCTCTGGTGAGCAAACTCGCGCACGTCCTCTTACACCCTCGTGATATGAGCACGATGTGAAGACCACCAAAGCGGAGGAGACGCGCAACCGGATTCTCGACGCGGCGCTGGAGCTCTTTCGCGAGCGCGGCTTCGCCGAGACGACGATGCGCGATGTCGCCGTCGCTGCGGGCGTCGCAACCGGCGCTGCCTACTACTACTACCGCTCGAAGGAAGATCTGGTGATGGCGTTCTACGTCAGAACCGATCAGGAGGCGGCGGAGATGTTCGCCGCGGCGGTGGCGGCTTCGAAGAAGCTGGAGAAGCGGATCAAGGGCCTGATCGAGGCGAAGTTCGCGCAGTTCGCGGAGCATCGCGCGCTGCTCACGGCGCTCCTCAAGACCGGGGTGGATCCGCGCGATCCGCTCTCGCCGTTCGGCGAGGAGACCCGCGCAGTGCGCGAGGAGAACATCGCCTGGTACGCGCGGGCCATCGAGGGGTCGGACGTGAAGCTGCCGAAGGACATCGCCGCCGACGTCCCGCGGCTGCTGTGGCTCTACCACATGGGGCTGGTCTACTTCTGGATCACCGACGAGTCGGAAGGGCAGGTGCGCACTCACCGACTTCTCGATGCGACGGTGGAACTGGTGGTGGGATTGCTCAAGGCGGCAGCGCTGCCGTTCATGGGGCCGCTGCGGAAGAAGGCGGTGAAGGTGATGCGGGCGTTCGAGTGACCCGAACGCCCGCGCCGGTCATCAGACGCGCTTCGCGGTCTCGATGACGAGCTCTTCGCCCTGGGCCTCGTCACAGCTGACGACTTTGCCCTTCACCTGGATCGTCGCGCCGTTCGCGCCCTGCTCGAGGATGCTCGACGCGGTCTTGTGACAGATGGTGAGGGTTTTGTTGCTGTCGGCGACGCGGAAGACCTTGTGGCCCTCGGAGTCGGTGGCGATCGTGCCGGTCAGGGACACGCTCTTGGTCTTGCTGACGTCGCAGCTCTTGCCGCCTCCGGCAAACGCGCTGGTAGCTGCGAAGACGAGGATCAGGACGAGAATGATGGGCAGTCGCTTCATGTGTGTTGTTCCTTTCATCAGTGAATGTAGCGCCATTGCGCGGCGGAGTCTTTTCATATCGGACAACACTCGGCGACGTTGAGTATCATCGCGCCCTCATGATGGATGCCAGGAAGACGACCGACGGCGTGCTGCTCGTCGACAAGAAGAGCGGGCTCACGTCGCACGACGTCGTCGACAAGTTCCGCCGGCGCTCGAAGGTGAAGAAGGCGGGACACACGGGCACGCTCGATCCGCTGGCGACGGGGCTGCTCGTCCTTTGCGTCGGCAAGGCCACCCGCCTGCAGGCGTATCTGATGGGGATGGAGAAGACGTACGAGGGCACGATCCAGTTCGGATGGGCCACGGACTCGTACGACGCGGCGGGCACGCCGGCCGGCGAGACAGTCGAGCGCGACGTTACCGCGGTCGACTTCGAACCGCATCTCGAGCGTTTCCGCGGCGAGATCGACCAGATGCCGCCCGCGTTCTCGGCAAAGAAGATCGAGGGCGTCCGGGCTTACGAGCTCGCGCGGAAGGGCGAAGAAGTGAAGCTGCAGCCGAAACGAGTGACGGTCTACGAGTTCACGATTCTCGAGGTCGAAGGCTCTCGCCTCCGCTTCCGGGTTCGCTCCTCGGCCGGCACGTACATGCGCTCGCTGGCGCACGACCTCGGCAATGCGATCGGCATCCCCGCGCACCTCAAAGACCTGCGGCGCACGGCGATTGGCACCTTCCGCCTCGACGACGCGATCTCGTTCGACGCGATGATCGAGGCGACGCCGGAAGCAATCCTGTTGCCGCCGCACTTTCAATCGCTCGCGGACATCGACCTGCCGCTGGAGAAGCTCCGCATCGACTGGGCCCAGCAGGGCAAGCTGATGCAGGGCCAGGCCGTGATCATGGTTCCGCGCAATCCCGTACGCCGCGGCGACCTGCTCGCCCTCGGCAACCCCCACGACCAGCTTGTGGCCATCGCGGAGGTGGTGAACGTGCTGCGTGAGGGCGGGCCGGTGGAGGTCAGGCCGAAGGTGGTTCTGGCGGGGTGAATTTCTCGAGTGCGGCGATGAGGTCGGGGAGGCGCTCTGTTGCGGTCTCCCACACGACGTCGAGATCGATGTTGGTGTAGTCGTGCACGATCCGGTGGCGCATACCGGCGATCTCCGCCCACGGGATCTCCGGATGCGCCTCCCGCGTCGCCTTGGAGACGCGCGTCGCCGCTTCGCCGATGACCTGAATGCGATGTGCCAGGATGATCTGCAGATCCTCATCGGATTCGAACTGCATGCGCGCCATCCCAGCCGCTTTCGCGTGTGCACGGCGCGCATAGTCGAGCATGTGACCAAGGTACAGAACATCGCTATGCTTCGACATACTCGTCCACCGCTTCTGAGAAAACGTCTGCGCGAATCCACCGATTGAGCGACTTGAAGGTCACCAAGTCGACTTTCCTCCCGTCGAGGATCTGCGACAGTTCATTGGGCATGCTCCCCCAGAACTCCCACCCTGGCGTCCGGTCTCGGAACTCCACCAGCACATCCACATCGCTCTCCGGCCCGAAGTCGTCGCGCACGATGCTGCCGAAGAACGCCAGGCGGCGGATGCCCCATTTGCGGCAGAACACCGCGATCTCCTCGTGGGGGATGGGGATGGCGAGCTCACGTGCGGCGGGCATGTCAACGATGATAGCCGGACCGGGATTGAAATCGACCCCGGCCGCTGTTATGGTGTCGCGTCTCAAAAGAGAGACGTGTATCGTTTTTCCGGTTCAACCATTTATCAGGAGACAGGATTTTGTCGACCACCAAGGAGCAGAAGTCGAATCTCATCAACCAGTATCGCGTCCATGACGCCGATACCGGGTCGCCAGAAGTGCAGATTGCACTCCTCTCGAACCGCATCAGCTATCTGACCGAGCACTTCAAGACGCATGCGAAGGATCATCATTCCCGCCGCGGCCTCCTGAAGCTCGTCGGACGTCGCCGTCGCCTGCTGGACTACCTCAAGCAGACCGACGTCGAGCGCTACCGCTCGATCATCGACAAGCTGGGCATTCGCAAGTAAGACGACCCCTCGGGGCGGGCCTCGTGCCCGCCCCTCGTGTTTCAGGCGCGCAGCCTGCACGAACTTCCTCCCCAGGCCGGATCCCATCGTTCGGCCACCCCGCGGAAAATCCAACAGCCCGAGGTGATGAGTGGTCTCGCGGCACATCGAAGGGAATCCATGAGTTTCAAGAGAGAGATGCAGATCGGCGGGAAGACCCTGTCGCTGGAGACAGGTGCGATCGCCAAACAGGCCCACGGTGCCTGCGTCGTGCGTTATGGGGACACGGTGGTTCTCGCCACCGCCTGCTACAAGGACGGCAACGTGATCGGCGACTTCATGCCGCTCACCGTCGACTACAAGGAGTACACCTACGCCGGAGGGCGCATCCCCGGCGGTTTCTTCAAGCGGGAAGGCCGGCCGACCGAGAAAGAGATCCTGACCTCGCGTCTGATCGACCGTCCGCTCCGCCCCTCCTTCCAGAAGGGCTATCGCCAGGAGACCCAGATCATCGCCCTCGTGCTCTCCGCCGACGGCGAGAACGATCCCGACGTCATGGCCATCAACGGCGCGTCGACCGCGCTGGTGATCTCCGAGATCCCTTTCCTGAACCCGATCGGAGCGGTCCGCGTCGGCTACGTCGACAACCAGATCGTCATCAACCCGACCAACTCCCAGCGCGACCTTTCCGACCTCGACCTCGTCGTGGCCGGCACGATGGACGCGATCGTGATGGTCGAGGCCGGGGCGCGTGAAGTGAGCGAGGCCGTCGTCCTCGACGCCTTCGACGCCGCGCACGCCGAGATCAAGCGCATCTGCGAGCTCCAGAAGCAGCTCCAGCAGGACCTTGGCAAAAACAAGCTGCAGGTCCAGTTCAAGTCGAAGTACAACGAGGAGCAGCTCGACAACCTCCTCTCGCAGTTCGGCGAGCAGCTCAAGACGGCGATGCAGACCACCGGCAAGCACGCCCGCAAGGACGCCATGAAGGCCGTCCGCGACGCCGTGCTGGCCACCGTTCCCGCCGACGACGTCGAGCAGGTGACCTCGGTCGCCGCCGCGTTCAACGAGATGGAAGTGCGGCTCTTCCGCAACCTGATGTTGAACGAGAGCAAGCGCGTCGACGGCCGCCGCTTCGACGAGATCCGTCCGATTACGATCGACACCGGCATCCTCCCGCGTACGCACGGCTCGGCGATCTTCACCCGGGGCGAGACCCAGGCCCTCGTCACCGTCACTCTCGGCACTCCCAACGAAGCCCAGAAGATCGAGGACTTCGAAGGGGAGACCTTCCAGCGCTTCATGCTCCACTACAACTTCCCGCCCTTCTCGGTCGGTGAAGTGAAGTTCCTGCGCGGTCCCGCGCGCCGCGAGATCGGCCACGGCAATCTCGCCCGCCGCGCCCTCGCACCGCTGCTGCCGACCGAGGACGATTTCGCGTACACGATCCGCATCGTGTCGGACATCCTCGAGTCCAACGGCTCCTCGTCGATGGCTTCCGTCTGTGGCGGCTCGCTGGCGATGATGCAGGCCGGCGTTCCCCTCCGCTCCGCGGTCGGTGGCGTGGCCATGGGCCTCGTGACCGGTGAGAATGACGGCAAGTACGCCATCCTCTCCGACATCGCGGGCATGGAAGACCACGAAGGCGACATGGACTTCAAGGTCGCCGGAACGCGCACCGGCATCACCGCGCTACAGATGGACATCAAGGTCACGGGCGTTGCGCGCGACCTGATGGCCAAGGCTCTCGAGCAGGCCCGTGCCGGACGCCTGCACATCCTCGACCGTATGGACGCGGCCATCGCCGCGCCGTCGGCCGAGCTCTCCGAGTTCGCGCCGCGCCTCTACACGATTCAGGTGCCGAAGGACCGCATCCGCGACGTCATCGGCTCGGGCGGCAAGACCATCCGCTGGATCGTCGAGGAGACCGGAACGAAGATCGACGTTGCCGACGACGGCAAGGTCACCATCGCGGCGACGGATGCGAAGGCAGCCGAGCGCGCGATCGACATCATCAAAGGCCTCACCGCTTCACCGGAGGTCAACACGAACTACAAGGGCACGATCAAGCGCATCGAGCCGTACGGAGCGTTCGTGGAGATCCTGCCCGGACAGGACGGGCTGCTGCACATCTCCGAGATGGCGCACACGCGCGTCGGCCAGGTGACTGACATCTTCCAGATGGGCGACGAAGTCGAGGTGCAGGTGGTCGGCATCGATCCCGACAGCGGCAAGATCCGTCTGTCGCGCAAGCCTCTCCTTCCGCCTCCGACGGAAGAGGAACTGGCGGCTGCCCGAGCGGCGCGCCCGCCGCGTGAAGGCGGAGACCGGGAGCATCGCGGCGATCGTCCCGATCGTGGCGGTGACCGCGGTGGATATCGTGGCGGCGGCGGAGATCGTGACCGCGGCCCGCGTCGCGAAGGCGGCGGCGGTGGCGGCGGCTATCGCGGTGGTGGAGACCGCGACCGCGGCCCGCGCCGCGAGGGTGGAGGCGATCGTGGTCCGCGTCGCGAAGGCGGCGACCGCGGTCCGCGTCCACCGCGCCACGACGGCCCGCGTGAGGGCGGCGGCGAGAGCGGCGGCGGTCACAACGAAGGTGGCGGTGGCGACTCGTCGATCTGACGACATACGCAAGGGCGGCTTTCGGGCCGCCCTTCTCCTTTTCGGAGCATGCGCGGTCGCGGCGTCGCTGCTCTGGCTCTGGCGCCACTTCCCGCCCGCCGGGGCCATCGATTTCTACATCATCTGGGGACAGGCGCAGGTCGCCGGACGCGCCCATCCCGCGAACAAATACGACCCCATTTCGCAGAACGAGATCGGCGAAGAACTCTACGCACGGGCGATGCAGAGCGGATCCGAAGCATGGCGCTTCGATGCGAGGCAACGCCGGGGTCTGGACAGCACTGCCACTCCGCTCCTCTATACCGCCTTCGGCTGGCTGCCCCGCGACTACGAGCGCGCGCTGGCCCTCTTTCGCATGCTGCTCATCGTGGCGTTCGTCGCCGGCGTGCTCGTGCTCGCGAGAGTTGCACGCCTCGGCGCCGCGATGGCGCTATTCATCACCGCGGCGCTGGTGCGCTTCTACAAGCCGCTGCACATGGACGTCTACGTCGGCAACGTCGGCGCGCTACAGGTCCTGGGACTGGCGTCGTTCCTTGCCGCGTCGCCACGTTTTCCGGCAACTGCCGCGGCGATCCTGACGCTCACGATCGGGTTCAAGCCCAACCTGCTGCCGATCCTGATCCTCATCGTCGTCGTGCGAATCACCACGCGCGACTTCGCGCGCTTGCGGCGCGAGGTCATCGCCGGCGCGTGCGCTGGCATCGCGGGATTCGCGATCTCATCGTTGCACTATCGGTCGCCGCGAATCTGGCTGGACTGGCTCGGCGCCGCGGGCGATTTCTATTCGCGGCTCCCGGGGCGTGAGTGGAACAACGTCGCGCCGGCGCTCGCGCTCTATCAGCGCTACGGCATCGACTGGAGTCACGCCGTCACGCTGGTGTTGCTCGTCATCGGCGTGGCGATCGTGCTACGCCGCCGCAGTGACGCGCTGGCGGTGGCGCTGGGGATTCTGGTCTATCTGATCTCCGCGCCGACGGTCTGGCTGCAATACCTGGTGCTGCTGGTGCCGGCTGCGTTCGGATTGGTCGCGGCAGGAAATGGGCCGGCGCGTTTCCCACCGCGCCGGCCGCGTCCGCGTCTGTCCGATGAGCTCTCCGAGGCGGACCGCGAGTCTTCATGACGCTCCTTCCGTGACGCGGTTTCAGAATGCGCTCGCGGGTGCGGGGCGGCTAGAGACATTCCATGACCCGGCGCACGCTACACTGCGCGCGCATGCCGCGAATCCTGCGCATCGCCATCACCGCGCTCGCGGCGATGAGCGCCATCTACGCCGCGGTGGATGTCTGGCGGCAGAACGAAGAGGCGGCGGGACTCGACTTCTACATCTACTTCGTCGCCGCCCAACTCGCGGGACGGGCCGACGTCGAAAACATCTACGGCGCCGAGGTGCAGGAGCGCGTGGGCGAGGAGTACTTCGAGCGCGCGCAGCGCAGCGGATCGGCACTGCGCAAGTACGACGCTGGCCGGCGGCGCAGACTCGACCTCGTCTCCAGCCCCTTCCTCTTCTCGACGCTGCGCTGGGTGAGTCGCGACTACGACCGCGCCCTCACGCAGTACCACGCGCTCGTGCTCGCGTGCTTCATCGGCGGCGTGCTGCTCATGTGCCGAACCGTTGGCGTGCCCTGGTGGGCGGCGTTGTTTCTACTCGCGGGACTGCTGCTCTGGTATCGGGGCTTCGAGGCCGATCTGCGCGTCGGCAACGTGAACTCGATCCAGCTCCTCGCCGTCGCGATCGCGGTGCGCTTCGCGCGCATCCGCTGGATCGTGTTCGGCCTGCTGATCGCATCCAAGCCGAACCTGCTCTTCGTGCCGCTGCTGTTCCTGATCGCGGAGCGTCATCGCTGGCGTGCGAACCTCCTGCAGGGCGCGATCGGCGGCGCGATCGCGTTCGTCGTCGCCAGCATCAGCTACGGCTCGCCGCGGGTGTGGCTGCAGTGGGTGAGCGCCGCCAACGCGTTCTATCACCGCCTGCCGACGCGGATGGAGCGCAACGTCACTCCCGCGCTGGCTCTCTTTCAGGAGTACGGCGAGTGGATCAGCTACGCCATCGCCGCGGTGCTGCTGGCGCTCGTCATCGTGCGCATGAAGCGGCACGATGCGCCGCTGCTCGCCGGACTGGGCATCCTCGTGTATCTGCTCAGCGCGAACGTCGTCTGGCTGCACTACATGGTGCTGGTGATTCCGATCGCGGTCGCGCTGCTGCGGTGGAAAGCGACCGCCGTCGTGGCGATCGCCGCGCTGCTGCTCATCGCCGAGGAACCGTATGAGTGGATCGCACGGCGGGCGGCGGCGGATGTGGAGGTGTGGCTGATCGCACCGGCGATAGCGGCGCTGTTTGCGTGTGGCGTGTGGAAGCTGTCACACCGCGACGAAGCCGCCGCCGCTCGCTGACGACTGGCGCGCCGCGTCGAGCACGCGCTGCTGCATCCACCCGTCTTCGAATGTGGCCGCGGGAGCGAGCGCGTCGCGGTTGCCGTCGTCGATGGCGGCCCGCAATGCGCGACCGAGGTGCAGCGTACCGGTGCCGAAGGCGCCGCCGGGAGAGTTGCCGGGACGCGCCTGCATCGTTTCGCCTGCCATGCGCGTGAACTGCGAGCCGTTCGTCGATAGCAGTACCTCTTCGCCGCTGAAACGCATCGCGCCGCCCTCGCAGTAGATCGTGAAGAGACTGTTCTCGTCG
The DNA here is from genome assembly GCA_035536275.1 of Thermoanaerobaculia bacterium. Classification (GTDB taxonomy): domain Bacteria; phylum Acidobacteriota; class Thermoanaerobaculia; order Gp7-AA8; family Gp7-AA8; genus QHVT01. The sequence goes on from DATLOL010000125.1 coordinate 28,395, forward strand.
GGGCCGGAGGCAACGGCGCTGAAGTTCAGGATGCCGGGCACCCAGTTCACCCCGACCGCAGTCGAGGGGGCATTGGAGCCTTCACGACGATGGTCCCGCAGGCGCAGCGGCTCCGCTGACCCCTCGACTGCGCTCGGGGTTAACTGTGGGACGAGCCGCAAGTCCACCGACGCGAAGTCATCCGCGGTCACCTCACACGATGCCCCTTCGAACGGCCGCCGGTCGATGATCGTGCGCAGCATGGCCTGGACCGACTCGACCTCCATGCCGAAGTAGCGGATCGCGTCGACGTAATGCGAGCCCACCGCACCCCAGATGCCGCCGCCGCGCGAGGCATCGCTCCACCAGTTCCACGCGCGCGTGCGGTCGCCGCGGGACGGGCTGGAGTAGCGCACTTCGACGTAACGCACCGGACCGAGCTCCGGCAGCCGCGCGCGCGCCTCGCGCCAGGCGGGGAGGAAGCGCAGCTCGTGATCGATGAGCGCGATCTGCTCCGGACGCCCTTTCGCCGCCGTCACCAACTCTTCCGCCTCGGCCGCGTTCAGCGCAGTCGGTTTCTCGCAGAGGACGTGCTTGCCGGCCTCGAGAGCGGCGATGGCCATCTCGCGGTGTTCGGAGGGCGGCGTGACGATGGAGACGAGGTCGACGCCCGCCGACGCGACGAGCTTGCGCCAGTCATCGTACGGACGGAGGCCGAGCTCGTCCGCCAGCTCGCGCGTCCTGTCGCGATGGAAGCTGGCGATCGCGACAACGTCCAGGCCGGCTTCGCGGAAGGTCGGTACCTGCACCCGCGCGCCCCAACCGGTCCCGACGATTCCCACTCTGGCCATAGTTGGCTCTCCTCTTGCGAATAACTGTTCATGATGCTTCGCCAACGACCCGATCTTATCGTTCCGATCCGCGATCGGAGACAGCACAAGCGCTATCTGACGCTGAAGAACTTCGGCATTGCCACGGTTGCGGCTGCGGTGGTATTTGCCGGAATCACGATCCGTTCCGAGATGCGGGGACGCAAGCCCGGCGAGTTCGGGCGCCTGTTCCAGAACGAGATGGCGACCGACGTCGAACAGAAATCGGTGGAAGTCGTGAAGGAGACGCCGCCCGCGGCCATCGTCGACGCCGCGCCCGTGCAACCAGCGCCTTTCGTCATCGAGGACGTCGGCGGTCCTGTCGTCCCCCCCGCGCCCGCCCCGGTTCGCGCTTCGGCCTCGGAAGTCGCGGTCGTCGGCGGACCCGACGGCGTGAGCGTGGTTCGCAAGGAACCACGCCCCAAGCCGGTGCTCACCGGCGGCTTCGGCCGCTAGCGATCTCCTAGTTCACCGCGCGCATCTTGCGCGTGCGGACCGCTGCGGTCTGTGAGTACCGTGAGAAGCCGGCGTCGTTCACCGCGCGCACGCGGAACTGGTAGCGGACGGTATTGCCGCGCCACGGACGGATCACCAGCCGCGTCGCGCGCGAGTCGAACCAGAGATCGAGCTCGTTCCAGACGCTGTCGTCCACGCGGTACTCCACGCGGTAGCCGTTCACCGGCTCCGGCGGCGCGGTCCATTCGATGATCATGGCGTCGTCCTGCGCTTGGAACACCGCGCGCGTGATCACCGGCGCCGAGGGCTTGGGCGCCGGCGCGACGACGTCGCCGACGCGGATGTGCACGCGCCGCGCGCCGTGATACGGAGCCTCATCGCGCGCCATGGACTCCACGTACGCGCCGCGCGAGCCGAGTCGCTCCAGCACGGAGTCTGGGCCCGCGCCGAGCTTCATCACGATGTCGCCGCCGTCGCGGAAGAACACGACGTCGCCGTCGAACGCGGTCGTGACGACGCTGCCGTTCACGACCCGCAGCGCCGGGTATCCCTTCGCGCCCGCGACGGTCGTGATGCCCGAGATCGCGCTGTTCGTGCGCAGCGTACGATAGCGCATCGTTCCCTCGACCGCGGACCATGCGAGCACGTAGCGCGTCCCGTCCCAGATCACGTCCGTGTAGGCCGCGTTGCTGTCGGCGAGGAGCAGCGGCTGCGCGTCGAAACGCTGCAGCTCGGGCGAGGCGCGCGTGCCGAGGAGCTGATAGCCGGGGCAGCCCGGCGTGGGCTGCGGGCAGATCAAATCGGTCTCCGCCCAGGTGATCAGCAGCTCGCCCTCGCGGACGGCGACGTCCACGTCGACCAGGGTGTGTTGCGGACGCGCCGCGGCGATCGCCGTGGGCGCGGTGATCGTTCCCGCGGGACTGAGCAGCGCCGCCACGACCTGCTGAGCCGAGGAGGAGACGCCGACCACGGCGTACGCGGTGCCGGTCCAGGCGATGTCGGTGGGGATGAAGCTCGTGACGCGCGGACCATTGCCGAGGATGCGGCCGTCGGCGTCGAGGAGCGTGGAGGACCAGCCGTTGAACTGGCTCGTGTCGCTCAGCGTGAAATGCACGATGACGAAGTCGCGGCCGTCGCTGGCGGCGATCGGCGCCTGCGTGTCCGTCGTCGGCAGTTGCCCCTCAGTCCATCCGCCGTTGGAGTTTCGAATGCCGGCGTGGAGGACGGAGCTCTCCGTCCACACGAACAGCGCAGAAGCATTCGACGACGTGCTGGTCTCGACGTGCTGCGCGGCGGCGCTGAATGCGGCGAGGTCGCCGACGGAGCTGACGACGTCGCGCACGATGATTGGCGCGGCGGCGCCCAGACCAGGCCACGCGCCGTACGTGCGTCCGTTGACCGAGACCTGGTGAATGTCGTCGCCGCCGGCCGTCTCCGTGCTCGAGAACGAGAACGGCGCGTTGAAGTAGCGGGAGTGCAAACGGATGCCGACGATGTAGGTGTAGATGAAGTCTTTGCCGTCCCACGACGCGGAGACACCGGTTGCGTTGGTCGTATCCGTCAGCGTGTACGACGTGAACTGGCCCGGACGCTCGGTGCTCGTCGTGCGCGCTTCCAGCGGCGCGAAGCGGTTCGTCCAGATCGTCAGCGTCTCCGTCGCATTTGCGGCGATCGTGACCTCGCGCCCGAGATCGTCGGCCGCGGGATAGATGAACGTCGTCCAGAGCGTGTTCCTGAGGCTGCCCGTGCCCACCGAGTGCTGCCCCGCGACGGCGAGCAGGAACTCGCCCGCGCGCGCCGTGAGCTCGACCGAGAGAACCGGTTGCACGCTCTCGAGCGGCACGATCTGCGGCTCGGCGGTCGGCGTGCCGTCGCGCGTCAGGTGCACCCACCGCAGCCCTGTGTGGTCTCCAAACACGAGCAGGACGCGAGATCCGTCGAAGGCCAGGCGCGTGATGCTGGCAGTCGTATCGGCGAGGATCGTGAACGGCGCGCCGGCGGCTTCACCATCGGCGCCGACGCGGCGGCCGATGACGTTCCTGCCGTCGTAACCGACGATCAGGAAATGCGCGCCGGTCCACACGCCGTCCGCGTTCGAGGCGTCGAGGACCGGCCTTCCCACCCGCCGCACGCCCGTGATCGGCGTGATGCGCGTCTTGTTCTGCTCCGTCCACAGCAGATAGGGCAGGGAGCCGTTCGACAACAGGCGCGCGTCCGCGTAGTAGGGGATGTAGCGCATCGTCGTCAGCGGGGTCGGTTCGCTGAAGGCGAGGGGCTGGGCAACGGCGGCGGGGGCGAGCAGAAGGACGCCGAGCAAACTCCAAATAAGCTGCCTCATGCCTCCAAGATATGCTGCATCAGCATAGAAGGCAAGGCCCGATACAATGCGCCGCCATGACCTCGCCTATCGTCTTCGGCACCGACGGCTGGCGGGCCGTCATCGCCGAGCAGTACACCTTCGACAACGTCCGCGTCGTGGCCGATGCCATGGCTGTCGCTGCGCGTGCTCTGAATCCGCCAGAGAACATCAATGCCGACGCGATCGCGGTCGGCTTCGATCGCCGGTTCCTTTCCCGGGAGTTCGCCGCCGTCGTCGCGGAGCGCTTCCGCGCCGCCGGCTTCGACGTCATCCTCTCGGATCGCCCCACGCCGTCGCAGACCATCTCCTTCACCGCCAAGCACCGGCGCATCCTGGGCGGCGTCATCGTGACCGCCAGCCACAATCCGGCGCTGTACAACGGTCTGAAGTTCAAGGCGTGGTACGGCGGCTCCGCTCTCCCCGAGACCTACACTGCCATCTTCTCTGCCCTGGGCAAAAGCGACGCGCGCGAAGGTGGCGCGATCTCGGAGGAAAACCTCCTCGACGACTACGTCGCCGCACTCCGGCATCACGTCGATGTGCGACTGCTCAAGTCCGCGCGGCTGGCCATCCTTCACGATCCCATCCACGGCGTCGCCGCCAGCATCCCGTCGAAAGTCCTCGGCCTCGACTACGTAGGCTCGGAGCGCATCCGCAGCGGCGAGCGTCCGGACGCCACGGTCGTCGACGGCATTCGCGGCGAGATCAATCCATCGTTCGGCGGCGTGAACCCGGAGCCAATTCCCGACAACCTCGCCGCGACGCGCGACGCCATGGCCGGCGGCGCGTACGACCTGGCGATCTGCAACGATGGCGACGCCGATCGCCTGGGCATCCTCGACGAGAGTGGTGCCTTCGTGTCGCCGCACAAGATCATCTCCCTCCTCGCGCTCTACCTGGTGCGGGAGAAGAAGCTCGAGGGCGAGATCGTGAAGACGTTTTCCACGACGCGTCTCATCGAGAAAGTGGCGCAGGCCCTCGGCGCGACGCTGCACGAGACCCCGATCGGCTTCAAGTACGTGGCCGACCTGATGCTCGCGCGCAACGTGCTGGTGGGCGGCGAGGAGAGCGGCGGCATCGGTTTCGGGCCTTTCCTGCCCGAGCGCGACGGCGTCCTGTCCGGTCTCATGGTCGCGGAGGCGGTCGCGCACTACCGCAAGCCGCTTTCACGGATCATCGCGTTGATGGAGGAGGAGTTCGGCGCGCTGCATTACGACCGCCGTGACGTGCATCGTCCGATGGAGCAGTGCGCGCGTCTCATCGATCGCGTGCGCGCCGGCGAGCTCCACGCGGCCTTCGGCGGCGTCGCCGGTCTCGAGGAGAAAGACGGCGTGAAGGTGAACTTCCAGGACGGCGGATGGCTGCTGTTCCGCAAGTCGGGCACCGAGCCGATCATCCGGATCTACTGCGAGAGCCCGGACGCCGGGCGTGTGCAGACGCTGCTCGCGCAGGCGATCACGGAACTCGATCGCTAAGAGGAACGCCGGCGTCCCGCCGCTCCACCAAAGAGGCGACCGAACACCCTGAGCCCTTCGCGCCTCTTCATCATCATGATGAAGAAAATCTACGCTGCTCTCGCCGTCGCCGGGTTCGTGCTTCCGATGTGGCAGTTCGCGTCCTTCGTCCGTGATCACGGGCTCGACCTGCGCGCCTTCGTCGCGCAGATCTTCGCTAATCACGCCGCGTCGACCTTCGCGTTCGATCTACTCGTCTCCTGTGGCGTGTTCTGGGTGGTCGTATACACCTCGAGCGTGCGGCACCGGTGGGCGTACGTGGCCATGACGCTGCTGGTCGGGCTCTCGTTTGCGCTGCCGATGTTCCTCTTCGCCCGTGCGCGGACCGAACACTCCGGCGGTACTCTGCCTCTTACGGGTGATGACTCCCCAATCGCAGCAGCGACGGCTCGTACTGCGCGCCCAGTCGGGTGATCGCGAGGCTTTCGACGCGCTGCTGCGCGACATCGCTCCGCCGCTCCTCCGCTACGTGAAACGCGTCACCGGCGACGCAGCCCTGGCGGAGGACGTGGTCCAGGAGACGCTGATCGCCATCGTGCGCAAGATCGAGTGGCTGAGCGATCCGTCGCTGTTCAAGGCCTGGGCCTACCGGATCGCGTCTCGTCAGGCCTTCCGCGCGTTGAAGAAGCGGAACGACTGGGTCGAGGTCACGGACGCGGGCTACGAGGACGTGCCTTCTGATCCCTGGCAGCGCGAACGGCTCCTGGCCTCGCTGGAGAAGCTCTCCCCGGCCGTGCGCGCGGTCATCACCCTGCACTACTTCGAAGAAATGCCGCTGTCCGAGGTGGCGGCCGTCCTCGACCTCGCTCCCGGCACAGTCAAGTCGCGACTAGCGTACGGACTCGCGCAACTGCGAAAGGAAAACCCCGCGTGAAGAAAAAGATCGAACCGCACCTGGTGGCCTTTCTCATCATCGATTTTCTGATCTGCGTCTCGATCGTGATCCTGGTGATCGCGAAGAAAGGTTGAACCCATGAACGACACCGCACATCTCCGCGCCAACGCGCTGAAGCAGATGGACGCCGCCCGCCGCAACTTCCTCGCCGCGTTTTACGGCGCCGTGATCTTCGAGGGCTTGTTCACCCTGGGCATCGTCTGGTTCGCCGACTGGAAGAACCCTCTGCACATGCTCATCCTCTGCTGCACGGGCGTCATCTACATGCCCGTGATCCTCGGACTGGTGGCCCTCGGCGCGTACGTGAACCGCTCCGTGCTGCGGGTGCTGGCGCGGCTGGACGAATCCTAGCTTCTGCTAGGATTCGCGCTCGTGGCGACACCCGAGACCCTGACCCGGACGCAGTTCACCCGCGAGAACATCCTTGACGACTATCGCGTCGCAGTGCGCAGCCGTCAGGCGAGCCTGATCGGGCGTCGCGAAGTGCTCACCGGGAAGGCCAAATTCGGGATCTTCGGCGACGGCAAGGAAGTCGCGCAGCTCGCCTGGGCGCGCGCCTTCCGCAAGGGCGACTGGCGCTCCGGCTACTACCGCGACCAGACCTTCATGCTCGCCCTCGGCGCCGCCACGCTCGACGAGTTCTTTGCCCAACTCTACGCCGATCCCGACGTCGAGCGTGATCCATGGTCCGGCGGACGTTCGATGAATGCGCACTTCGCGTCGCGCTTCCTCGATCGCGACGGAAAGTGGATCGATCAGGTCGACGCGTACAACGTCTCCGCCGACCTCTCGCCGACGGGCTCGCAGATGCCGCGGCTCGTCGGCCTGGCCTGGGCCTCGCGCCTCTACCGCGCGCTGGAGATCCCCGGCGCGGAGAAGTTCTCACGCCACGGCGACGAGATCGCGTGGGGCACCATCGGCAACGCCAGTTGCGCCGAGGGAATGTTCTGGGAGTCGCTGAACGCCGCAGGCGTGCTGGGCATCCCGATGGTCGTCTCCGTGTGGGACGACGGCTACGGCATCAGCGTCCCCAACGAGCACCAGGTCACGAAGGACAACATCAGCGAGCTTCTGAAAGGCTTCCAGCGCGAGCACAAGTCGAAGCAGGGTTTCGACATCTACACCGTCAAAGCCTGGGACTACCCCGCGCTGTGCGAGACCTACGTCGCGGCGGCGACGATCGTCCGTCACGAGCACGTGCCGGCCATCATTCACGTCACCGAGGTCACGCAGCCGCAGGGCCATTCCACCTCGGGTAGCCACGAGCGCTACAAGTCGAAAGAGCGTCTGGAGTGGGAAGTCGAGTTCGACGCCATCCGCAGGATGCGCGACTGGATGATCGCCCTGGGCATCGCCACCGCGACTGAGCTCGACGCGATGGAGAAGGAAGACGTGCAGAGCGTCCGCGACGCGCAGCGCGGCGCCTGGGAGGCGTATCGGGCGCCGGTCGACGCCGAGGTCAAGGAGGCGATCGCCCTCCTCGAGCGAGTCGGTGCCGAGGAGCTGAAGAACGAGCTGCAGAAGACGCAGGCTCCGTTCCGTAGAGACGCAGTGCGCGCCGTGGCCGCGGCGGTGATCGACAATCGCGACGAAGACGCCGCGGCGTGGCTGCGCGCGAAGCTCGGCGAGGGCGACGAGCGTTACGGCAAGGATCTCCTGAGCGGCATCGACGTCGAAGAAGTGCGCGCGGAGTACGCGGACGCCGCGCCGGCGCTCAACGGCTTCGAGATCATCAACAACTGTTTCGACGCCGCGCTCAAACGTGATCCGAGCCTGATCATCTTCGGCGAGGACGTCGGCAAGCTCGGCGACGTCAACCAGGGCTGCATGGGCCTGCAGGAGCGCTACGGCGTGTGCCGGGTCATGGACACCGGGATCCGCGAATGCACGATCCTCGGCCAGGCCATCGGCGCTGCGATGCGGGGGCTGCGCCCCATCGCCGAGATCCAGTATCTCGACTACCTGCTGTACGCCCTGCAGATCATGTCCGACGATCTGGCCACCGTCCGCTGGCGCTCCGCTGGCGGCCAGGCCAGCCCGGTGATCGTCCGGACGCGCGGCCATCGGCTCGAGGGGATCTGGCACTCGGGCTCCCCGATGGGCGGCATCATCCATCTCGTGCGGGGCATGCACGTGTGCGTACCGCGCAACATGACTCAGGCCGCGGGCTTCTACAACACGCTCCTGCGTGGCGAAGACCCGGCCATCGTCATCGAGGTGCTGAACGGCTATCGCACGAAAGAGAAGCTGCCGTCGAACATCGGCGAGATGACCTTGCCCCTCGGCGTGCCCGAGGTGCTCCGCGCCGGCAGGGACGTGACGCTGGTGTCGTACGGCGCAACGCTGCGCATCGTGCAGGAGACCGCCGAGTTGCTCGCGAAGAACGGCATCGACGCGGAAGTGATCGACATCCAGACGCTGCTGCCCTTCGACGTGCGTGGCGTGATCGCGGAGTCGGTGCGCAAGACCAGCCGCGTCGCGTTCATCGACGAAGACGTCCCCGGCGGCGCGAGCGCGTACATGCTCCAGCAGGTGCTGGAGCGCGACCGCGCGTACGAGTGGCTCGATTCCGAGCCACGCACGATCGCGGCGAAGGACCATCGTCCCGCGTACGGCTCGGACGGCGACTACTGGTCGAAACCGAATCGCGAGACGATCTTCGCGGGCGTGTATGAATTGATGCGCGAGGCGAATCCACGCAAGTTTCCGAAGCTGTGGTGATGACGTGTCATCCCGAGCGAAGTCGAGGGACCCCATGCCTACGGAGCGAGCACGGAGTTTCAGCAGGGGATCCCTCGACCGTCCTCCGCTCCGCTGCGGCGGCTCGGGATGACACCTGACAAGATCATGTCCACGCCCGCCCACACTCCCGACCCTCCCTACTACGCCGTGATCTTCACTTCGACGCGCACGGACGTCGACGAAGGCTACGACGACATGTCCGCGAAGATGGTCGAGATGGCCGCGCAGCAGCCGGGTTTCCTCGGCGTCGAGAGCGCACGCGGCGAGGACGGACTCGGCATCACCGTGTCCTACTGGGAGAGCGAAGAGGCCATCGCCAACTGGCGCGCCAACGCCGAGCATCGCATCGCGCAGTCGCATGGCCGCGGCAAGTGGTATCAGGAGTTTTTCACGCGCGTGGCGAAGGTCGAGCGGGCGCGCTCATTCACGCGATGAGTTTTTAGCGGGCTGCGCGACGTTTTCCCCGCTTCTCGAAGACGACGGTACAGAGCCTGTCGTCATTCAACGTGACCATGCCGTCGAGGCAATCATCGTCGCCTCCCCATTCCGCGAAGAAGGAGCCCGGACCGGGAACCGCGGTGAGCGTAACCATGGATCCCGGCGGAAATCCTTCGATTCTCGCGAACGCGACGTCAGCGCACAAAACGCTCGAAGCATTGGCGAACACATTCCCGTTCCCATTCCCGCGCATGATGATCGCGACACGTACATTGACCGCGGCGTTTCGCTCATGCGCGCCGACGTCCGGTGCCGAACCTCGTGCGCCGCATCCGATATCCGCGGCCGGTGCGGCGTCGACGGCGGCTCGGTCTACAGCGGGACTGCTCGCGTCGAGGCGATAGTCGTCCTGTGCCGGTGCGACGAACTGGGGATCGAGACCGACGATCGACGACCGGACGGAAGCCGGTGGTTGGCCAGAGAACGGAAGCGGGTTGTTCGTCGCTGCGATCGTGTTGATCACATGCACCGCGACGATCGCATTGTTTTGCGCGTTGCCGAGATTGCCGTTCATGGTCATCACGTGCGTACCGGCCTGTGCGAGGGTGTTGTTCACGACCACGACGTCGTCGACGACGTTCGCCTGCGCATCGTGCGTGCCTCCGTTGATCACGATCGCGGCATCTCCGTTGCGCGCCAGTACGTTGTTCACGACGGTCACATCGTCAAGCAGGTTGTCATGGGCCGAGGCTCCGCCGCCTTCCAGGAGAATCGCGTCTTTGGTGTTGTCGATGAATCGATTCGCGGAGATCAGGACGTCCGTCCTCGCGTTGCCCGACGCGGCCGGCCGGCCGGGCAGCCCGATGTTCGTGATCGTGACGCCATGCTCGTTTCCGACAAAGCGATTGGCGATCACGCTGATGCCGCGCGTCGATCCGTTCTGACCGCTGCCGACTGCTTCGATGCCGTATGACGAAGCCGTGAGGTCATTGTCGTAGATGAGCACATCCTCGACTCTGGCCGATGTGCCCTGTGTCCCCGGCGCGATCGCGACCGCCTCGTTGACGTAGCCACTGATCTCGTTCCGCGACACCACGACGCGGCTCTGAGAGGCAGAAGCCGATCGGTCATTCGTCCCCAGGCCGATTCCACAGCCCGTTCCCCCTCCGCGCCTCATCACGTTGTCGTCGATGAGCACGTCGGTGATCGTGCCGCTGGTGGACATCGAGTCGATCAGGATGGCGCAGCCGTCCCACCGCTCGAATCGGTTGCCCGTCACGGTGACCGCACGGATCGAGCGCTTCGGATTTTCGCCGTTCGTGAGCCAGATGCCGACATCGGCTCCCGGCAACGTCGTCTCGAAAACCACCCTTTGGATACGGATGTTCTCGAGCGTGAGTGCGCTGCCACGCGCGGCATCGATGATCACCGGCCGCGAGCGCACGACATCGTGAAGCCGCAATCCGGACAACGTAAAATCGCTGGCGCTGACGATGAATGCGCCGCGCGCCGGCTGATCCTGCCTGGCCCCGGACAGCGTGATTGCCGGTGTCCTGTCAGGGCGGTCGAAACCCCGAATGGTCACGCCTTTACGCGTGACTTCGGGCAGCGGAGTCCCGATGAAGATGGTCGCGCTCTCGAGCGCGCGCGCGAATTCGATGACGTCGCCGCTTCCCGCGGCGGTCATCGCCTCCCGAAGCGAGATCCCATCCGAACCAGGACGGGCCAGCAGAGCAGCGGAACTGCTGACGTCGCCGTCGACGACATCACCGGATGAGGTGACCGTGATCGTCGTCGCGAATGCAGGCAACGTGACGATGATCAGTGCAAGGGGAGCCGAAAACACCACGAGAGAGAGTAGCGCACCCGCGCTCATTGACCCGCTGAGCGGCGCCGTACCGGCGGCGGCGGAGGCGGCGGCGGCGCGGCGTCCTGCTCGATGGTCACGAACGTTCCCGGCAACTGCAGGCGCGCGCTGCGCGGCTCCCTCCGGATGTTGGGCGGAACATAAAACGTCAGTGACGTACTGGGAGCGCTCGTGGACGACTGCGTGTTGAAGAACTGCACGACGCAGAAGCTGCACGGCCGCTCGAACGCGATCGTCGCGTTGCTGCTCGATGCGGGAACGCGCATCACCTGCGGCGTGAGCAGCCGTCCGCATTGCGCGCGGAGCGTGACGTCGGCGTCGAACACCTGGCCGTGATCGAGTGTGATCGTGCGCTCGATCATCTCCCAGCCCCTGCGCGTAATGCGCAGCGTGTAGGTTCCGGGATTCGCCCGCATTGCGAACGGCGTCTGCCGCTGCGATCCGACCAAGCGGCCGTCCGGCGCGATCAACTGCACGTCGGGGAACGCGACGGCTTCATTCGTGACTGCGTCCGTCACCGTGCCCCGGACTGTGGCCATCGGATGCAGCGTCACATTCGCCGTCGAGATCTCGAGATCGCGCGCACTGGCGGCTGTCGACGCCAGGACGTACTCGCCGTACTTTTGCGCGCTGACCCGCGTCGTGCGCGTGAGCCGTTGGTCGGGCCCGACCGTGTACGTGCCATCGGCGGCCGTGCTCGTGCCGTTCAGGTCCCATCCGTCGGCGCTCCACGCCGTCACGACCGCTCCGGCAATCGGCGCTCCCGTGTCCGCCGCCACGACCCGTCCGGTGATGCGAGGGCCGAGCGGCTTCAGAACGAGAGTGAAGTGCCGCACGCCTTCGGGCTCGGCGCTGACGGTCTGGCCGCCGGGGCCGGAGTCGCAATACTCGGACGAGCAGGGCACATTCGGGTACCACGTCGACGCGTAGGCTCCGCTCGAGAACGGAAGAGCGGCGAAATAGTGATCGCCGTCCGGCAGCGTCAGCTCGAGCTCGCCGCTGATGGTCTTCGTGTGACCGGCGTTGCCGAGGCCCCACACACGGATGCGGATGTCGTGGCGGATCAGCTCACCGGTGTGCGCGTCCTGGATGCGCACGCGGATCTTTCCCCACTTCTTCGCGGTGATGTCGATGCCGCCGACGGGGCCCTCGCTCGTTTCGACGCGCGGACCGTGGAACGAGCGCGCCCATCCGTCTCGCACCCCCGTGAAGACCGTCCAGGTCTTCCCCGGTGCGAGGGGGGTGCTGACGTACTCGCCGTTCGCATCCGTGATCACCGTCGCGGCGGGAACGGCCTCAGGGCTTTCGGCGACCACGACCGGCATCGACGCGACGGGCGCGCCCGAGGAATCGGTGACGCGCCCCTTCAGAAACGCGCCGCGCGTCAAGGCGAAGTCGATGTCTTTCGCCGTCTCGCCCGCGGCGGCGCGAACGATCGTGCCCGCGCCGGCACCGCAAGGCGGACAGTCGATCTTCGGCCAGGTCTGCGTGACATGCGTGGTGCTGCGCACCTGCAGGCGATGCTCGCTGCCGCGCAGGCCCTCGATCGCGTACCCGCCGTTCGCGTCGCTGCGCACTGAGGCGACCTGCTCGCCGTTCTGCCACGCCGACACTTCCGAGTCCGCGATCGGAGAGCCGCTGCGCGCATCGGTCACCCGTCCGCGCACGGTGGCCTCGGGAGTCAGGTTCGCGATCTCCCGGGTCTCTTCGCGCGTGCCGTCGGTGATCCACAGCTCGTTGCCGTGGATCGGGTCTGCGCGCTCGAAGACGAGCCGCTCGCCAATCTTCACCGCGGGGCGCGAGCCATTCTCGTTCAACGGTTCGTCGAGCAGCGTGTACGTGCCGTCGGGAGTGCCGTCCGAGGACCAGCAGGTCTGTCCGGTGACCTTCGTTTGGCAGAACAGCAGCCGGCTTCCGAGCTGCCACCACGCGTTCTGCTCCCAGGAGATGGCCCCTGCCGGCCGCGGCGTGAATGTCGCGAGCCGGTAGGTGCTGTAGCCGCCATCGACGAGGCGGATGAGATGCACGCGAAAACCCCAACTGATCGCGACGACGCGGTCGCCGCTGATCATGACCGCGAACACGCCGGAGTCGGGAAGCGCCGCGATGCGCGTGGTTCCCGCGGCGGTGCCGTCGCTACGCCAGAGATCCGTGGCCGTCGCGATCAGCGCGAAGTCGCGGTCGCGCCCGACCACGGTGCCCCCGGCCGGAATCCGGATGGTGCCGGCGGGCGTGCCGTCGGTGGCGAAGAGCGCGGAAGCGGCGGAGAAGAACATCCGCTCGCCGGACGGTTGCAGGATGACAGCGCCCTTGTGCAGTTCCACGGTTCCTTCCGGCGTGCCGTCGGAAGTCCACAGCGACAGCTTCTGCGTCGCGCGATCCTGCACCGTGAAATAGATGCGCCTTCAGGCGCGCACCGGTTTGCCGAGGCGGCCGTCGAACCGCGCGACGAACGTGTCGTTCTCGAGGTTCGCGTCGGTGCGGCGCAGCTCGACCAGCCGGATCGTCGGGCCGGTGATCCAGCCGGCCACGTACAGCAGCGACTCGCCGTTCGTGATCAGGTCGACCACGGGCACGAGATCGATCGCGCGGCGCTTCAGCACCGTGACGCCGTCGCTCATCATCAGCGCGCCGAAGTTGTCGATGACGTAGACCCGGCCTTTCCAGGCCACGGGTTTGCGCAGGTTCATGCCGGCAAAGAGCCTGGTCGTGCCGGCCGCGGTGGCGTCGGTGCGGAAGATCACTCCCCCGCTGGTGAAGAACGCGCGTTCCCCTTCGCCGGCGCCTTCCTCGAAGACGGAGTCATTCCCGAGCTTCGCCTGCGCGAAGATCGCGTTCGCGAGGAGGAGGAAGACGACGGCTCGGACCAGGGCCACGCGGTTATTGTAAGCGACGCCGACGCGTTCACGCGTACGCGTTGAAGCGCCCGTCGCGCACGAAGCCGTAGAGCGTGAGTCCCATCTCGCGCGCGAGCTCCACCGCCAGCGTCGATGGCGCCCCGACCGCCGCGAGCACGGGGAGGCGGGCCACGATCGCCTTCTGCACGATCTCGAACGACGCCCGTCCGCTGACCACCAGGATCGCGTCGCCGAGGGAGACGCCCTCGCGGAAAAACGAGCCGATGACCTTGTCGACGGCGTTGTGCCGGCCGACGTCTTCGCGCGCGCGGAGCAGCGTGCCGTCTGCGGAGAAGATCCCCGCTCCGTGGATCGCGCCCGTCGCGTCGAACGTCGTCTGCGCGGCGCGCAATGCGGCGGGCAGCGACGCGATCACCGGCGCCGCGACTTCGAAGGAAGAGTCGAGAGGCGTCGTGTGTACGCGCACGGCATCGATCGATGCCTTCCCGCACACCCCGCACGACGAGGTGGAGTAGAAGTTGCGCTGCAGCCGGGCGAAGTCGACCCGCACGCCCTCGCGCAAGGCCACGCGCACGACGTTCGGCGAGCCCCAGTGCCGCAGCTCCGCCACGTCCTCCGCGCTGCGCACGATCGACTCGGTGAAGAGGAACCCCGCCGCGAGATCGAAGTCGTCCCCGGGCGTGCGCATCGTTACCGAGACGGCGCGGTCGTTGACGCGAATCTCCAGCGGCTCCTCGACGACGAGCGCGTCGTCGAGCTCGGTCGTGCCGCTGGCGTCGATGCGGTGGATGCGGGTCATACGGGGTAGGGAAGTTCTGTCCCCCAACACTCCTTGTTACAGGGGGGAACACCGCAATGAAGCGTATCGCAGGATCGATCCTGGTCGTCCTATTCGTCGCTACCGGCGCGTCCGCGCAATTCAAGCGGATCAGCGCCTCCGATTTCGCGAACAGTCCCGCGCGCGTGACCGCGCTCTCGAAAGCCGTGCGGGGCATGAAGGCACGCAACACGCTGGGGAAAACGACCGCGGGGTTCCGCACCAGTTGGAACTACTGGGCCAACATGCACGGCTACTTCGGCCCCACCAGCCCCATGGGCACCGCCCAGGCGTTCAAGAACGCCGCGCCGGACAACAATCACTGCGGCCAGCTCACCGGCGCCCAGTTGAACCTGTGCATCTCCTACTACAACCACGTGCAGAGCTTCAGCGTCCCCGCCGACGGCGGCATCACCCAGAGCGTGTGGGCCAAATGCCAGCACGGCAACATGCAGTTCCTGCCGTGGCATCGCATGTACCTCAAGTACCTCGAGCGGACCATGCGCAAGACGTCGGGCGACCCGAACTTCTCGCTGCCGTACTGGGACTATTACGACGACGTCAACGGCAGCGGCGACATCCTGCTCCCGAAGCTGGTCCGCAACGGCGCCTCGGCCTGGATGATCGACACGTTCCGCACCCCGGGTCTGAACGCGAGCACCACCGCGATCGATAAAGACACCGGCAGCGCCGAGCAGGCCTTCGACTTCAACGGCTTCAGCAACTTCTCCTCGACGCTCGAGGGGCAGCCCCACGGCGCGATGCACTGCGGCACGGGCTGGGATTGCCAGGCCCCTGACATCGGCCGCGTGCCGATGGCCGGCCTCGATCCTGTCTTCTACATGCATCACGCGAACATCGACCGCCTCTGGCAGTGCTGGATGGTGAAGAAGGCCAACGGCGCGACGATCAATCTCGCCTGGGCCAAAGCCAATCTGGGCATGCCCCAGTCGTGGTTCGATCAGAGCTGGACCTTCGTCGACGAGAACGGCGCGAAGGTCTCGATGAAGGTGTCGCAGCTCTTTGAGCCGGGCGGCATCGACTACATCTACGACCAGACTACGAACTGCGTCCCGCCGAGCGAGGTGCCCGTCCCCGAGGCGCCGGAAACACCCGCGGCGGATCGCGCGACGGTGAGCACGCCTGCGCCGGTCTCGCTGACGGGCCGCACCCTGACCGTGCCACTCGCACCGGTCACGCTGGAGGCGCCCGAGGTGCCGGTGCCGGAGGAGATCGAGGTGGCGCCGGGACGCTCGGTGCTGATCCTCCAGGAAGTGCGCATCGAGGGTGGCCATCCCGGCGTGAGCTACCAGATTCACCTAAGCAGAAAGAGCGATCCGGCGCAGCGCGTCTTCGTCGCGACCATCAGCTGGTTCGGCGTCATGGACCGCCACGCCGGACACGACGAGAGCGAGAAGCCGGGACACCGGTTGCTGTTCTACGACGTCACGAGCGAGCTCGCACGCCTCGGCAATCCGCCGGAGTCGGACATCGCCGTGACGTTCGAGCCGACGCGCGAGACGACACGGGCGGGAACGGTGACGGTCGGCTCGATTCGTATTCAGACGGCGGACTGACGACGGGGGGCCTCCGGCGGCCGGGGCCTCAGGCCCCGGACCCCGCTGGCAGGCCAAGCCTCCGCGACACTCGTGCGAGACAACGGAATGTGTCGCGGAGGCTTGGCCTGCCAGACGGGTCCGGGCCCGGGGCCCGGCCGCCGGAGGCCCCCGGTCGTCCCCCCGCGTTAGAATCGAGCGCGTGCTGGCCGAGCTCCTGTTGAAGTGGCCGCTGGTACGGCAGCTTCGCGGCGATCGCGAAGCTGCCGTCAGCGACGCCACCCGCGTCCTGCGCCCGAAGAACGACACGACGAGCGTCGCGCGCTCGATCTGTCCCTACTGCGGCGTCGGATGCGGACAGCTCGTCTTTCACCGCGAGGGACGCGTCGTCAGCATCGAAGGCGATCCGCAGTCGCCCATCTCGCGCGGCCACCTCTGTCCCAAAGGCTCGGCGAGCTACGAGCTGGTCACGCATCCCGCCCGCGCGACGAAGGTGAAGTACCGCGCCCCGCGATCGCGCGCCTGGGTCGAGCTCGACCTCGCGTCCGCGGTGGAGATGGTCGCGGACCGCATGTGGACGTCGCGCAACCGCACCTTCGACGATGAGCACATGCACACGACCGGCGTCGCTCACCTCGGTGGCGCCACGCTCGACATCGAAGAGAACTACCTGATCAAGAAGCTCTTCACCGCCGGACTGGGGATGGTCTGCCTGAGCAATCAGGCCCGGATATGACACAGCTCCACGGTGCCCGGTCTGGGCACCTCCCTCGGACGCGGCGGCGCGACCACCGCCCAGCAGGACCTCGCCAACGCCGACGCCATCCTGATCATGGGCTCGTCGATGGCGGAGAACCATCCGGTCGGCTTCCAGTGGGTGATCGAGGCTCGGGAGAAGAACGGCGCGAAGGTCATTCACGTCGACCCGCGCTTCACGCGCACGTCGGCGATGTCGGACTACTGGTTGCCCCTGCGCGCCGGCAGCGATCTCGTGTTCCTCGGCGCGATGATCCGCTACGTGCTGGAGGAGCGCCGCTACTTCGAAGAGTACGTCGTGCGCTACACGAACGCCGCGGTGATCGTCCGCGACGACTTCGTCGACGCGGAGGATCTGGGCGGGATCTTCTCGGCGGCGGAGACGTGGCTCTATCCCGAGACCTGTGGAGCGGCGGGCTTCAGCCCGCCGAAGCCGTTCGGCGGGC
>DATLOL010000126.1:0-2453 GCA_035536275.1 Thermoanaerobaculia bacterium
CAGTACGCGGTCCTCCGCAAGAATCGCGAGCTGTCGGCTCGCATCGAGAACCTCACGCACTACGGCGAGCTCACCGGGCAGTCCGAAGTGATGCGGGAGGTCTACAAGATCATCGAGGCGGTAGCGGCGTCGACCGCGAGCGTGCTGATCCTCGGCGAGTCGGGCACGGGGAAAGAGCTGGTCGCGCGCGCGATCCACCAGAAGAGCGAGCGCGTGCGCGGACCGTTCTTCGCTCTGAACTGCGCCGCGCTCCCCAAGGAGATCCTCGAGAACGAGCTGTTCGGGCACGAGAAGGGCGCCTTCACCGGATCGACGAACGAGAAGCAAGGAGCGTTCGAGCTGGCATCCGGCGGAACGTTGTTCTTCGACGAAGTGGCCGAGATGTCGCCGGATATCCAGGTGAAGCTCCTCCGCGCGCTCGAAACGCGCGCCGTTCGGCGCCTCGGCGGCAAGAAGGAGATTCCGGTCGACATCCGTGTCGTGGCGGCGACGAACCGTGACGTGCAGAAGGCGGTTGCTGAAGGCGACCTGCGCGAGGACCTCTACTACCGGCTCGCCGTCGTCGACATCAGTCTGCCGCCGCTGCGTGAACGGGCGAACGACATTCACCTGCTGGCGGACGAGTTCCTGGAGCGCTTCGCGACGCAGAACGGGAAGCAGGTGGCGGCCATCGAAGACGCGGCGTGGGACTGGATTCTCTCGTACCACTGGCCCGGCAACGTTCGCGAGCTGAAGAACGCCATCGAGCGCGCCGTCATCATGTCTCGCGCGCCGAAGATCACGCTGGCCGACATCATGCCACGGCATCTGCGGACGGGCGGTGACACGCCGTCCGCCGTAAGCATCCCGATCGGATCGACCGCGGCCGACGCGCGCCGGCAGGTCGTGCTTCGTACGTTTGCGTCGACTGGCGGTGATGCTGCGCGAACGGCGCGAATCCTTGGCGTCGCCACGGCCGACGTGCACACGGAGTTGCTAGCGCTGCTCAACGGTGTGGCGGCAGTCGCGACACCGGCGGCGGCGGCCGGCAACGGTGCGGGAGATGTGGACAAGCGCGCGGCGCGGCGCGTGGAAACGCCCGCGACGCCGTCGCGGGCGCAGGCAAAAGGGAAGGCGGGCAAGAAGGCCCGCTGACGACGCGGAGCTACAGGAGAGGCCAATGGCGCACTACGAATTCGAGGAAGGCGAGCCGATCGTCGTCATCGAGAAGCACGAGAACAGCATGGGCTCCTTTTTCTGGGGCCTCGTCGCCGGCGCGGGGCTCGCGCTGCTGTTCGCGCCGCAGTCCGGCGCCGACACGAGGTATCGTCTCAAGCTGCAGGCGCGCCGTGCGCAGCAAGCCGCGCACGACCTCGCCGAGGACGTGACTGACACGGTCGTCGGCACCATCGAGACGGCGCGGAGAACGGTCGAAGACCGCGTTGACGCCGCGCGCGATGCCGTCGAGGTGCGACGGCAGCAGGTGAAGCGCGCCGTGCGGGCCGGACGGGACGCCGCGCAGGACGCGCGCGACGAGCTGGAGCGACGGATCGCCGAGACGAAGGCTGCGTACCAGGCGGGTGCGGACGTCGCTCGCGCCGGTCGGACCCAGCCGCCAGCGACGGCGGCGGGCGACGGCCTGCTCGACCTCGACGACGAGACTGGCATCTAGCCCGAGCGCACCGCCCGCGCCGGCGAGGGTTCTCCCTCCCCCGGACGAGGAGATGGCATCTCGTTCCCTCGTCACGCACGCGGGATGGATCCTTCGTGACTACGCGCGCCGCGTGTGGGACAACAGCGGCGAAGACAATATCTTCTTCCTCGCCGGCGGGTTGGCCTTCAACATCCTGCTCGCCGTCGTGCCGTTCTTCCTCCTCGTCGTCAGCGGCCTGACCTTCCTGCTCGACCGCGACGCGGCGTCGTCGTCGGCGCTGATTACGTCGATGCTCGACGCGCTGTTGCCGCCGCAGGCTGAAGCGGTTCGGACGGCGACCTACACGATACTGAACGACGTCGTGCGCGCGCGGACCTCACTGGCCATCTACAGTGCGATTGGTTTCGTCTGGTTCTCGACGCGGCTCTTCGGCTCACTGCGGACGGTGCTCGCCGAGGTCTTCGACGTCGAGAACGAGCGCGGCATCGTCGCTGGCAAGATCTTCGACATCAAGATCACGGTCATCGCTTCGGTCCTGATCGTTTTCTATGCGGCGGTGAGCACCTACCTCGCCATCTACACGCAGTCGGGCGTCCGCATGCTCGGCGAGCTAGGGATACGCGCCGAGGCGATTGGGTCGTTGCAGTATTGGCTGGGGCAACTCGTGGCCTTCGTCGTGATCCTTCTGATGTTCTTCGCATTGTACAAGGTCTTGCCCCTTCGCCGGGTGCGCGCGCGAACGGCATTGGTCGCGGCGCTATTCACGACGGTGGCATTCGAGCTGGCCCGGCACGCCTTCGCACGCATCATCGCCTCGTTT
>DATLOL010000127.1:0-17589 GCA_035536275.1 Thermoanaerobaculia bacterium
TCAGTTGTCGGTTGTCTGCGGTGTGTGGCCTGAAACCGAGGCACCACAGAGAACCGACAACTGACAACCGACAACAACGCGCATCTAGAATCATCACCATGCTCTTCCCGCTTATCATCGCCGCCACCTTGTCCGCGCAGATCGACACCGCCGCCGCGCGCGTCGAGAAAGACGTCATCGCCACGCGGCGCGACATCCATCAGCATCCCGAGCTGGGCAACCGCGAGGTGCGCACCGCGAAGCTCGTCGCCGACCGGCTGCGCGCGCTGAACATCGAGGTCACCGAGAAAGTCGCGCACACCGGCGTCGTCGGCATCCTCAAAGGCGGGAAACCGGGCAAGGTCGTGGCGCTGCGCGCGGACATGGACGCGCTGCCGGTGACCGAGCAGGTCGATCTGCCGTTCGCCTCGAAAGTGCGCACGACGTACAACGGGCAGGAAGTCGGTGTCATGCACGCCTGCGGGCACGATGCCCACGTCGCCATCCTCCTCGGCGTCGCGGAAGTCCTCGCCGGGATGCGCCAGCAGATCCCGGGTACGGTGAAGTTCATCTTCCAGCCGGCCGAGGAGGGCGCGCCGGCGGGTGAGGAAGGCGGGGCGAAGCTGATGGTGAAGGAGGGCGTGCTCGAGAACCCGAAGGTCGACGCCGTGTTCGGCCTGCACGTGACGTCGCGCTTCGCCGTCAACGAGATCGCCTATCGCCCGCAGGGGATGATGGCTGCGACCGACGAGCTGAAGATCGTCGTGCGCGGCAAGCAGACTCACGGCGCGTATCCGTGGCTCGGCGTCGATCCGATCGTCGTGGCCTCGCAGATCGTCCTAGGACTGCAGACCATCCCCAGCCGCCAGGTCGACTCCACGCTCGCGCCGTCCATCGTCACGATCGGCGCCATCCATGGCGGCGTGCGCGGCAACATCATCCCGGATGAGGTGGAGATGATCGGCACGATCCGCTCGCTGGACGCGAAGATGCGCGAGGACATCCACGCGCGCATCCGGCGCACGGCGACGAGCATCGCCGAGGGGGCGGGAGCGACGGCGACGGTGACGATGGGAAACGGCTATCCGATCGTCTACAACGATCCCGACCTCACCGAGCGTATCGTCCCGACGCTGCGCAGCCTCGGCGCCGACGTCCGCCTCGCCAATCCCGTCCTCGGCGGCGAAGATTTTTCGTTCTTCCAGCAGAAGGTCCCGGGCGTGTTCTTCTGGCTCGGGACGCGACCGAAGGACCAGACGCCGGAGCAGGCGGCGTCGAACCACTCGCCGCTGTTTTACGTGGACGAGAGCGGACTCGCGCTGGGCGTGCGGGCGCTGGCGCGGGTGGCGCTTTCGTATCTTCAACCCTGAGCGAGCACCGCGAGTCGAAGGGTCAACGGAGCGTCAGCGAGGCACGCACGACGTAAGGGCTCCACTGGCCCTTCGACTCGCTGGCGCTCGCTCAGGGCTAACGGGCGATGGGGATCATCTGCTTCAGCCGCGTGAAGTAGTCCGCGCCGGAGAGCCACTGGCCGCCGTCGATGACGAAGTTCTCGCCGGTCACGTACGACGAGAAATCGCTCAACAGGTACGACGCCGACTGAGCGATCTCCTGCAGATTCGCGAAACGGCGCAGGGGGATGGTCTTGCGGATGCCTTCCGCGATCTCCTCGCTGGGGAAGAGACGCTCCGACGCGCCGGGCGTGTGCACCGGCCCGGGCGCGATCGCGTTCACACGGATCTTGTGGCGCGCCCACTCCACGGCCAGGGTGCGCGTCAGAGCGAGCACGCCCGCTTTCGCGGACGCCGAGTGCACGACGCCCGGCCCGCCCGTCCACGCGTAGTTGGCGATGACGTTCAGCATCACGCCGCCGGTCTTCTTCTCGATCATGCGCTTGCCGACGGCGCTGGAGCAGTAGAACGTGCCGTTCAGCACGATCCCGATCACCGAGTTCCAGCCATTCACCGACAGCCCCTCGGCCGGCACGATGAAGTTGCCCGCGGCGTTGTTCAGGAGGAAGTCGATGCGTCCGAAGTCGGCGTCGACTTTCGCGGCCATGGCCTCGACGGCCTCGGCGTCGCGGACGTCGAGGACGTGGTAGCTGGCTGCGTCGGCGCGACCCGTCTCCGACTTGATCTGTTCGACGGCCTTGGCGAGGTTCTCTTCCTTGCGGCTGCAGATCACGACGCGCGCGCCGAGGCGCGCGACCTCGCGGGCGATGGCGTTACCGATTCCTGTCGCGCCGCCGGTGATGATCCCGACGCGCCCTTCGAACGTTTTCTCTGGAAGCATCCGCGGATCATACAATCAGCCTAATCCATGAGGCGCGCGACTCTTCTTCTCATCACCCTCGTCGTTTTTGCGTGTGGTGAAAAGGAGGATCCGAAGCCACTGAGCGAGCCGGGCGAGAAGCTATACACCGTTCGCGGCGTGATCCTCGGGCGGCGCGCATCCGACAACACCCTCAACGTCGACCACGAGGCCATCCCCGACTTCATGACGGCGATGGTGATGGACTACCAGGTTCGCGGCGCGGATGTTGCGTCGTTGCCGGCCGACAAGACCCGGATCGAAGCGAAGTTGCATGTCACCGATCGCGCGTACTGGATCACCGATGTAAAACCGATTCCGTGAACGACGAGCGTCGCGCCTATCAACGCCTCAGCCTGACCGAGCCGCTGGACGGTTGGTTCGGCGATTTCACGGTGAAGCTCGTCGACGTGAGCGCGAGCGGCGCCCAGATCCAGCACGACGAGCCGATCCCGGGCGCCGCGCGCGGCCTGCTGCGCTTCTACTGGCGCGGGCAGGAGGTGGAGATCCTCGCCGCGACCGCTCGCGCGATTGATACCGATCGAACCGGCGTGCAGTTCCTCGAGGACAACGAAACGCTGCGCGCGCTGATCGCGGCGTCCGCGGCGGAGCTTCTCCGCGCCCTCGAGGCCAACGCGCGCGGCGACCGCCAGGCCAACGTCATCGGCGACGAGACCCTGACCTCGGCATGGCAGCGCCCGATCGCGGGCTACGTCGAATGGACCTACGACGGTCATCGCTGGAACGCCCGCCCACGCCGCGAGGCCAATCAGCCCCCGAACGGCTTCACCATCTCGGCGGCCGAGGCGGACGATCAGGTGGAACTGCTGCGGAGGACGTACGAGAAAGGCGATGTGGAGTCGCGGCGACTCACGCGAATGCTCGCGGAGCTGAGCGTGGCGGGGATCTAGGCGATCGCACTCAGTCCGCCCACGAAAGAGAGACGACCGGGAGGCCTCCTCGTCGTCTCTCTGTGGGTCGATTGAAAGCGTGCTGCTTAGCCCATGGGGCCGATCAGCACCACCTCGGCGTCGCCTTCCACACTCAGCGTCCCCTCTGGAATCACCGCGAGGCCGTTCGCGTCGAGCATCGACGTCAGTGCGCCGGAGCTCTGCGACGTGAGCGGCGTCGCGATCAATGCGCCCTCGGCGGCGGAGACGTGAACGCGCGCGTACACGCGGCGCTCGGCGGCGCCGCGCACGGGCGCCGTGAGTCGCGCGCGGACGGAGGGAGGGAAGAGGCGCACCTCCTGTCCCATCGACTTGCGCAAGGCCGGGGCGACGAAGAGGTGGAAGGCCACGAAGCAGGAGACGGGGTTGCCGGGCAGTCCGAAGATCAGTTTCTCGCCGAGCCGCGACAGGACGACCGGCTTGCCCGGCTTCATCGATACACGCCAGAACTTCGTCTCCGCGCCCAGTGCCTGCAGCGCGTCCTTCACGAAGTCGTACGCGCCGACGGAGACGCCGCCGGACGAGATGATGATGTCCGACTCCATGGCCCGCTCGAACGCGGCAATGGTCGCCTCTCGCGTGTCGCGCACGATGCCCAGCGGCCGGGCGATGGCGCCCGCCTCTCGCACCAGCGCGGTGAGCAGATGGGTGTTCGTGTTCACGATCTTGCCGGGCTCCGGTGGCGATCCCACCTCGAGGAGCTCATCGCCGGTCGAAAGGATGGCCACCGTCGGACGGCGCCCGACGCGCACCTCCGCCCTGCCCGCGCCGGCGAGCAGCGCGATCTCGGCCGGACCGATGCGCACGCCGGGACGCAACACGACGTCGCCCGCGTGCACGTCCTCGCCGCGGCGGCGGATGCTCGCGCCGCGTTTGAGCGCCTGATGAATCGTCACGCGCTCCGTCCCTTCGTCGGTGAGCTCGATCTGCACCACCGTATCCGCGCCGGCCGGGACGAATGCGCCGGTCATGATGCGCATCGCCGTTCCCGGCTCGAGCGGCGTCGCGGACGGACGCCCCGCGGGGATGTCGCCGCGCACGGGCAGTGTCACCGGCGCGTTGGCGATGTCGTCGAAGCGCACCGCGTAGCCGTCCATCGCGCTGTTGTCCGCGGCCGGCGCGTCGTGCGCGGCGATGATCTCCTCGCGCAGCACGCGGCCGAGCGTTTCGTCGAGTGAGACGAGCTCGGCGTCACCGGCGACGACTTCCGCCATCACACGTGCCTGGGCGTCCTCGACGGAGAGCATGCGAGGATCGTATCAATCCCCGTGAAGATGCTGCCGCTGCTCTTTCTGCTCACCCTCGGAACCGCCGAACAGACGTATGGCCCGTACGCGAGGCCGGACCGGGGCGGCGTGCAGTCGATCGTCGCCGCCCGGGGCCGGGTGCTGCTCGCCTGGAGCGAGAAGGTCGAGAGCGGTCACGCACGCGTGCACGTCGTTCTGCTGAACGCGGCGGGCGAAGCGATCTCGCCGATCCGCGTGCTGCCCGCGCTGTCGCCGAACCGCGACGCGGTCGTTCCCGCCGTGGGCACGGACGGCATGTCGTTCCTCGTCGTCTGGGAGGAAGTGCTCGGCGTCCAGCAGTCGGTCGCTCTGGCACTCGGACCCGGCCTCGAGCCGACCGGCGCGCCGCAGCCGGTCGGCAATCCGGTCACGATCCCCGGCAATGAGTACGAGCCCGCACGCGTCACGTGGCACAACGGCTCGTACGCGGTCTACACCGGCACGAAGAATTCGTGGCGCGTCGCGGCCGCCGGCATGCCGATCGGAGCGGTGAACATGGTGCCCATGGCCGTCGCCGCGGACGGCAGCGTTGGCCACGTGACGTCCAGGCGGGTGGTCACGGGCACGATTGGCCGCCCCGGCGGCACGACCTACTACTACGCGATTGCCTGGCAGGCCGGCGCGGCAGCAGCAACGGAGATCGCGTTCGCGACCGAGGCCAGCGCGCCGGTGATCGTCGCCGCGGGAACGAAGTTCGTGATCGTCTGGACGACGCGGAACGATATCCACTATCGACTCTCCTACGAGCTGCAGCGCAGAGTTGTGAACGCCAACGTCGACGAATCGGCGCGGCCTCGCATCGCGTGCGGAGCGACGCAATGTGTCGTCGTCTACGGGACGCTCAAGGGAGACGTCGAAGGGTTCGTCTTCGACCACACCAGCCGCGCCTGGCCCACCTTCTTCACGGTCGCGAAGAGCGAGCGCATCGAGCGCGAGCCGGAGGTCGTGCTGACCTCGGCAACACGCGCGCTCGTCACCTGGAGGAGCATGGGCACGGACGGGGAAAAGCTCGCCGGGGTTACACTGCGCATCGGACCCACCAAACACCGAGCCACCGACCCATGAAAACGATCTCCCTCTTCACCCTCATCGCTCTGGGCATCATCGAAACCAGCCACGGCCCGTTCCTCCGTCCGGACTTCGGCGCGAACCACGCGCTGGCCGCCGCGCGCGGCAACGTGCTGCTCGCGTGGAGCGAGAAGAACGAGACCGGGCACGCGCGCGTCCACGTCGCGCTTCTCGACTCCGCCGGCCGCGCCATTTCGCCGGCGCGCGAGCTTCCGGTCCTGAATCCCAGCCGCGATGCCGTCGCGCCCACGGTCACCACCGATGGAGCATCGTTCATCGTCGCCTGGCAGGAAGTGCTCGGCCTGCAGCAGACAGTGGCGATGACGCTCGACGCGAACGGCCAATCGGCGACAGCGCCGCAACCTTTCGGAGTAGAGACGGTCGCCGGCGACATCGCGCCGCCGCAACTCGACGCCCTCAGCGCGTCGGTCGTGAAGACCGCGGCTCCCGCGCCCGGCATTGACACGAGCGCGCCGCACATCACCCAGGCGGGCTCGAAGTACGCCGTCGTCTGGTCATCGACCAACCGCATTCACTATCGCCTCACGAACGAGTCGACGCGTCGCATCACCACTGCCGACGTCGACGTGAACGCGCGCCCGCGGATCGACTGCGGCATGACGAACTGCCTCGTCGTCTACGCGACCCGCGGCGGCGGCGTGGCCGGCTTCGCCTTCGATCACACCCGCACCGACGCACCCGTGCAGCTCCAGCTCGCGTCCAACGCGCGCGATACCGAGGTGGTGATGGTCACGAACGCCCGGGCGCTGATCACGTGGTACGACGGCGAGAAGCTCCTCAGCCGCTCGCTGGACCTCGGGGGCAAGAGGCGCGCAACGCGCTGAAATCGGACGGCTTCCGCGACTAGAATCGCGTTTTGCAAGGGAGCCCATCCGATGACTGCAACTCTTCCCGTCGCCACCGAGCTTTTTGCGCCGCAGACCGAGCGCATGCCGGTGGCCATCCTCGGCGCGACCGGCTCCGTCGGCCAGCGCTTCATCCAGCTCCTCGCCGATCACCCCTGGTTCCGGGTCCACGAAGTCGTGGCCTCGGATCGCAGCGCCGGGAAGTCCTACCGCGCCGCGGCGGACTGGCGTCTGGAGTCGCTCGTTCCCGACGACGTGGCCGGCCTCACCGTCAAGTCGCTCGGCGGTGACCTCGAGTCGAAGCTGCTCTTCTCCGGTCTCGACTCCTCCGTCGCCGGCGAGGCTGAAGACGAGTACGCGAACCGCGGCTGCGCCGTGATCTCGAACTCGAAGAATCACCGCATGGACCGCGACGTCCCGCTGCTGATCCCGGAGATCAACGCGGACCATCTCGACGCGATCGACGAGCAGCGCAAGCATCGCAAGGGCTACATCGTCACGAATCCCAACTGCTCGGTGATGGGACTGGCCATCGCCCTGGCGCCGCTGGAGCGCGCGTTCGGCGTCGAGGCGGTTCACGTCACGACCATGCAGGCCATCAGCGGCGCCGGCTACGCGGGCGTGGCGTCGTACGCGATCCTCGACAACGTCATCCCCTACATCGGCGGCGGCGAGGAAGAGAAGATCGAGACCGAGCCCCGCAAGATCCTCGGGCGCTGGAAAGACGGCCGCTTCGACGACGCGCCGATGAAGATCTCCGCGCAGGTGAACCGCGTGCCGACGATCGACGGCCATCTGATGACCGTCTCCGCGAAGCTGCGCACTCACGCCGCAATCGAGGACGTCCGCGCGGCGATGGAGAGCTTCCCGCCGCTCGACCTGCCGTTCGCGCCGAAGAAAGTGATCCACTACATCGACGCCATCGACCGCCCCCAGCCGCGACTCGACCGCGACCGCGAGCGCGGCATGTCCGTGAGCGTCGGCCGCCTCCGCCCCTGCCCCATCCTCGACATCCGCTTCGTCGCCCTGGTGCACAACACCATTCGCGGCGCGGCGGGCGCGGCGATCTTGAATGCGGAGTTGTTGAAGAGTCGAGGGTTGCTGTGATTGTTGTTGCTGGTTGCTGGTTGCTGGTTGCTCGTGGTGTTCGGCCTGTTGCGCGTTCACCGCGAGCGACACTCCGGCGTAAAACCACGAGCAACCAGCAACCAGCAACCAGCAACCGCGCCGGAGGCGGCGCGTGATCGTCATCAAATTCGGCGGCACCTCCGTCGGCGATGCCGACCGTGTGGCGAATGCGATCGACATCGTGGCGGAGCGGCGGGAGTTGCGGCCGGTGGTCGTCGTCTCGGCGCTGGCCGGGGTCACGAACGATCTCGTGGCCGCTGCCGACGCGGCATGCGCGCAGAACCCGGCGCGTGTCGATGAGATCGTGCGCGGCGTGCGCGCGCGGCACGAGGACGTCGCGCTGCGGCTCGTGCAGCACAAGTCGGACTTCCTCGAGGCGTTCATCAAGCAACTCGACAAGCAGATCGACGAGATCGACACGATCCTGCGCGGCATCGCCCTCCTCGGCGAGATCACCATGCGCGCGCGGGACAAGGTCATGTCCATCGGCGAGAAGCTCTCGTCCGTGCTCTTCGCCTACACCATGATGATGCGCGCGCTGCCGGGAGAGTACGTGTCGGCCGAGGACGTGATCTGGACGGACGACCGCTTCGGCGGCGCGACGCCGGACATGACCCGGACCCGCGAGGCCGCGGCGAAGCATCTCGTGCCGCTCCTCGAGCGCGGTCGCATCCCGGTCATGGGCGGCTTCATCGGACGCACGCAGGCCGGCGCCACGACCACCCTCGGCCGCAACGGCTCCGACTACAGCGCTGCCATCGCGGCGGCGGCCATCGGCGCGGACGAAGTGCAGATCTGGACCGACGTCGACGGACTGCTCACCTGCGACCCGCGGCTCGTGCCGGGGGCGCGCGTCATCGACCTCCTGTCGTTCGAGGAGGCGGCCGAGCTCGCGCAGTTCGGCGCGAAGCTGCATCCGCGCACGCTCGAACCGGCGGTCGAGGCGAACGTGCCCGTCCGCGTGCTCAACACGAACAACCCCGCGTCGCCGGGCACGCTGATCACGCGCGCCGGCGCGGAAGTGAACGCCGGCCCGCGCTCGATCGCCCGCAAACGCGGCGTGACGATGGTGCACGTGACGTCGAACAAGATGCTCGGCGCGCACGGCTTCCTCGCGCAGTTCTTCGACGTGTTCGCAGGGCTGGGCATCTCGGTCGATCTGATCGCGACGTCCGAGGTGTCGGTGACGGTGACGGTGGACGAGAAGCACGACATCGACGAGCTCAAGAAGCGTCTCGGCGAGATGGCCGACGTCACCCTCGAAGACGGGCAGTGCATCATCGCCGTGGTCGGGCAGAACGTCATGTCGGACGCGCGCGTCGGCGCCCGCGTGCTCGAAGCCATCGGGCAGATGCCCGTGAAGATGATCTCCCTCGGCCGCAGCGGCCTGAATCTGTCGATCGTCGTCGACGACACCAACGCGGATGCGGCGGTGAAGGCCGTGCATCACGCGCTGTTCGAGGTCGCGGTGCCGGCATGAAGATCGCGATCCACGGCTACGGCAAGATGGGCAAGACCATCGAGCGCGTCGCGAAAGAGGCGGGACACGACGTCGTGTGCATCCTCGACGTCGACCGCAACGAGCCGATCTCCGGCGCCGAGGTGATGATCGACTTCTCGCACGCCGCGGCGCTCGATCACGCCCTCGGCATCGCCTGCGACAACAGGCTCGATCTCGTGATCGGCACCACCGGCTGGAACGAGCGTCTCGACGACGTGCGCTCGCGCGTCGACGCCGCGGGCATCGCCTGCGTCTACGCCTCGAACTTCTCCCCGGGTGCCAACGCGCTTTTCGCGCTGGCGCGTCGCGCGGGCGAGCTGTTCGCACGCTTTCCGCAGTACGCCGCGGGCATGGAGGAGCGCCACCATTCGCAGAAGAAGGACGCCCCGAGCGGGACGGCGCTGAAGATCGCGTCCGAGGTGAAGACCGGGAGCGGCGGCAAGCTCGATCCGCCCATCGTCGCGTCGCGTGTCGGAGCGGAGTTCGGGTTGCACACGCTCTTTTTCGACTCCACCGACGACCTGGTCGAGATCTCGCACCGTGCCCGTGGGCGCGAAGGCTTCGCGCGCGGCGCGGTGTTTGCGGCGGAGCACATTCGCGGCAGGAAGGGGCTGTTGCGGTTCGATGAGCTACTCGATGTTTAAAGGCGTTGGCACCGCGCTGGTGACTCCGTTTCGCGACGACGGCGCGCTCGACGAAGCGGCCCTGGCGAAGTTCGTCGACTGGCAGATCACCGAGGGAGTGAACTTCCTCGTGCCGTGCGGGACGACGGGGGAGAACCCGACCCTCAGCGCGGACGAACATCGCCGCGTCGTCGAGATCACCGTTCAAACCGCGAACGGGCGCGTGCCGGTGCTGGCCGGCGCCGGCTCGAACTCGACGACACGCGCCGTGGAGCTCGCACTGCAGGCCATCGACCTCGGCGCGGACGGCATCCTCACCATCACGCCCTACTACAACAAGCCGACGCCCGACGGGCTGCGACGCCACTTCGGCGCGCAGGCCGAGGCGGTCGAAAAGAAGAAGAGCGGCTTCCCGATGATCATGTACAACGTCCCCGGCCGCACGGGACTGAACATGACCGCGGAGACGACGCTGCGCATGGCCGGCGAGATCCCGAACGTGGTCGGCGTAAAGGAAGCGTCGGCGAACATGGAGCAGATCCTGTCGATCCTCCGCGACCGCCCGAAAGGTTTCCTCGTCCTCAGCGGCGACGACGCCTGGACCCTCCCCCTCCTCGGCGCCGGCGCCGACGGCGTGATCTCCGTCGCCAGCAACGAAGTGCCGCGGCTCATGCGGGAGATGGTCGACGGCCGCGACATCGCCATCCTCAACCACCTCCTCCCCCTCCTCACCGGCAACTTCATCGAATCCAACCCCGGCCCGGCGAAAGCGGCTTTGAAGATGATGGGAGTGCTGGCCTCGGATGTGGTGCGGGCGCCGCTCGCGCCGATGAGCGAAGCGAATCGGGGGAAGTTGCGGGCGATTCTGGAAGAGTGCGGCTTGCTCTGAGGCTTCAAGGCTCATAGGCTCAGAGGCTCAAAGGAGAACCCCGCTCTGAGCCTCTGCACCTTTGATCCTCTGAGCCTCGAACCATGATCACCATCGAAGACCGCGTCAAATCGCTCCACAACGCTGACCGCACCGAGGCGGTGAAGACGATCGGGCTGTTTCTCACCGAGTTGGAGAAGGGCACGATCCGCGCGGCTGTGCGCGATGAGGACGGCACGTGGACGGCGCAGGCCTGGGTGAAGGAGGGGATCCTCTCGGCGTTCCGCTTCGGCGTGCTCGCGGAGTTCGCCTCCGGCTCGCTCTCGTTCGTCGACAAGGACACCATTCCCGCGCGGCGCTTCAAGGTCGCGGACGGCGTGCGCATCGTACCGGGCGGCTCGTCGATCCGTCGCGGGTCCTACATCGCCAAAGGCGTGGTGATGATGCCCCCCGCGTTCGTGAACATCGGCGCGTACGTCGACGAGGGGACGATGATCGACTCGCATGCGCTGGTCGGCTCGTGCGCACAGATCGGGAAGCGCGTGCACCTGTCCGCGGCGGCGCAGATCGGCGGCGTCCTCGAGCCGGTGGGCAACGTGCCGGTGATCATCGAGGACGATGTGGTCGTGGGCGGCAACTGCGGCATCTACGAAGGCTGCGTCGTGCGCGGCCGCGCGGTCATCGGCTCGGGCGTCGTCATCACCGCATCGACGCCGATCTACGACGTCGTCCGCGGCCAGGTCTATCGCCGAGAGGTTCCGTACGGCGCCGTGGTCGTGCCGGGCTCGCGCCCCATGAAAGGCGCGTTCGCCGAGCAGCACGGCCTGCAGATCGCGGCGCCGATGATCGTGAAGTATCGCGACGAGAAGACCGATTCGGCGACGGCGCTGGAGGATGCGTTGCGATGATGTTGCTGGTTGCTGGTTGCTAGTTGCTTGCGGAGCCTCGACATGACGACGACCAACCGCAAGGAACCAGCAACCAGCAACGAGCAACTCCCGCAGGCCGCGCAGCGGCTTGCGGGAATCGAGCTCTCCCTCATCCGCCAGATCAACGCCCTCGCGACGCCCCTCTCCATCAACCTCGGCATCGGCGAGCCGAACGTCGTTCCGGACGCGCGTCTGCGCGAGCTGGCTCAGCGCGCGGCGACGCAGCCGTGGAGCTACTCGGCGAACGCCGGCAACCTCTCCCTGCGGCGCAGGCTCTGCGAGAACACGGCGTACGACGCGAAGACCGAAGTGTGCGTGACCGCGGGAACGCAGGAAGGCCTCTTCGCGGTCTTCACGGCCTTCGTCAATCCCGGCGACGAAGTACTCGTGCCCGATCCGGGATTCGTGGCCTACGCCACGCTGGCGGAGATCTGCGGCGCCACCGCGGTGCGCTACACGCTGGAGCCGCCCGACTGGCAGATCGACGTCGCCGGGATCGAGAAGAAGATCACGCCGAAGACGAAGCTGATCGTCGTCAACTCCCCGTCCAATCCCCTCGGCTCCGTCGCGCCTCGCGAAACGCTGGAGCGCATTGCCGCGCTCGGGAAGCTCGTCGTCTCCGACGAGGTCTATCGCGAGATCTGGTACGACGCGCCGCCGGCGTCGATGCTGGACA
Organism: Thermoanaerobaculia bacterium; assembly: GCA_035536275.1. Taxonomy (GTDB): domain Bacteria; phylum Acidobacteriota; class Thermoanaerobaculia; order Gp7-AA8; family Gp7-AA8; genus QHVT01. The sequence goes on from DATLOL010000127.1 coordinate 12,185, forward strand.
TGGGCGATCGCGTGATCGTGCTGAACGGCCTTTCGAAGTCGCACGCCATGACGGGATTGCGCATCGGCTGGGTGCATGCGCGCGCGGAATTGATGAAGACGATCATCACCGCGCACCAGTACATCGCGACGTGCGCGTCCGTGTTCGCGCAGGCGCTGGCGGAGTCGATCTTCGACGCGCGCGAGTGGAACCAGTCTTGGCTGGCCGCGGTGCGCGCGCAGTTCGCGGAGCAGCGCGAGGCGGCGCTGTACGCGATCGGGCACGAGCTCGAAGTCGAGATCGCGCGGCCCGACGGCGCGTTCTACGCGTTCGTGCCCGTGCCGGCCTGCGAGTCGATCGCGTTCGCGAAGACGCTGGCCACCGACGCCGCGGTGCTGGTCATCCCCGGCGTCGCATTCGGCCCGCACGGACAGGGCTTCGTGCGGATCTCGTACGCCGCGCCCGCGGAACAGGTGACCGCGGGCATCGAGCGCATCGGCCGCTACCTTCGCGGATTGGGGCGGTGACTGTGTCATTCCGCGCCTTTGGCGCGGAATCCCCTGCTGGAACCGAGTGCGCGCTCCGTCGGCGGGGGATCCCGCGCCAAGGCGCGGGATGACACCGCTCGCGCACACTCGTCTGACTCAGCACTCATCTTGCACCTCCGCTAAGATTCGCGATGGTGGCGAAGGCACACAAAGAAGAGAGGCTGCCGGTTGCGCCGCAGCGCGACTCGGTCGCCGCGGCCGAAGTCTCGTTGTACCGCAACGTGCTCAAGATCCGGCAGGAGCACACGCTCGACAACCTCGGCATCTCCTTCTACGACGCCGAGACGACGATCCAGTGGTCGTACAACGCCGACCACTACTTTCACGCCGCGTCGACGATGAAGCTGGCCGTGCTCCTCGGCGTCTTCCGCCAGATCGATCGCGGCGACCTCCAGCTCGACGCGCCCGTGCACGTGCGTAACCGCTTCACGAGCATCGTCAACCAGGAGCCGTTCATGCTCGACCTCGGCCGCGACGCCGATCCCGACGTCTACGGCCACCTCGGCAAAACACTCACCATCCGCGAGCTCGCCTACTGGATGATCACCAAGTCGAGCAATCTCGCCACGAACCTGCTCGTCGAGGTGGTCGGCATCTCGACCGTTCAGCAGTCCCTCGAAGAGCTGGAGATCGACGGCGTGAACGTCCTGCGTGGCGTCGAGGACTCGCGGGCCTTCGATGCGGGCCTGAACAACGCGGTCACCGCCAACGGACTGCTCAAGCTCCTGCGCATGATCGCCGAGGGGAAGGCCTACTCGCAGCAGGCGTGCGACGACATGCTCGAGATCATGATGGACCAGCAGTACCGCAGCGGCATCCCGGCCGGACTGCCCAAGGCGGCGCGGGTGGCCCACAAGACCGGCAACATCTCCACGGTTCACCACGATGCAGGTATCGTGTACCTCGACGGGCGGAAACCGTACGTCCTCGTGATCCTGACGCAGTTCCCGGCGGAGCAGGGTCGCGGGACGGCAGTCGCGGAAGTGTCCCGCGACATCTTCAATACGCTCGCCGGAAACATCTATGAGTGAAACGGCAGTAGAAACCCCGGGCCTGAAAGTCGTCGACGCCTACGACCTCGACGACGAGCTCCGATCGATCCTCAAACCGGGCGACATGGTGCGCGACTCCGAAGGCCGCCGCCACCGTCTGCCCCGCTACTTCTACGAGATCCCCTCGCACGAAGTGGCGATGGCCACCCGGCTCACCGCGCACTTCGGCCTGAATGAGTTCATCCTGGCCGACCTCAAGGAAGCGTCGCGGCTGCACGGCTACCCGCGCTACGTGCCGTGCGCGATCCGCATCCTCGCCTTCTACCTCGAGCAGTTCCGGAACGCCTGCGGAGCGTCGGTGCACATCGCCGTGAACGGCGGCTATCGTTCGCCCTCCCACAAGCTCGCCGACCACGCCTCCCCGCACATGTGGGGCACCGCGGCCGACATCTTCCGGATCGGCGCGAGCATCGTGAAGACGAAGGAAGCGATCGAGAAGTACAACGACATCGCCGAGGATCTGAGCGACGAGGTGAACGTGCTGCCGTACGGCCACGTCACCGGCAAGACCGCCGACGATCACGTCCATTTCGACCTCGGGTACATGACCCTGGTCCCCCGCGAGATCAGCGAAGACCGGATGGAACAGCCCCAGGAAAACCGCCCCCGGTTCGCCTTCGAGGATCGCCGCCACAAGGAGCGCCGGGCTGCACTCCGTTCAGCCCCCAGCGAAGTCGAGGGGCCAGCTTAGCCTCACGCCGCCGGCACCTGCAGCGCTACGGGAGAGACGGCAAAGGGTGGCGTCCCATTTGCTTCTGCTGAAACCGCTGAGGTCATGCCGCCCGAAACCCCGAAGTCCGATCATGCACGGGAAATAGCCCGACGTCTGCGCCACACGCGCCTGGATATGCCGGTCATCGGCATGGAGTCCGAGTTCAACGTGTGGCTCGACGAAGTCGAGATCAATCCCGAGCCCTACTGGAAGCACCCCCGTAACTTCATCGACCATCCACTTTTGGAGCGTGAGAAGTCGTCGGTCCAGCTTCCGACGGGGGGCGCTGTCTATTTCGACCGCGGGGTGATCGAGGTCGTGACGCCGGTCATCGAGCTCGCACCCTCGAGCACGGCCCGCATGGTCCGTAACCTCTGGGAACAGATCGGTTTCGTCCGCGACCAGCTCACCAACTGGGGCCGCAGGAACGGTCACACGGTTCGCCTCAAGGCGTACTCGAGCCACTACAACATCTCCTACGAGATCCCGAAGTCGCAGCAGAACGCGCGGCGCAACGAGAAGCTGCTCGCCCTCCTGCTCGCGTACATCCTCCCCGTGCCCGTGATGATCGTCGGCGGAAACCGACGGTCGACGGGCGTCGGCGTCCGTCCCCGAGGCTCGCGCCTGGAGATCACGGTCGACTTCACGCCCGATCCGGGACTGATGATCGCCACGGCCACGCTCATCGTCGGCATCGTGCGCGAGATCATGACCTGGCCCAGCTACGAGCTGTCGATCCTGGAGAAGCTCCCGATCCCGATCATCGCCGGCGTCATTCCGGGCAAGCACACGACGCGTAAGGGCTGGCTGACGAAGGACTTCCACTACTCGAAGAGTCCGTACACCTCGGACATCAACGAGGTGTACTGGCCGACCCAGACCGGCGAGAAGAAGTCGCTGCGGCAGATCGGGAAGGAAGTGGCCTGGTTCTTCCGCAAGTCGATCCGGCGCTACTCGGATCCGTTCAGCTTCCGCCTGCTCTTCGCGGTCCTCGACGGCCGGGCGCCGTCGCTGCTCGAGCTGGTCGACCGTCCCGCCGCCTACGAAGACGTGGGGCGCCTCTGCCGCTGGGGCATGGTCATTCACGAGCTGAAGAACTACGAGTCCGAGATCCGCATGCTGGCGCCTTGGCGGGAGTTCGACCGCGAGTCGATCGACCAGTTCGTCGTCGAGCGGCAGCACGCGCGCGAGAAACATCACGCCGAGATGGCCAACGTCAGCGCGTCCGAGCCCAAGGCGCGGACCCGGGTCCTCCGGCAGAAGGACGCCAAAACGCCGCAGACGGTCGCCGTCGAAGAGCTGCGCGCGCGGCCGATCAGCACCGCCGTGCTCTCGCGCCGCCGGTCGGACCGCCCCGGCAAGCTGGTGCCGAAACGGCCCTCGCAGTACGTCGACCGCCGCGGTGTGTCGCTGCTCTTCGGCGGTGGCCGCAACGGCGCCGAACGGCGCAGGAACGCGGAACGCCGCCGCAACACTTACGCGACGCCGTTCCCGGACCGCCGTCTCACCCGCTCGGCGTACGAGCAGGTCTTCCTCAAGCTCGTTTCCGGCGGCCGCCTGAAGATGGGCAACGAGGTCTACACGCCCGTCGGGATGAAGGGCTGGTACCACGCCATCTTCCGCCGCGAATCAGACGGCGCGGAGAAGCTCCTGTCGATCGATCAGCTTCTGCGGAAGATGAACGATTGGACGTAGCTTTCGGTTGCTGGTTTCCGCCCCGCCCCACACCCGTTGCTGTGTTCCGGGCGATGCGTCGCATTCAACACAGCAACGGGTGTGGGGCTGGTGGAAAACCAGTAACTACTCTTTCGATCTCCTCTCCCAATCCTCCTTGAGCGCCTTGCCCGGTGAGCGATCGCGCAGGCGCGGCTTCTCGAGGATGGTGCTGAGGAGGTCCGCGACGCCCCAGGCGATGAGCGTCGTCGCGGCGATGGCGAAGAGCTTCGAGAACGAGTGCAGTTCGAGCAGGAAAAAAAGCGCGATCGGGACGGCAATGCCCATCACGATCGCGCCAACGACCAGTCGTAAGCCACTCACTCGGAGGCTATTCTAGCGGGCTTCGGCTCTCGCCACGTCGCTCGACAGATCGCCGGCGATGTGACTGTCGACGCGGTTCTTGAAGTCCTTCTCGTAGTCGCGCACCTTGGCGACGTAGTTACGCGTCTCCTTGAACGGCGGCACGCCTCCGAAGCGCTTCACGTTTCCTTCGCCGGCGTTGTAGGCGGCGATCACCTTCGTCTCGTTTCCATCGAAGCGCTCGTTGAGGTACTTCAGGTACTTCGCGCCCGCGGCGACGTTCTGCTGCGGATTGGTGAGGTCGCGCGCGCCCATCCACCGCCCCGTGCGGGGCACGAGCTGCATGAGACCGATCGCGCCCGCGCCGGAGCGTGCCGTCGGCTTGAACCGCGACTCAGCCTGCACCACCGCGGCGATGAGCTCCGGCCGCACGTTGTTCTTCTTTGCTTCCTTGTAGATGATCGCGCCGAACGGCACTTCCTTCCGGAAGAACTCCTCCCGCGCCGTCTCGGAGATCACCGCCAGTTGCTGCGGCGCCTGGGCCACCGCCGCGAGAGGCGACGAGGTAGCTTTTTCCACGCCGCTCGCGGCCGCCTGGACGCCACTCGCGACCTGTTTCGCGATCGACTGGGCGGCGCTCATGTCGCCGGCCAGGGCTCGGTCCAGAGGCGACTCCTGCGAAGGCGCCTCGGCCGTCTTCGCACTGCGCGAATTCGGACCTCCGGCGTTGCCGGGGATGTTCTGTTGCACCATCTTCAGCGGCGCGCCGATTCCGCCCACCGCCAGCGTGGCGCCGAGGGCCCAGGTCGCGTATTTCTTGCGCAGCCCCTGGAAGCGCCGGGGCTTGACCGCCTGAACCTCGCGCCGCAGCTGCGAGCGATCGAAATTGTCCAGGAACCGCTCTTGATAAGGCCGCTGCGTCTTCAGTTCCGGCATGTGCTTCCTCCCTGCCTGATGTCGTCTCGGTCTACTTATTTGCAACCGAGACGCCACATCTAAATGGCTGAGCTGAAGCGCTTTATTGTCCTGTTTGGCTCGCTTGGACCCGCGAACCTGTGGAGCGGCGGCCGCTTCGGCCGCCGTCGCAGTTTTTCGGCG
>DATLOL010000128.1:0-19378 GCA_035536275.1 Thermoanaerobaculia bacterium
CCGGGTTGCGAGGGCTTCACCGGCGGGCTGAAGCCCGCCGCTCCACTTTTCAGCACCTCATTGAACAACGGCTGCTGGTACTCGTCCCAGATTCCCCACTTCTCATAGATGCCCTTCAGCCTGCCGTCGCGCATGCGCGCTTTGAGGATCTCGTTCACCTGGTCGCGCAGCTTCGTGTTCTCGCGCGCGGTCACGATGATGTAGTGCCCTTTGGCGACCGGCTTGTCGAAGTGCGTGTACAACCCCTTCGTCCGCTCCATCGCCCGGGTGGCGATGATGTTGTCGAGGAGGACCGCATCGAGGCGTCCGTTGGCGACGTCCTCGTACGGATGGACGTCGTCGTCGTACGACACGGCTTCCAGTCCGTGCGTCTTCTCGGCCGCGAGGAGGATGTCATACGCGATCGTACCGCCGAGGGTGCCGATGCGCTTGCCGCGGAAATCGGCGAGCTCGTCGTACTTCTCCTTGTCCGCCTCGCGCACCGTCAGCGCCTCGGTGAAGGTGTAGTACGGAATCGACGCCGCGAGCTGCGCGCGCCGCGCGCGCGTGTCCTCGACGCCGGAGAGTCCGATGTCGAAGTCGCCGCGCTGCGTGCTCTGATCGATCGCGGTGAACGAGACCTGCACGAACTGCGGCTTCCGCCCCAACGCGCGGGCAATCTCTTCCGCGACCTCGACGTCGAAGCCGACCACCTTCTCCGGATCGCCCGGGTCGGCCTCCACGAACGGCGCCCCGCCCTCGGAATCGCCTCCCCAACGAAGGACAGGCTGCGCCGCCACCGGCAACGCGAGGAGCAGGAGGATCAGGCCCGTTTTCACGTCGGCCCGCATGATAGCCTCCGGCGCGATGAATCCGGACCTCTCGCTCGCGCTGCGTCTGGCCGACGCCGCCGACGCGATCACGCTCCGCCACTTCCAGTCCGCCACCCTCGCGGTGCGGACGAAGGTGGACATGACGCCGGTGTCCGAGGCGGACGAGGCGGTGGAGCGCGCGCTGCGGGAGATGCTGGCGGCGGAGCGTCCGGCCGACGCCGTCGTCGGCGAGGAGTTCGGCACCACCGGATCGTCGTCACGGCGCTGGATCCTCGACCCCATCGACGCCACGAAGAACTACGTGCGCGGCATCCCCGTGTACGCGACGCTGATCGGCCTCGTGGACGGAGACGCGCCGATCGCAGGCGTCGTCTCCGCCCCGGCCATGCACCGCCGCTGGTGGGCCGCGCGCGGCGAGGGCGCGTTCTGCAATGGACGCGCGATCCGCGTCTCACAGATCGGAGACCTCGCCGCCGCACACGTCGGCTACGACAGCGTCACCGACTTCGATCAGCACGGCGGGACGATCCCGTTCCTGCACCTCGTGCGACGCAGCGCGCGGGCGCGCGGCTTCGGCGACTTCTGGATCCACATGCTGGTCGCGGAGGGCGCGATCGAGATCGCGGTCGAGCCGGCGGTGGCACCGTGGGACATGGCCGCCGTGCAGGTGATCGTCGAGGAGGCCGGCGGCCGCTTCAGCGACCTGCGCGGCAACGCGCGATTCGACGGCGGCAGCGGTCTCTCCACGAACGGCCTCCTGCACGACTCGGTGCTGGAGTGTTTTCGTTGACCGAGCAGGTCATGGTGGTCGAGCGCGAGCGCCTCGCGCCTTACCTCGTCGAGCGCGGCCTCGTGCGCGAGAAACTCGATGAAATTCTCGACGTGATCACCGGCGCCTACTTTTTCATCGACCGCCCCACCGCGGAGATCTCGCCGCAGTACAAGCAGATCATCCCCTACGTCGTGATCCGCCACGCCGAGCAGTACTTTCTGCTGCAGCGCACGCAGAAACAGACCGAGGCCCGGCTGCACGACAAGCTCTCGATCGGCGTGGGAGGCCACATCAACCCCGACACCCCCGACCTCCTCGACGGCCTGCACAAGGAGCTCGAGGAAGAAGTGCACGTCGCCGGCGACTACGACCTTACCTTCACCGGCATCCTCAACGACGACACCACCGAGGTGGGCACCGTGCACCTGGGCGCGGTGTTCCTGCTGGAAGCGCACGACGCAAACGTCACCGTGCGCGAAACAGACAAGATGACCGGAAGGTGGGCTCCCCGTGCAGAGCTCGAAGAGCGTCGCGCGAGCCTGGAAACGTGGTCCCAGATCGTCCTATCCGTCCTATAGGTCGTATAGGACCTATGGGACCTATGGGACCTATAGGCCGGAGAAAAACACCGGATCGCCCGAGGCGTTATCCACCATCGAGCCGTAGGCGAACAGCTTCGCGTCAACGTCCCCCTGCACCGCCAGCGTGAACGACGATGAGTTCACGTTCGCGAAGAGCGAGCTCACCGAGTACTGGCGCTGCTCCTTCGGCGCGAGCGTGATCGTGTCGCGAGCGAGCTCGGTCCCGAACGGCGAGAGCGCGACGACGGTGAACGTCTCCGTGTCGTCGCCGCCGTTGAGGAAGCCGACGTTCGAGCGGAACGAGGCGTCGTTGCGCAGGCCGGGGACGAAGCTGGTCGCGGCGAGGGCGGCGATGGGATCGATCGACTGTCCGAACGTGCCGCCGGTCTCCACCGACGTGTACGTGCGACTGGTGACGACCGGGCCGGCCGGCGCCGTCCAGCTCGCGAACAGCGCGCCGCTGCCCGACGTCGCACCGAACGACGAGAGCACGTCGGGAAGCACCAGCGTGTCCTTGGCCGCGACGTTCATGGTCTTGTTCGTGCCGTTGTAGCGGAGGGTGACGTCCATCGCCTCGCTGTTCGGATTGAACAGCGTCAGGTCGCTGCGCCAGAAGGTGCCGTTCGCGCCGGGCGCACGGCCGACCGCGGGAATCGTCAGCGACTTCTCCGCGGGTGCGGGCACGGCCTGGATGTAGATCGGGTCCTGGGTGATGTTGTCGACGACGGATGCGTACGCGCTCACGGCATCGGCCTGGTTCGAGCTGATCTTCAGCGTCAGCACATCGTGCGTCGCGCCCTGCACCTCGGGGAAGAACGCCCACAGCGCCGACTGCTGGAACGAGCTCGCGTCGAGGCGCACGTTCTTCGTGGCGATCACGGCGCCGTTCTGCGCGTAGAGCGTGAGCGTCGGCGTGATCTCGGCGGCGCCGCGATTTACGAGACCGATGTTGGTGCGATACGCGGACGTGCTCTGGATGCCGGTCACGTACAGCGTCTTCTCGAGCTGCCGCGGCTGCACCTCGGGCACCGACTGCCCGTAGGTGCCGACCGCGCCCGTCGTGAAGGTGCGGCTGGTGACGCGCAACTGGGCGATGCTGCCGGCGCTGTCGGCGTCGATGGTCACGGCGCCCGCGCCGCTGGAGAGGCCGAACGCCTCGAACAGCGCGTTCGCGTACGTCACCGACTGGCGCGGCGCGAGGAACAGCGTCTTCTCGGCGAGGCTCGGCAGGAAGCGCAGGGTCACGGTCGCCCCTTCTAGGCCTGTGTTCACGAGACTCAGCTCCGTGCGCCAGGTCGTGCCGCCGGAGCCGCCGGTCTGCGCGGCCGCTGAGATCAGCGCGCGATACGGAACTGGCGTCGCGACGACGATCTGTTTCGTCGCCTGCGACGAGCTGCCCGGCTTCGCCGCGGTCAGCGTCACCGTGTACACGCCCGGCGCGCCGTACGCGTGCGCGGGGTTCTGGGCGTTCGAGCCCGCGTCGTCGCCGAAGTTCCACGTCCACTGCGACGGCGTGCCCGTCGAGCGATCGAGGAAGGCCACCGTCTGTCCCGGCGTGGCCGTGACGACCGAGGCATCGAACGCCGCGACGACCGGGATCGTGCCCGGCGTGAAGCCCGTCACCACGACTTCGCGCGACGTCGTCGACGACAAGCCGTTTCGTGTCACCGTCAGCGAGACGTTGTACGTGCCCTGCGCGCCGTATTTCTTCGAGGGATTCTGCTCCGTCGAGGTCGTGCCGTCGCCGAAGCTCCAGGACCACGACGTTGGGACGCCGCCCGAGAGATCGGTGAACTGCACGGCCTCGTTCACGATCGGGATCGACGGCGACCAGTTGAACAGCGCCGAGATCGGACCGTTCACCGCGACGTTGTGGGTGATGAACGACGTGCCGCCAGGACCGGTGACCGTGAGCGTGACCGGGAAGGTGCCCGAGGTCGCGTACACGTGCGTGGCCACGCTGGCCGTGGACGTCGCGCCGTCGCCGAAGCTCCACGAGCGCGACGTGATCGTCCCCTTCGATTCGTCGAAGAAGGTGAAGTTCGTGACGCCCGCGTTACCGCTCTGCGGCGTGAAGCTGAACGCCGCCGTCGGCACGCCGGCGATGGTGAACGTCGCCGTATTCGAGCCGCCCGACTCCCCCACCGCGTTCGCGGCCACGATGTACACGCGGTACGAGCCCGCGCTGAGCGCACTGACGCGCGCGTTGCGGGTGTTGGCCGGCACGTCGCCGACTCTGGTGTACGCGCCGGAGCCGGCCGCGAGATAGACCGCGAAGCTCGTTTCGTCCGAGGAGTTGTCGGTCCACGACAGATCGACGTTGCTGCCCGAGACCGTGGCGGTGAGGCTCGACGGCGCGGACGGCACCTGCTGCTGCGGCGGCTGCGCGTTGCCGTTCGGATAGAGCCAGCGCGCCGCGACCATGTCGTCGTCGCGGAGGGACGGTCCGAGGCGCGTCACCGACGCGAACATCAGCGCGGTCGTGCTCGGGCTGTGGCCGAAGCCGAGGGTGTGTCCGAACTCGTGGGCGATGATCTCGCCGAGGATGGCGCTGCTGATGCCGTTCGCCGGCGAGACGTTGTCCTGAATGGTCAAGTTCGCCTCGGTGATCTCGTAGGCCGGCATCGTTCCCGCGGGATGCGCGGCGTCGGCCTGGAACGTGGCCGTGAAGTTCTTCGCGCCGCCCAGTCCGTTGTAGCCGCCCAGGCCGACGACGCCGCCCTGCGACAACGACCAGGTGCCGGCGATCTCGTTCAGCGGATCGCTGAACAGCACTTCGTTCACGGCGTTGCGCGAGCCCGTGCCTTTGGCCGCGACCGTGAGCGCGCCCGCGTAGGTGTAGCGGATCTTCGCAGCCGAGTAGTTGACCCAGACCGCCATCGCCGTCTGCAGCTCGCTGAGGCCGCCGTTCGAGTATCCGGTCTGCACGCCGCCGTGATACCAGGCCGCCGCGCCGCCGTCGTCGAAGACGTACCAGCGCGCCGGCGGTCCGCTCTCGTTCATGAGCGTGAAGTTCGACTTCACTTTTCCGCCGCTCGTCTCATTCGCGAGCACGGGATTCTCGATGCCGTAGTTCTCCGCGGCCTTGCGTCCCGCCACCTGCTCGCGCACGAAATGCTCGAAGGCCACGGCCTCGCGCTGGACGTTCGTCGCCTCGATCGCCTCGAACTCGTGATCGAGCAGCGTCACCTCGGCGTCGTTCGCGCGCATCCACAGCCGGCGCCCGTCCAGCGTCCTGCCTTCGCCGAACTTGCCGGCGAAGAGATCCATCACCCGGTACTTGCCTGCATCGCCGGGAATGAGGAAGAGCAGCACGCTCTCGTCCTCTGTGAACTCCGGCGCGCCGAAGATGCGGGTGATGCGGTCGCCGAGGATGCCGCCCGGCTCGTGAATGGTGATGGTCTCGTCCGTCGTCCCTTTGATCGTGCGCGTCACCGCGACGCGGGTCTCCGTCCAGATCGCGCCGCCGCGGTCGACCGGCGTCGTCGCCAGAACGATCCCGCTGACGATGAGGGGCGACTTGTCGACGAGCTGTGCGTCCGTCGGAAGGACGATGGTCGTGGCCCTGGCCGAGACGCAGAACAGCGCCAGGGCACAGACCAGCCCATACATCTGGATCGAGACACGATTCACTCAGGGAGCCTTTGAGAGTTATGCGGATTAACGGGCGTTTCGCGAGGGGTCATTCCCCTCGGGGCGCTTCCATCGTCGTGCCATTTGGCGGCGGCTGCTGTGACCTCCGTCGCATCATCGTTGATTTCGGGGCTGAAATCCTGTCTTCAAACCGCTTTTCCGCCGCGGAAACGAAGGCTTTGTATTCATCGCCGTCCGCCCACCGCTTTTTCTTCGCGAGCATTTCCGCCAGGCCGAAGAACGCGCCGTGCGAGGCGAGAAAAATGTCGCAGTCGAGTCGTTTGAGGGTCCGGAACTGCGCGCGATAGTCCTCGACCGCGTTCGGGTAACGCGGGTTGCCGATCAGGCGGTACTCGGAGGGCACGCTCGGGCTGCCGACGAACACTACGTCGTGCTTGCCGATCCGCGCCGTCCAGGTCGTGCAGCCGGGCGTGTGGCCGGGCGTGATGTGCGCGACAAGCGTGGTGCCGCCGAGGGTGATGCGGGTGCCGTCCCGGACGATGCGGTCGGCGGTGATGGGCGGGTACGGGTACTTGTTGCCGAACTGCGGATCGTCGAGGCCGCCGCGCGCGTGCTGCGGAAGATCGCCGAGGCTCGAATGAAACTTCGCGCCCGTGACGCGCTTCAGCTCCGCCAGACCGCCCGCGTGATCGTAGTGCGCGTGGCTGCTCAGCAGGATCCGCACGTCTTTCGGATCGAAGCCCAGCGTGCGGATGTTGGCGAGAATCATCGGTGCTGTCTCTACGAAGCCGCCATCGAGGAGGATGTGTCCCCTGGGCGTGGTGATGAGATAGGAAGTGATGTCCGACGCGCCTACGTAATAGAGGTTGCCGGTGATGCGGAACGGCGCGACGGGCTGGTTCCAGGAGCGCGACACGGGATCGGATTGCGCGAAAATCGGGAGTGCGAGAAGCAGGAGCAGCGGAACGTTGCTGCGCGTCATGACGGGCAGTGTAAGGTCCCCGGCCGATTACATTCGTGCAACTTCCGCAAAAATCGGCCCGATCGCGAAGAACAAACAGGAACGTATCGTGCGTCCAAGAGGGCGCAATGAAACGGTTCCTCCTCGTTCTCCTTCTCCTCGTTCCCCGCCTCGACGCGCAGCAGCGCAGCTCCGAGGAAGAAACGATCATCCGCGTGGCCCGCACGGCGACGCCCACCGTCGTGAGCGTGTCGCGCCGAGGCGGTTCCGGCTCCGGGGTGATCGTCCGCCCGAACGGCATCATCATTACCAATGCGCACGTGGTCGGCTCGGCGCGCAACGTCGAAGTGCGCACCGCCGACGGCCGCACGTTCAACGGCACAGTCCTCGGCACCGATACGGACGTGGACACGGCCATCGTGCGCATCGCCGCGACGAACCTTCCCGCCGCGCCGCTGGCGGACTCCGACCGCCTCGAGGTCGGCCAGCTCGCCATCGCCATCGGCAATCCCCTCGGCCTCGAGCGCACCGTGACCCGCGGCGTGGTCTCGGCGATCAACCGCGATCCGCGCGGGGTCGACATCGCCGCGGGCCTGATTCAGACCGACGCCGCGATCAACCCGGGCAACTCCGGCGGCCCGCTGCTCGACTCGTCCGGCCGCGTCATCGGCATCAACACGGCCATCCTCGCCGGCGCGACCGGCCTCGGCTTCGCCATTCCGATCAACGTCGCCGTCGACGTCATGGAGCAGATCGTCGCCACCGGCCGCGTGAGCCGCGCCTACCTCGGCGTCGGCACCCGCGACATCACCCCCGAGATCGCGCGCTACTTCCGCCTGCCCATCGAGGAAGGCGTGGTCGTGCTGCAGGTGTCCGGACCGGCCGCGCGCGCGGGCATCGCCGTCGAGGACTTCATCGTCTCGATCGACAACCAGAAGGTCGAATCCACGACCGGAATGCAGCGCATCCTCCGCACGAAGCGCCCGAACGACACCGTGTCGGTGGAGATCGTGCGCGGCACGACGCGAAGGCGCGTGAACGTGCGGTTGGGCGAGCGGTCGTAACCCGGCATCGCGCACGTGTCATCCCGAGCCGCCGAAGTGGAGCGAAGGACGGTCGAAGGATCCCGTGCTGGAACGAGGGGATCCCTCGACTTCGCTCGGGATGACACGGAGGACACTTGTCGAGCGCCCTACGTGCTCGCGGGAATCGTGAACGTGAACATCGCGCCGCCGCCCGGCGCGTTTTCCGCCCACACCTTCCCGCCGTGCGCCTCGACGATGCCGCGGACGATGGCCAGGCCGAGGCCGGCGCCCATGTGCGCGGTCTTCTTGGCCTGCCAGTACGGCGTGAAGACGCTCTTCAGATCGGCCTCGGGGATGCCCGGCCCGCTGTCGCGCACGGAAAAGTGGACGTCGCCGTCGCGACGCCGCACGTCGACCTGAACCGCGCCTCGCTCCGGCGTGAACTTCAGCGCGTTGCCGAGGAGGTTGCCGAGAACCTGGACGACGCGATCGCGATCGGCGCATACCCGCGGAAGATCGGCGCGGACGTCGCACGAAAGGCGCTGCTTCTTCTGCTCCGCGAGCGGCTCGTGCGCGGCCACCACCTCGCGCACCATCGGCTCGATCTCCATCATCGCGGGCGCGACGGCGAGGCCGCCCGCCTCCACCCGCGCGACGTCGAGCAGGTCCTGAATCAAACGCTGCATCCTCCGCGCGGTGGTGCGGATCGTCTCGACCAGCTCGGGCTGTTCCTCGGGCGGCGCGCCCTGCAGCAAATCGGCGCTGAGGACGATGGTCGTCAGCGGATTGCGCAGGTCGTGCGACACGATGCCCAGCGTCTCGTCGCGGACGCGCACCGCCGCTTCGGCCTTCTCCTTCGCCTCGCGCTCCTGCTCCATGAGGCGGACGCGGCGGAGCGCCAGGGACGCCAGATCGCCCAGGGTGCGCGCGCGGACGATATCGGTGTCGCGGAAGTGGCGTCCCGACGCGCGGCTGTTGAGCAGGACCAGCGCACCGAGCGGTTCCTGCTCCGCGACCAGTGGCGTGACGAGAACCTCGCAGTTCGCGCACGTGTCGGCGAGATAGGGGGCCATGTTCCTGCCGAAACCGCTCATCTCCGTGAGGATCACGGGCGAGGCGCCGCGCAGGATCTCGTCGGTCATCGACCCGGGAAAGGAAACGCGCAGGCCGCGCGTCGGGACTCCTCGTCCGGCCGACGACACGACCTCGACGAGCTTCTGCGATCCGTGCTGCACGATCCGCTCGACATACACGCCGTCCGCGCGCGTGACCAGCGTCGCGCGATTGGTGATCTCGTACAGCACCTCGGTCATCTCCACCGCGCCCGTCAGCGCACTGGCGAGATGGCGGAACGACGCCTCTTCCTCCGCGCGCCGCTCGAGCTGCTGCTTCGTGGCTTCGGCATCCGCGCGCGCCTGCTGCTCGATCTCCAGGACGCGCTTCCGTTCGGTGACGTCGCGCGCGAAGCCGGTGAAGAGGGTGGTGCCGTCGCGGTGAAACTCGCCGAACGAGAGCTCGCACGGGAACTCGTGCCCGTCCTTGTGTACCGCTGGCAACTCGACGCCGGTCCAGGGGATGTGGCGCTCGCGCGTGCGGAGGTAGCGGGCGATGCCGCGGCGGTGCGCCTCGCGTAGACGCTCGGGGATGATCGCGTCGAGCTTGCGGCCGATCAGCTCCTCCGGCTTGTATCCGAAGAGACGCTCGACCGCGGGGTTGCAGAAGGTGATGGTGCTGGCCTCGTCGATGGTGAAGATCGCGTCCTGCGCGGTGTCGGAGACGAGGCGGTAGCGCTGCTCGCTCTCGCGCAGGCGCTCGGCGGTGCGGCGGCGCTCGATGAAGTCGCCGATCTGCGCTCCGATGAGCGTCATGATGGGCATGAGGGCCTGATCGGGCTCGCGCTCGTCGACACTGAAGAATTCGAGCGCGCCGATGACCTTGCCCGCGGCGGTGATCGGAAACGCGAAGGCGCCGCTCATCCCGGCTGCTTCGGCCAGCGGCGCGCGGGGGTACTTCTCCGCGTCGCGGAACTGCGGCACCCAGACGGCGGCGCCGGTCTTCCAGACCTGGCCCGGCAGTCCCACCCCTTTCTCGACGCTCGCCACCGCGCACAACGCCTCGGCGGCCGCGGTATCGAGGTGCGGTGCGCTCCAGTGATCGACACACTCGATGTGATCGTCATTGACCTCCCAGAGCATGCCGATGTCCCAGCCGAGGTTCTCGCAGACGGCGCGCATGACCTCGCGGGCGCTTTCGGCGAACGGTCGCTCGAGACTGAGGATGCGCGTCAGCGCGAGCTGCGCGGCGAGGCGTCGCTCGGTGTGCATCCGCTCGGTGATGTCGCGCGCGAATTTCGAGAACCCCGTGATGTTGCTGGCGTCGTCGCGGACGGGCATGGTGACCCCGTCCATGAAGATCCACCGGCCGCTCTTGTGGAGGTGCCAGCGGGTGTCGTCGGCGCGGCCGTCCCTGCGCGCGCGCTCGATCTCCGCCGCCGGGACTCCGCGGGCGCGATCATCGGGGACGAAGATCAGGTCGAACTCGCGGCCCAGCACTTCGCCGGGCGCGTATCCGAAGATCTTCTCCGCTCCCTCGTTCCACAACTCGATCCGCCCCTCGCGATCGAGCAGGATGATCGAGAAGTCGTGTGCCTCTTCGACGATGCGGCGGAAGACGTCGGCCATGACCCGCAGGCCGCACCGAGCACAGCCCATGCCGCATCTGCTAGACTGCGCCGCCCCGCGAATGACCTTGTCACGCCGCGCGTTGTAAGGGGGGTCCCGGCGCACTGATGGGGAGTCGCCAAGTGGTAAGGCAGCGGCCTTTGGAGCCGCCATTCGGAGGTTCGAATCCTCCCTCCCCAGCCATTTCTTTGATTTCGAGGTAGGGATATGGCCTTCCGGATCACTCCTGCAACGAGGGGCGGCAAGTCTCCTCTGCGTTCCTTGCTGACAAACCGACTTACTTCATGCTATCTTGACGCCCGAAAATAGCCGATGTCGCATATCGACGAAGAATCGCTGTTCGCCTACGTGGAAGGGACCTCGCTCGAGGCGAGCGAGATCGAGTCCCACGTCTCCTCGTGTCGCGAATGCGCGAATGAGGTGGGCGAACAGCGCGAGCTGATCGCCGCGCTCGCCGAAGGCGAAGTCTGGGCGCCGACACCGGTGCCAGCGCCGCCTTCGCCGCGACAGTTCATCGTGAACGTGGCTGCCTTCGCCGAGCGGGTGCGCATGGAAGACGAGCGCGCCGCGGTTCTCTGCGACGAGATCCTCAGCGGTCCGGCCCAGTGGTGGAAGCAGCGCCTCCGCAAGGCGGAAGACGCACTCACCGCCGGCATGGTCAAGCAACTGCTCGAGCGCATGCGCACGCTGGTCTCGAGCTCGCCCGCCAACGCACTGCAGGTGACCGCGCTGGCGATCGAAGTGGCGAACGCGCTCGACGTGAGCGCCTACCCCTGCGACTACGTCATCAAGCTCCGCGCACAGGCGCTCCGCGACCATGCCTACGTGCTGTCGTTCATGGGCCGCTATCCCGAGGCGCTCGAGTATGCCGAGCGCGCCAAGCGCCTGTTCGAACAGGTTCCGCTGCCCGAGTACGACCTGGCCCGCCTGGCGCTGGTCAAGGCGTTCATCCTCCAGAGCATCGACCGCATCGACGAGGCCGCGCAACTGGCACACGAAGCCGGCGACACCTTTCTGCGCTTCGGCGACCGCGCGCGCTACGTCAATGCGCGGCTCACCGAGGGGTCGGTCATGTACTGCGGCCGCTCGTACGAGCGGGCCATGGAGATCTGGAAGTCGATCGAGAACGATCCGGCCGTGGACGACACATACGCGGTCCGCATCGCCCACAACATCGCTCTCTGTCTTTCGGACCTCGGGCGTACCGCCGAAGCTGCCGAATATCTCGTTCGCTGCGTCGCGCAGTTCGAGATGCTCGGAATGGACACCGAGCGTACCCGCAGCCGCGCCGCCCTCGGCCACACGCTTCTCGCGTCCGGCAAGGCCGCGGAGGCGATTCCGGCGCTCCGTCAGACCTGGCGCGAGTTCGAGCGCCTGGACATGGTCGCCGATGCGGGTCTGGTGGCGCTGGAGCTCGCGGAAGCGCTGCTGGCGACCGGCCGGAGCGAAGAAGTTCCCACCATCTGCCGCGACGTCATCGCCCAGTTCACGCGCGCCGGGATGGCGTCGCGTGCAATCACAGCCCTTTCCTTTCTGCGCGAAGCCGTCGCCATTGGACAGGCTTCGCCAAGCATCGTGCGTCACGTGCACGCGTTTCTGCGACAACTCCCTGCCGAGCAGCCTCGCCTCTTCGCAGCGCCGCCGGCCGGCCTTCGGGAGTAGGCCGGTCGCACGCGTTCCCCCACCTGTCACGCATCTTCAGCGGCCACCGCTGAGCAACCGAGAAGGAACGATTCAACAAACGCAAGGAGGAACTATGCGCTCTTCGTCCGTCAAAACCCTCGTCTCCACCCTGTCCCTCGTCGTCGCACTCGTCGCCGTCGCTCCCGCCGCTTCCGCCGGTCCCGCAGGCCCGCGCGATGCGGCGCCGGTCATCCGGAATGAGCCGCGGGGCATTGAACGGATCGCCCGCGCCGCCCGCCGTTTCGTGAACCGCCTCGCCGGCGGGATCGGAACCAACGAGCTGCCCGTGCCGCCGCTCCCCACCAAATCAACGACGAACCAGTAAGGAAAGGAGACGACCCAACATGCGTAAACTGATTGCCGCCACCACCCTGACCTTCGTCCTCGCCGGAACCGCCGCCGCCCTCCCTCGCGAGCGCGAGCGCACCCCCCGCGAGCGCGACAACCCCATCGTGCGCATCCTCAAAATCGTGAAGCGGGTCTTCACCCCGTCCACGAACGAGCTGCCGGTGCCGCCGCTGCCGCAGCAGTAAGTTCTCGCTCGGCCGTGTTGGCATCCTCCGGCGGCGCGAAGCGCCGCCGGAGGGAGGGGCATTCCTGCGGGCGCGCTTACTGCTCGTCCCCGCTCGGTCCGTAGATCGACGGCACTTTTCCGCCCATCGGGCGGATGTACGTCGAGAGCTGGCCGCGGTGGTGGATCATGTCCAGCAGAAAGCCCCAGGCCATCTCGCCGACCGTGTCCTCCCACACCACTTGCTCGCCGACCAGGAACTTCGCGGGCTCGTTCCAGCGCGCGTCCCCGGCTTTCGCCGCCTCGACCGCGTGCGCGGAGTTGCGATCGAACGCGTCCGCGATCTCGTCGAGTGACGCCGGTACAGGCTGGCCCGGCACGTACGTCGCGCTCCCCTTCTCGAACAGGTCCGCCAGGTCGCTCATCTCGTAGGCGAGCTGCCACGCGAGCTGGTTCGCGCTCGTGCTGCGCTCGTGAGGGCGATAGTCCAGGCGACTCGACGGGAGGGCGCGGATCACCTTGGAGAAGGAGGGAAGCTCGGCGGCGAGTCGTTTGGCGAAGAATTCAGCGTTCGACATGCGCGGAAATGTACACCACCTAATCTAATGCACGCGCACCGTCGCCACCACGGTCTCGTTCCCCTTCTGCCCCATGCCCGACGAGTTCTGGGTGTACTCGTAGCGCGCGCGGACCAGGCGGTCGGCGGCGCGCGCGAGGTGCCAGCTCTTCTTCTCCTTCACCTCTCCCTTGAGAAAGAGAAACGAGAACTTCGCGTTGAAGAGGTGCTCCACGGCGAGAGGCACGTTCTCCGAGTCGAGCCAGAGCGTGACCTTGTTCTCCGCGACCTTGACCTTGCTCGCGTCGTCGGGGTCCATGCGGTCGACGGCCCGCAGGACGAGCACGCGCGCGGGCTTGCCCGCCCACGTCCCCGCGGCGTCGTTGAGCACCTTGGCGCCGTCGATGAGCCGGAGGACGCGCGGCGCGAAGTCGAGTGCGTCCGAGGCTTCGACGGCGTCGATCTGCCGCAACGCGGAGGCGACCGGCGTGTTCAGCTTGGGATTGCGGTCGCGGGCCTGCTGCTCGCGCTCGATCTGCTCGAGGAGCACGCGGCTGATGATGATGTGGTAGCCGTTCGCGCCGGCCTCGAGGTCCACCGCCACCTTGCCGTTGAAGGCGTCATTTCCGAACTTCCCTTCGTTCTTGACCGCCTGCTGCACTTCGTAAGTCGCGCGGACCGTGTCGCGGGCGCCGAAGCGCCCGAGGGCGCTGCGGACGTCGCTCACCGCGTCGGCGGAAAGAGGGGCGGCGATGAGGAGGACGAGGCTGAGCCGGGCGATGGTCATCACAATTCATTATGACGGGCCCGGCCCGGCGAGGTTCGGCATCGCGCACAATGCACGGATCCCGTCATGACCACCCGGCCGCTGTGGCGCTGTCCTTCCTGCGATCGCGAGTTCGCGAATCGCAATCAGTCCCACGCCTGCTCACGCCATACGCTCGACGAGCATTTCGCCGGACGCGAGCCGCGGGTGCGGGCGATCTTCGACGCGTTCCTGGCCCGGATCGAGGCCATCGGGCCGGTGCGCGTCCTCGCGGAGAAGACGCGCATCGCCTTTCAGGTGCGGATGTCGTTCGCGCAGCTCACGACCCGGCGCGCCTACGCGAACGGCCATCTCGTGCTCGCCCGCCGCGTCGACGGCTCGCCCTTCCGGAAGGTGGACACGATCTCCGCTCGCAATCATGTCCATCACTTCCGGCTGGACAGCGTCGACGACGTCGCCGCGATCGAGCCCTGGCTCGCCGAGGCGTACGCCGTCGGACGGCAGGAGCACCTCACTTCGGCAACAGGGCCATGACCCGGGTCGGGCTGTTCGCCAGCACGGTGAGCTCGCGCTTCCACATCGAGCGATCCGGATGACGAACCTCGATGGTGTGCTCGCCCGGTGTGAGGCGGGCAACCAGCGGGGTCGTGCCGATGAATTTTCCGTTGACGTACGCCTCGCCCCAGTCGGGCCGTGATTCGATCGCGACGTTGACGCGCATGTCGGCAACCGGCCTCGTTGCCGGTGCGGTGGTGGTGGAGGTGGAGGTGCAGGCGAGCGCAAACAGCAGGAGCAGAGACAACAGCTTCTTCATTCGATGTCCTCTTTGATTTTCAGTTGTGCGCGCGCACTACTGGGACGAGGACGTCGATCGAAGGTTACACGCCGAACTGGCGCAGATGATGATCGAGGTGGCGCCACGTCAGCACGCCCCATCCGCGACGGCCGAGGTCTCCGAAAGCGGGATGCTCGGGCCAGGTCTCATAGGCGCCGCGAGCTCCGACTTCGGCGATCAGCCGCGCCAGATCGCGCTTGTTGTCCTCGATCGCGCCGATGTCGGAGGGCAGGAGCTCCGGTGCCGTCGGTGAGCCTTTCGGCCACGGGAGCCAGTAGACGAACAACTGGCGCAGCGGCGGGAAGCGGATCGGAAGTTTCTTGGACGCTACCGCCAGCTCGCCCTTGGCCATGCGCATCGACGCGACGAGATGGGCGAGCATCATCTCCACGTTCATCTTTCCCCACTGCGGACGCGAGTCCGCGTTGAGCCGCTCGACACGGGTGAGGATCTCGTCGCGGTCGAAGATGTCGAAGAGTGTTTTCATGATGAACACGAAGCATAATCCGCGGCGATGCAAAACCGCTGGTCCGACACGCCCGAAGATCCCATCGAGCAGCTCGTCCATCAGTCCCGCCTCGTGGGGATGGAAGAGGGTCTGGTGCTCTGGGGCGGCGGCAACAACAGCGTGAAAGCCGCCGCCGCTGACCTCCTGGGCCGCCCCATCGAGGTGATGTACATCAAGAGCAGCGGCAGCGACATGAAGTCGATCGTGCCGAAGCAGTTCCCGGCCGTGCGTCTCGACTACATCGCACCGCTGCGCACGCGCGACGAGGACATGAGCGACCAGGAGATGGTCGACTACCTGGCCAAGTGCCTGATCGATCCGGCCAGCGCGCGGCCGTCGATCGAGACGCTGCTCCACGCGTTCCTCCCCGCGCGAGCGGTGCTGCACACGCACGCCGACGCGATCCTCGCTTTGACGAATACGAACGCGCGCGAGGAGACCGTGCGCGCGTGCTTCGGCGACGACGTGATCGTCGTCCCGTACCGGCGTCCCGGCTTCCGCCTCTCGCGCGACGTCGCCGACGCCTTCGACGCGCACCCCGACGCCGCCGGCCTGGTGCTGATGAACCACGGGCTGATCACGTGGGGGGACTCGGTGCGCGAGGCGTACGAAAGGCACATCGAGCTGGTGACGAGGGCGGAGGAGTTCATCGGTTCCCGTGGAGCGGCGGCCGCTTCGGCCGCCGAGGGCCGGCGGCCGGGAGCGGCCGCCGCTCCACAGATCCGCGGCGCCCTCGCCGGCCGCATCCTCGAGCTCGACGACTCGCCGGAGACGCTGGCCTTTCTCGCGCGCGAGGACGCGTCGCGCATCACGCAGATCGGTCCGGCCACACCCGATCATCTGCTGTACACGAAACGCCAGCCGCTCTTCCTGCAGCCGGGCGACGACATCCGCGCGCGCCTCGAGGAATGGCAGGCGCGCTACAAGGCCCACTACGACGCGCATCCGAGCGAGTTCGCCATGCTCGAGCCGATGCCACGCATCGTGCTCATGCCGGGCGCCGGGATGTGGACCGCGGGCAAGGACGCGCGCGCGGCGCGCATCGTCCGCGACATCTATCGCCACACCATGCGCATCCTCGCCGCCGCCGAGTCCCTCGGCGGCTACGCCACGCTGAACGACGAAGACGCGTTTCACGCCGAGTACTGGCCGCTCGAGCTTTACAAGCTCACGCTCCTGCCGAAGGAGAAAGAGCTCGCGTCGAAAGTCGCGCTGATCACCGGCGCGGCCAGCGGCATCGGCCGCGCGTGCGCGGAACGCTTCGCCGAGGAGGGAGCGCACGTCGTCGTCACCGATATCGACCTCGCTCTGGCGGAGGAAGTGGCGCAGAGCATCCTCAAGAAACACGGCCTGCGACGCGCGATCGCGATGCGCCTCGACGTCGCCGACGAAGCCAGCGTGAACGACGCGTTCGGAAGAACCGTGCGCGAGTACGGCGGCGTCGACGTCGTCGTCAGCAACGCCGGTATCTCGTCGTTCGGCACGCTGGACACGCTGGACGTGAAGGACTGGGACCGCGCCTTCGCCGTGAACGCGCGCGGGCATTTCCTGGTCGCCCGCGCCGCGATTCGCATCCTGAAGGAGCAGGACCTGGGCGGCTCGATCGTCTTCAACGCCTCCAAGAACGTGACCGCGCCAGGCAAGGAGTTCGGCGCGTACAGCGTGAGCAAGGCCGCGGAGGCCCAGCTCTGCCGCATCGTCGCGCTCGAGGGCGGGGAGCACGGCATCCGCGCGAACATGCTCAACCCCGACGCGATCTTCGGCGGCTCGCGCTTCTGGAGCGAGGAGATGCGCAGCATGCGCGCGCAGGCCTACGGCGTCGACACCTCACGCCTCCCCGACTTCTACAGGAACCGCACGCTGCTCAAGGTCGAAGTGACGGCAGACGACGTGGCGGAAGCGGCGCTGTTCCTGGCAGGACCGCGTTCGGCGAAAACGACCGGAGCGATGCTGCCCGTCGATGGCGGAGTGAAGGAAGCGTTCCCGCGTTAAAACAGTCCCCAACTCCGGGACGCGGTTCATAGTCTGGTCAGGGCAAGCATGGTGATGTCGTCCCCGGCCGGCGCGTCGCCGACGAACTCGCGGACCCGCGTCTCGATCGTCGACAGGATTTGCGTCGCCGGCGTGTTGTGCAGCCCACCGATGAGGTCCGCGATCGGCTCCATCCCCAGTTGCTCCTCCGCCGGATTCTCCGCCTCGGTCACCCCGTCGGTGAAGAGCACGATCGAGTCGCCGCTGCCGAGGGTCATGTGCTGGTTGCGGTACTTGGCGTGGGAGAAAAGGCCGACCACCATGTCCGTGGTCTTGAGCTGCTCGACGCCGTTGCTGGTCACCACGAGAGGCGCGACGTGCCCCGCGTTCGTGAACTCGACGTCGCCCGTGCGCGGGTCGAGGACGCCCGCCACCAGCGTGACGAACTTCGTCGGCGCGGTCTTCGGCGCGAGCGTCGCGTTGAGATCGGCGACCAGCTCGGCCGGCGACGGGTCATGCCGCGTGAAAATCGAGAAGGCCGTGGCCACGCTCGACATCACCAGCGCCGCGGTGACGCCCTTGCCGCTGACGTCGGCGATGATGAAGTAGATCCGCCCGTCGGGGCGCACCACGACGTCGTAGTAGTCGCCGCTCACCGAGCGCGCGGGCACGTTCGATCCGGCGAACGCGTAGCCGTCGATCACCGGCAGTTGCGCCGGCAGGAGGCGACTCTGGACCGTGTACGCGGTGCGCAACTCTTCGTCGAGACGCGCCTTGAGGATGGCCTCCTCGCGCAGGCGCGTGGTCTCGAGCTTCACCGCCGCGAAGCGCGCGATCTGGGCGATCAGGTGTACGTCGTCGTGCGTGACCGCGCCGCGCTGGGACTGGAAATCGATGTAGAGCACGCCCAGCACGTCGTCGTTGACGATGAGCGGCGCGCAGACGGCGGAGCGGATGTCCTGCGCGACGATCGACTGCGCGCGGGCGAGCTTCTCATCCAGGGTCGTGTCGACGAACGACACCACGTTGCGCCCTTCGACCACCTCGCCGAGGAGGGTCTTGGAGATGAAGAGGTCCATCGACTCGCTGGCGCTGCTGCGGCGCAGATGCACGTCGGCGAAGGTCGAGCGGTCCGTGCCGAAGAGCGCCAGCGCGGCGCGCGACGGCTGCAGCAGCTCGACGACGCGATCGAGGATGAACTCGAAGACGTCGTTCATCGACCGGTCGTCGATGAACTGCACGGCCAGCGACGCCAGCACGCCCGTGCGCGCGCGGTCGTCGATCTCGCGGATGGGGATGGCCAGGTTCTTCGCGTGGGAATCGCTGTCGAGGGCGATGATCTTCGACTGCGAGCTCAGCTCGTTGGCGTCGAAGATCACTTCCGTGTCGCCGAGACCGATGCGGTCACCGGGACGCAATGGCACGGGCGCGACCAGGCGCGCGCCGTTCAGCATCGTGCCGTTGACGCTGCCGCAGTCGCGCACCACCCAGTCGCCCGAGGCCCACTCGATCTCGGCGTGGCGGCGGGAAAGGTAGCGGTCCTTGATCGGCACCGTGCATTCGACTGCGCGGCCGAGGGTGATCAGCGGTCCCTGCGCATCGATGCGGATCGGTGCGAGGTTCGGCTGCAGGAGCGTCAAACGGATCGGGCGGGGTTCCATGAACGAGCGGTGATTGTACGTGAGCGATGTATCGTTGCGCCCCCATGCGTCTGCTCAAAGCGTGGCTGCCCGTGGTGTTGTGGGCAGCCATCATTCTCTCCGCCGCCAACGATCAGTTTTCCGACAGGAAGACCGAGGGATGGCTGGACCGCCTCTTCGGCCGGGTGCGGCCGGAAGTGAACGCGATGATCCGCAAGTCGGCGCACATCGCGGAGTACGCGGTGCTCGCCCTGCTGTCGTGGCGCGCGCGGCGCACGTGGGTCACGCCGTTGCTGATCTGCCTCGCCGTGGCCTCGGCTGACGAGACCCTGCAGGCAATGACGGCGACGCGGACGGGCTCCGCGGCAGATGTGCTGCTGGACATGTGCGGCGCGGTGCTGGCGCTGATCTGCATCCCCGCCGCGCGCGCGCAATTGCTCTCGTCCGTTCGTGTGGAGCGGCGGCCGCTTCGGCCGCCGTCG
>DATLOL010000129.1:0-15785 GCA_035536275.1 Thermoanaerobaculia bacterium
TCAAGCAGTTCGTATCCTGCTTCCGCGACTACCGCAATCCGTTACTGATCGAACATTCTCTGAAGACACTGATCGGCCAGCGGGTGCATGGGTTGTCGCTGGGATACGAGGATCTGAACGATCACGATTCTCTCCGTCACGCGAGGACCTGATCCGCACCCTGGGTATCCCCGCGACCTTCGTCCACGTGCCGTTCTACTACGAGAACTTCCTCTACTTCTTCCCGCCCCGGCCGGCCGGCGACGGCACGTATCAGTTCGGGTTCCCGCAGGGCGACCGGCCGCTCGCGGCGATCTCGGTGCAGGACGTCGGCCGCGTCGTCGCGCCGATCTTCGAGCAGCCGGAAACCTACATCGGCAAGGTGCTCAAGCTCGCCGGCGATGAGCTTCCCGCGGCCGACTACGCCGCCGCGATGGCGCGCGCGACGGGCAAGGACGTGCGCTACGCCTACGTCCCGCGTGAGACCTTCGCCGCCCTCGGCTTTCCCGGCGCGGAGGACCTCGCGGACATGTTCGAGTACTACCGCCTCCACATCCCGAGCCGCGTGAAGGACATCGAGACCTGCCGCACGATCGCCAACGGCGTGCAGAGCTTCGAGACCTGGGTGAGCGCGAATCAGGCGCAGCTCCGGAACGCGCTCGCGGCATAATTTGCGGGTGGTCCGCCTCCTCGCGATTCTCCTGATCGGCCTCGGTGCGCTCGCGGAAGGGCGCCCGGGGGCTGATCTTGTTCCGGCGCCTGGCGATCCCCGACGACGTGCCCGCGCATCTCTGCAGCGCGATTGCGCAGGACGCGCGCGGATTTCTCTGGTTCGGCACGCAGGGCGGGCTCGTTCGCTACGACGGCACGGAGTGGCGCGTGTTCCGCTCGAATCCGAACGATCCCTCCACGCTGGCAGGCAACTACGTCCGCGCGCTGCTCGTCGCGCGTGACGGGCGCGTGTGGGTGGGCACGTTCAGCGGGGGACTCTCGGTCTTCGATCCGCGCACGGAAACGTTCACGCGATTCAAGGTCGCGTACGACCGCGTGGAGGGGCTGGCCGAGGATCGGGAGGGGAGGGTGTGGATCGCGACGTCGGCGGGGCTCGATCGGCTCGATCCGCGGACGAAGAAGCTCGAGCACTTCCGGCTCTTCGACGATCGCGTGCGCGGACTGCTCTTCGACTCCCGTGGCACGCTGTGGGTCGGCACGCGCGACGGGTTGCAGCGCTGGCTCGGCGAAGGGCGCGGCTTCGTGCGCGTCGCGCCGGAGCTCGCGGGACAGTACGTCATCCGCCTCGCTGAGGATCGCCGCGGCAACATCTGGGTGGGGACGGAGGAGCATGGGGCGGCGGTGATCGACGCGAGAGGCACGGTGCGGCGCATTGCACCGCGTCCGGTCGATCCGGACGGGCTCAGTCACTACTGGGTCTACGGATTCGCGGAGGGCGTCGACGGCGAGATGTGGGTCGCGACGTACGGCGGCGGCGTCGACGTCGTCGACACGCGGACGTTGCGAGTGCTCGATCGCCTGCGCCGCGACGTTTCGCTTCCCGACACCATCGGCGCGGATCGCGTCGGCGCGGTCTTTCGCGATCGAAAGAACGTGATGTGGGTCGGCACGTGGGGCGAAGGGATCGCGCGACACGATCCGCGCACGCGCGCGTTCCGCTCGCTGCGCTTCACTCCACCCGTTGTGCGGGCGATGGAGATGCGCGACGGCACGATCTGGGCGGGCACGAACGGCAACGGCGTCGACATCCTCGATCGCGAGCTGCAGCGCATCGGCAACTATCGCCCGAACGCGAACGGACTCACCGACGGCGCGATCACCTGCCTCGCGCAGTCGGCCGACGGCACGATCTGGGGGGCCACGCTCAACTCGATGCTGCACCGCCTGCGTCCCGGCGCGAATCGGTTCGAGGCGGTGCCCGGGCCCGGCGGTCCGATCCGGGCGATGACACTCGATCGCGACGGGACGCTATGGATCGGCGCCGCCCAGGGCATGGCTCGTGTGAATCCCAAGACGCTCGAGACGCGCCTGTACAACGAGTCGTGGCCGGCCATCGAAGCCATCGCCATCACCAGCGACGGCACGGTCTGGGTAGGCAGCGACAACGGCCTCTACGCCTTCGACCCGCGCACGGAAACGGCGCGCCGTTTCGCCAAACCCACGCTGCCGGAGAACTGGGTGCCCGATCTCCTCATCACGCGCGACGGCCGCCTCTTCGCGGGCACGTCCGGCGGCGCGGTCCTTATAGGTCCCATAGGTCCCATACGTCCCATACGTCCCATAGGCCCCACCCGCCCCGCAGAAGCCCTCCTCGAAGACGCCGAAGGCGCCATCTGGATCGGCCCGCGAATCCGCATCCGCGGCAGCGAGGTGCGCGAGTTCGGTCCCCCCGACGGAGTCGCCTTCCGCAATTTTCTTCATCGCCAGCCGCAGCCGCATGCGCGACGGACGCCTGCTCTTCGGATCGCCGGAGGGGTTGCTAGTCGTCGATCCGCGCATGCTCCCGCCGCAGCGCGAAGATGCACCGGTGGCCGTAGCGTCGCTGCAGGTCGAAGGAAGGGCGCGTGTGGTCGTCGACTCCTTGACGCTGTCCGCGCGCGAGCGGAGCTTCGCGCTCGATGTGGCGGCGCTCGACTTCACCGCGCCGCGCGGCACGATCCGCTATCGGCTCGATGGTCTCGACGACGACTGGCTGACCACGCAACGCTCGATTCATTACAGCCGCGTGCCGCCCGGCCAGTACGTGCTGCGCGTGGCCAACGGATCGCGAGAGTTGCGTCTGCCCGTGCGCGTCGAGCCGGCGTGGTATCAGACCTGGGCCTTCCGCGCGTTGGCCGCGCTCGCGGCGATGGCCTTGCTGTATGGCGCGTACCGCTTGCGCGTGCGCCGGCTCCGCGCGCGCGAGCGTGCGCTTGAGAACCTCGTCGCCGCGCGCACGAAGCAGCTCGAGACGGCCTACGCACAGATCGAGGAGGCCAGCCTCACCGATCCGCTGACCGGATTGCGCAACCGCCGCTTCCTCGAGCAGACCATCGCCGCGGATCTCGAGCTCGCGTCGCGCGGCCACGGCGATCTGGTGGTGCTGCTCGCCGACCTCGATCACTTCAAGAGCGTGAACGACACGCATGGACACGCCGCCGGCGACGCGGTGCTGGCGGAGCTGGCGCGGCTGCTCGTCGCCACCTTCCGCGCGTCCGACTACGTCGTCCGCTGGGGCGGCGAGGAGTTCCTGATCGTCGTGCGCTTCGTCGATCGTGCGACGGCGGGCGGGCTCGCGGAAAAGCTCCGCGCCGCTGTGGCGGCGCATTCGTTCCCGCTGCCGGACGGCACGATCCTTCGCCGCACCTGCTCGATCGGGTTTTCGGTGTGGCCGCAGCAGGGGACATCGTGGGATCAGACCATCGACCGCGCCGACGCCGCACTCTACGCCGCAAAACGCGGCGGCCGGAACGCGGCGGTGGGAGCGGAAACGCTGGTCGCGTGAGCTAGTCCGCGGGCCGCCGCTGCGGGCGGCTGTTCGCATTGTCCATATCCGACTGGATCAGCCAGCGGTTGCCGACCTTGCGCAGGGTCAGCGTGAACTTGCCCATGTCCGTCTCGCCGGCCTTCGTCGCGTAGCCGCCGATGATGTAGCCGATCCTGCCGCTGGTCGCGTAATGCAATGCGCGCAGCGCGAGCGGTCCGCCTTTGCCGGTGTAGACCGCCTCGATGGCGGCGCGGCCGCGCACCGGCGGCTGGCCCCCCGTGAGCACGTATCCATCCTCGGCGAAGAGTTGCGCGAGCGCCTTCGCATCCTTGGCCTGCCACGCGGTCTCGTAGTCGCGGAGCACGCGCGCCAGCTCCGGCGGCAGCTTCACTTCGGTCGTGGCATCCGCGGCGAAGAGCGGAACGGTGGCGAGGAGAAGGATCGGGAGGAGCAGGCGGCGCATGGCGGGAGTGTACAAACAAAAGGCGCGACCTCGCGGTCGCGCTTCAATCGATGTCGTAATTTGGTGGAGCTGAACGGGATCGAACCGACGACCTCCTGAATGCCATCTCCGCGTCGGTCTCGGGACATGCGCGGATACCTCCTTAGACTCAGTAGTTTACCTCATCCGGACTTGTCGTGAGGCAGTAGGACAGGACGAGGGTTCGCATCGGATGAAGGGGCTCTGTTTCGTTCCAACTGAGGCCGGCGTCGATCCGTTCGCCAAGAGCCTGCCCAACGCAGGATTCGGTCAAATTGCGGCAGCGTACAATTCGCCGGTTTCCAAAATGATCACGAGACGATTTCAGGTTGCACTATCGTTTCCGGGCGAGGTGCGTGAGTTTATCGGTACCGTCGCCGATGAGCTTGCGGCGGTGCTCGGTCGCGAGCGTGTGTTGTACGACGATTTCTTGATCGCCGAGCTCGCGCGTCCCGACCTCGACGTTTATCTCGGCGTGCTCTATCGCGACGAGTCGGACCTCCTCGTTCCGTTTTACAGCGCGGATTACGAGCGAAAGAAATGGTGTCGACTCGAGTGGCGGCAGATGCGAGACATTCTCCTGAACTTCGAGGGGTCCCGCATCATGCCTTTCCGCTTCGATGGTACTCCGATTCCGGGTGTCCTTTCGGTCGATGGTTATGTGTCCATCGGCGAGCGTTCGCCACAGCAAGTTGCTTCGTTGATTCTGGAACGTCTCGGCACCTCGAATGTTGCGACCGCCGACCAGCGCGGCGCCGTTCCTGCGCTTCGTCGAACCTCTTCTCCTGCGAAGGTGACCTCGAAAGTTACGATTCTTCTGCCAGACGACTACGCCACTTTCAGCGAAGAAAAGCAGCGATTGCTCCAGCGTCTCCTCGCTGCGGCGGTTGAACTGGACGAAGACCAGATCGAGATTCTCCGCACGCGACCTGCTGGGAGTATGGAAGTAGACATTCGAATTCCGGCAGATGCGGTGCGGAAACTCCTCGAGGAATTTGCCACGGGCCAGGGGCCGCTTGCCGATCGTGGAATCGAACGAGTCGAGGCCGAAGAACGGACGACAGTAGTGTCGCTGCGGCATCTGCCGACTGCTCCGTGGGCTCTCGTCGGCCGAGAAGCCGAGCTGGCCGAACTGGATCGGATTGCGGACGACGAGAACATTCGAATCGTGACGATCGTCGCATTCGGAGGCGTCGGTAAGACATCACTTGTTGCGGCTTGGGTATCACGTCTAGCCTCCGCGGGCTGGCGCAACTTTCGGCGTGTATTTGCGTGGTCGTTTTATCGCGAGGGCAGCAGCGATGTCTTCCTCCATGCAGCGCTAGCGTTCTTCGGTGATGCGGAGTTGGTAGCGACCGCGGCGGACGGCTGGACCAAGGGCGAGCGGCTCGCACAGCTCATCGCACAATATCGGACGCTGCTGATCCTCGATGGCCTAGAGCCGCTGCAGGATGCGAGGACAGGCGAACTGCGCGATCCGGCGCTCACGTCACTGCTACGTGGCCTCGTAGCACGCGGCCATGGGCTCTGTCTCGTCACAACGCGGCAGGTGATTCCAGATCTCGACGCCTTCCGGAGCGCGGCCACTCCCCAGTGGAAACTTGCCCATCTCTCGAAGGAAGCGGGAGCGAACCTACTCGAGAACCTTGGCGTCCGAGGGACTGTGGCCGAGCGAGAAACACTCGCCAGCGACGTGAAGGGACACGCGCTTACGCTAACACTGCTTGGGAAGTTTCTGGCCGAGGCCTACGGCGGCGACATCCGCAGGCGCGATCTCGTCTCGCTGAGCGAGGCCGATTTCGAGGAGACGAGCGGCCACGCGTTCCGACTCATGGAAGCGTACGAGCAATGGCTCCAGCGCGATGGCCGCGAGGTGGAGTTGGCGATCCTTCGTATTCTCGGTGCTTTCGACCGTCCCGCCACACCCGATTGCCTTCGCGCATTGCGCAAGGCTCCGGCCATCGATGGGCTCACAAACGCGCTCGTGGCGTTGACCGACGCTCAGTGGAATTTGGCCGTGAAACGACTCGTGGGTCTTGGTCTCATCGAGGAGCAACCCTGGGAGCCGCCGCGCGTCGCCGGCTACAGCGAAGAGGAAGCGCGGAAGATTCAAGCTGAGCGGACCCAGCCTGGCGACATGCCGCCTCCGCAGGTCGCAGACGAACGATTAACGGCGGGAAACGTACTCGATACGCACCCGTTGATCCGTCAGCACTTCGCGCGACGGCTTCGCGATACTTCGCCGGAGGCGTGGCGAGTGGCGCACGGCAGGTTGTACGAATATCTGCGCAACAGTGTGCCGTACTGGCCGGAAGGCGTCGACGTCTTGCAGCCGCTTTACGAAGCGATCGTGCACGGCTGCCTGGCTGGCCGGTTTGTCGAAACACGCAAGGAGGTTTATCGCGACCGCATTCTGCGTGGCACGTCAGGTCCGCACGCGTTCTACAGCTCAACGATCTTGGGTCTGACCAGTGCAAATCTCGCGGCTGTGAGATGCTTCTTCACGGTTCCTTGGAAACAGCTGGCCGCGGACTTCACAAGCACCGATCAAAGCTGGTTGCTCGGTGAGGCCGCGTTCTACCTGCGCGCTCTTGGCCGTCTCGAAGAAGCGCGTGAGCCTATGAGAGCCGGCTTGGAGACCCGCATCGCGCTCGAGGATTGGGAAAACGCTGCCGTCCGTGCCGGGAACCTCAGCGAATTCGACCTGTCGCTAGGCAATGTGGCCTCGGCGGTGCGTCATTCGGAACAGAGCGTTCAATACGCGGATCGAAGCGGATACGTATTTTCAATCATAAACATGCGCACGGCCCACGCCGATGCATTGCATCAGGCGGGACGAGCGCAGGAGGCCGGCGAGAGATTCCGCGAGGCGGAAGCTCTGCAGAGGGAACATGTTCCGATAACCCCGTTGCTGTACTCGCTGCAAGGCTTCCAATTCTGCGATCTCCTGCTGGCTGGGGTTGAGCGTGCGGCTTGGCGCCGATGCTTGGGCACGGACGCACAGCCTTTCGATGCGGATACCCTCTCGGACGTCGAACATCGCTCCACGATTGCGCTGGCAATCGCGATGCGCAAAAAGTGGGTTCGCGACACAGCTTTAGACAAACTCACACTTGGTCGCGTCGCACTCTTCCGCGAGATCCTCGGTAACGCGTCGATCGATGATGCGCCGATGCGCGTCGAAGCGGCAGTCAAGGGCCTTCGACAAGCCGGACAAGTCGATGATCTCCCTCGCGCTCTGCTCACGCGCGCATGGCTCCGCGTTCTCCACGGCGACGAGGCCGCCGCCCGTGCGGATCTCGATGAAGTGCAGATGTTCGCCGAGCGCGGTCCAATGCGCCTCTATCTTGCTGATGTCCACCTCTATCGCGCGCGCCTATTCTTCCGCGAGAACTTAGACGCAGCGCGCGAGGAACTGAAGAAGGCACGCGCGCTCATCGAGCGCTGCAGCTACCACCGCCGCGACGATGAGGTGCGCGATGCGGAAAATGTGATCAGCTGAAGCGCATTCGCGTGGCACTGTCGGCGAAATGCAAGTTAACGCCGCCGATCGAGCGTATCCCTCACCTTCTCAAGCGCGCCGACGTTAGGCCGCGTGTAACGCGCCGTTGTCGCCGGATTCGTGTGTCCATGACCTTGCCGATGAAGGGCAGCGCCAGTCCGGCTGTCGCGAGATCGTTGCCGAACGTGTACCGTAGGTCATGAAGCGCAGCCGCCGCGTGATGCCGGCGACCTGCTTCGCGGATTCTGAAGTAGCGATTGTAGACGCGCGATTAGACACACTTGGTAGGCGTCCAAATGGTGTGCTGAGGGGAATCGGCTAAGTCGCTGCGGAAATGGTTAAACTTGGTGGAGCTGAACGGGATCGAACCGATGACCTCCTGAATGCCATTCAGGCGCTCTCCCAACTGAGCTACAGCCCCACGAAAGCAACGTCGCTAACGTCTCCGAAGAGAAGAAATTCCGGTTGCCGGGGCGGATTCTACGGCAGCCGTGTCGGGGGCGCAATCAGCTGCCGGACGGCCGCCGCCTCCTGCGCGGCTCGGGCGCGTTGCTCTTGTCGATCGTGAAGCGATCCGTGATCTGGCCGGTGTTGCGGAGGAAGATCGCCTCGAGCTTGTCGCCTTCGACTTCGAGCACCATCGATCCGAGCTCGTTCAGCGACGTGATCATCGCCGGATGATCGAGTGCGCCGCCAGAGATCATCGCCGCCGAGCCCGACACGGCGTAGACCGTGCCGAGGAACGACGACGTCGCGGTCGTGCCCTTGCGGTATGCGCCCGTGCCGTCGGTGCGGCCGTTGCCGCCGTTCAGCTTCATCGACGTCGTGAACGTCGTTGAGTGGCCGTAGTGTCCGTTGAGCAGGTACGAGCGCTCGTACGAGTGACTGTGGCCGGTGAGGACCAGGTCCGCGCCGCCCTGCTCCAGCACGGGCACGACGTACTGCCGCATCTCCACGAGCGCGGTCTCGGTGTCCGAGTCGTGCGAGCCCTTCGAGTACGGCGGGTGATGCCAGTAGGCGATGATCCACGGCTGCCGCGTCGCTGCGAGATCGTTGCGCAGCCAGGTCACCATCGGTCCTGATCCGGTCCGGTCGGAGGTCTGCGAGTCGAGACAGATGAAGTGCATGTTGCCGTAGTCGAACGAGTAGTACTTCTCCGTTCCCGATGCGACCCCGCCGGCCTCGCCGTTCGCCGGCAGCGTGAAGTTCTGAAAGTACGGAATGTCGGGCGGCGGAGCGGTCGAGTGGGCCGTGTCGTGATTGCCGATCGTCGGCCATGCCGGCGAATTGCGCATCACGTCCTCGTACTGCTTGAAGAGGCCGCGCTGATACTCCTCGTCGAGACCGGTCTGGTAGGCGTTGTCGCCGAGGAAGAGGACGAAGTTCGTAGAGTCGACGCCGTACGCATTGTAGTAGGCGTTGCGGACGGCGGTGGCGTTGGCGGAGCCGGTGCCGGCGTCGCCGAGGACCCAGATGCGTGTGCGCGCGGCGGCGCTGGTGAGCGGGGAGGTGATGAAGAAAAAGTCCGCGGTGCCGCCGTTCACGCGGCCGTCCAGCGTCTCGACGGCGTAGAAGTACTTCGTTGCCGGCGCGAGTCCGGTCAGCGTGACGGAGTGCTCCGTGGTCGGTGCCGTCTTGTCGACGGTCGCGTTGAGCTGGTTGAGCGCGGTGCCGTAGCGCACGCGGGTCGTGCCCGGCGTGTCGGTGCGCCAGCGCACGACTACGCTCGTCGGCGAGGCCTGTTGCAGATAGGGGCCGCGGGTGAGGTTGGGCGTCGTCGTGCTGTCGGTCGCGAGGAGCTCGACGGCAAAGCTGAGGTCCGTGCTGATCGGTGCCGACTGGTGGACCTCGGCGGCGATCACGTTCGTGCCGGCCCTGAGGACGGACGCCGGGAGCGTGATCTCCACGTACGTGACTTCCTCGACGTCGTTCATCGGCCCGGAGGCCGGTGTCGTGTACGTGATCGCCCCCGCGGGCATATTCGTCCGGAACACCTCGGTGCCGTTGATGTAGATGACGGCGCCGTCGTCGCGGAGGACGCGCAGCCGCAGCGACGCGATGGATGCGGGATTCGCCACCGTGAACGTCTGGCGGAAATGCGTGGTGATGAAGCGCTGCGACGAATCCGGTCCGAAGCCGACGACCGTCGCTTCGTCACCGTCGCCGTATCCGAGCTCCGAGTAGCCCGACTTCCACGACGCGTCGTTGTACGACAGCGACGTCCAGGCCGTGCCCGGGTCGGTGCCGGTATCGAGATACCGCCACAACGACCGCCGCGCCACGAGGGGTGTGCCGCCGGCGAAGGCCTCGAAGGCGAGGGACGAAAGGAGAGCGAAAAGGAGAGCGAAGAGGACGACAGATATCCTGCGCGAAGGGGCATCCATTGGTTGGGTCTCTCTACAAAACCGCTGCGCGCGACCCCGTTGCGGACGCTATGCCAGTGCTACGATGGCAACACAGTGCGCAGCCCAAAAATCGGCAAACAACGTTCGGCGAGCGGCGCCTTCTCCACGCTCTCCCGGGCTCTGCCGACCCTCAGGCTGCCGCGCTCGGTGCCCGGGCCCAAGCCGACGGTCGGGAAGCCCAATCCGCGGACGAACGTTAAGGGTCCGCGGAATGGATGAGAACGAGTCCCAGCATCCGGCCATCCGCGGCCTCAAGACCGTCTGCCGGTGCAACAACATCAAATACAGGACCATCGAGCGGGCCATCCGCGAGGGCGCGCACACGCTCACACAGGTCGCCAACCGCACCACCGCCACCCTCGGCGAGTGCGGCGGCACCTGCACGCCCGACGTGCAGCAGATGATCGCGGAGCTCGCGCCGAAGTACGCGACCCAGTTGCCGTCGCCGAAACCGGCCGCGGCCAATCCCGATGCGTGGTGGGTGAGGAAGAAATGACGAAGAAGCTCGAGGTCTATCTCAAGCCGACGTGAACGAGCTGCCGCAAGGCGGTCGCCGACCTGGAAGGTCGGGGGTTCGAACTGGTCAAGCACAACCTCGGCAAGGAGCCGCCATCGCGCGAGCTCCTGGCGCAACTCATCGACGCGTACGGACTCGAGTCCGTGCTCAGCACGCGCAGCCCGTCGTGGAAGGCTCGCGGTCTCGACGCGACGAAGCTCACGAAGAGCCAGGCCATCGAATTGATGCTCGAGGATGCGAATCTGATCCGCCGCCCGCTCGTGCTGAAGGGAAAGAAGGCGGTGTTCGGCTACGCCCCGGCGGAGTACGACGCGCTGTGATGTTCAACGCGGCGATGATGGCCCTCGCGGCCCTCACCGTGATGCTCTGGATTCTCTGGAGCGACACGATGCGCGCGCGGCGGCCGTCGCAGATTCTCTACACGATGCGCATCGGACTGTTTCTGGTCGTGAGCGGCATCCTGATCCTGAACCTGGTGCGGTACCCGCGGATGTTCGACGGCGGCGCGCGCTTCATCGCCATCGCGGCGGCCCTGGTGGGGCTGGTCGGGGCGGGCTATTTCGGGCGGCGGCTGGTGCTGCGCCGGTAATTAGGGAACTTTTCCGCGACTGACTTACGGAAAGGTGGACACGAGGGCAAAGATGCACTATTATGCATTCGGGTTCGGTGGGGGTTGGCAGCTCTCCGAAGCGGATCTGACAAGTCGCGGGGCCTGCGAATCTCTCTCTCTCGATCACCCACGGCTGATACAAACGGCTACCCACAAGCCGTCCTAGCGTCGACTCTCGGGCCGGACCCATTAAGCGAGCCGCGGAAACGCGGCTCGCACCATTTTGGTGGCTTTTCCTGTCATGGCATCGACGCGAGCCGCTTCTCCAATGACGCGATCCGGCGATCGCTCCGCTGTCCCTCCGGCAGTGACTTCGCGAACTCGATCGCCTGCTGGATCGTCTCCCTGGCCGCCTTCGGGTCGCCTTTCGCGGCGAAGATGTCCGCGCGCGCCGTCAGCACGGTGATCTTGCGCGGGCCGTAGACGCGGGCCAGCGCGCGGTCCGACGCCGCAAGGGCCTGGTCGTACTGTTTCATCGTCCGGTACGCGAACGCGAGCCGTGCCGGCGGGTTGTAGTCGTCGGGGAAATCGCGCTCGGACTGCTCGAGCATCGGGATGGCCTTCTCGGGCGTGCCGAGGTCGACGTAGGCGGAGAGGCGGTGCGAGTCGTAGACCGTGCGCTGATCCGGCGTCTTCGCCCGTGCGGCCGCGTCTTCGAGGAACGCCGACCACTCGTGCTTGAGCTGCACGACCTCCTCGTCGTCGCCTGCGGCATCGCGCGCGTCGATGAGGGCCATGTAGAGACCGGAGCGGTCGTCATCCGACATCACGATCTTCCGGTTGTGGAAGACCTCGCGCGTCGCCGTCTCGAGCTTCTGCATCCACTCGACCCGCTTCGCGTGCGCCTTGTCGAGACCGGCCGCGCACGACAGGCCGACCGAGGAGACGTTGGCCGCCGAGGCGGATCCCTTCACTCGCGGGTAGAGCGCGAGCGCGCGCGTCGCGCAACGCTCGTTGTCGCCGGACATCGACAGCGCGAAGAGCAGCGACTCGGTCGCGCGCCCAAACTTCTTCCATGACCTCGACGCCGCGGCGATGGCCTCGTCGTACGCCTTCGCCGCGTCGGCCTGTTTGCCCTCGCTGGCCAGGCGATCGGCCTTGGTCAGCAACGTGTCGGGGTTGGACTGGGTCTTCGCGCGATAGGTCTTCTCGGCGTCCCCGAGGAGCTTCTGGAGCTGAGGGACGGTGGCGCCGCCGACGTAGCGCAGCGTGACCGTGTCGCGCTTCGCATCGAGCACGAGCAGTGTCGGCAGCGCGGGGATCGGATAGCGCTTCAGGAATGCGGCGTTCTTCGCGTCTTCAGTGTTGATGCTGAGCCAGACGAACCGTCCGGCGTACCGCTCGAGGCCAGCGTCCGTGTAGACGTAGGCCCGCATCGAGCGGCAGGTGTGTCACCACGGTGCCCAGGCTTCGACGAAGATCGGAACGTCCTTCGCCTTCGCCCGGGCCACGGCCGCGGCGTAGTCGTTTTCGATGAAGGTGACGGCGTGCGCACTTCCGGCGATCAGGGTCAACGCGCACGCGAGGAGGAGGCGTCTCATGCGGGTGATTGTAGTTGCTGGTTGCTAGTTGCTGGTTGCTGGTGAGTTACAGGTCAGGCGACGCATCGCAAGGAACCAGCAACACAGCAACCAGCAACAGTCGGCTACATCGCTCCCGGCGTCACCCACCTCCGCAGCCATTCATCGACTTCGCGATAAAACACCCGCGAATTTTCCGGATTGAGGATCCAGTGATTCTCTTCCGGCCACACCAGCAGGCGGCTGGGGACTTTGAGGCGCTGCAGGAGCGCCCACATCTCCAGGGTGTAGGTGAGCGGCACGCGGTAGTCGCGCTCGCCGATCGACAGCAGCATCGGGGTCTTGAAGTTCGCCGCGGACCGCACCGGATTCTGCGTGCGCCACACCTCGTTCTGCTCCCACACCGGACCATTCATGGCCAGCTCGCGGCCGTACATCACATCCGAGGTGCCCCACTGGGTCTCGAGATTCACCAGGCCGGCGTGGCTGATCAGGGCCTTGAAGCGCGTGCCCGACCACGCTTCCAGTGCGTTCGCGAGATGGCCGCCGTAGGACGCGCCGCCCGCGACCTGCCGCGATGCGTCGATGAACGGATACTTCGCGATCGCGGCGTCCGCGGCCTCCATCAGCTCCTCGGCCGGACCGCGCAGCACATCGCCCTGGATGGCCTGCGCGAACTCCGCGCCGAATCCGGTCGAGCCGGTGTAGTTCGTCAGCAGCAGCACGTAGCCCGGCTTGGCCAGCAGGTGATAGTTCCAGCGGGTGGTGATCTGGTCGCGCCACATGTTGTGCGCTCCGCCGTGGATCAGCACGAACAGCGGGTACTTCTTCGACGGGTCGAAGTTCGCCGGCGTGACGATCATGTTGTGGATCTTCCGCCCGCGCTTGGAGGTGAACCAGAAGTGCTGCGGCGGATCCCAGTCGATGGCCCGGGCCTGCTCGACGGTGAACGAGGTCAGGTTGGTGTGTTTCTTCGCGGCCAGGTCGATGCGCACCACTTCGGCCGGATCGACCGACGAGCCCCACTGGCCGACCATCACCGGCGCGTCCTCGGCGAAGGCGATGCCGGAGTAGACGCCGCGCTGCGGATCGATGAAGAGCTTCGCCGCGCCGCCGCTCGCCGGCGCCGAGTACAGCTTCACCAGCCCCGAGTCCTCGGCCGCGAAGTAGATCGTCTTGCCGTCGTTGCTGATCTCGTACTCGCCGATCGAGCGGTCAGTCTGGATGACGTTCCGCTCGTTCTTCATCGAGGGCCAGTCGAAGGCGACGAGGCCGGAGAGGTTGTAGGTCTTGCCGTTGTTCGGCTCCCAGGTCGCGTACAAGGTCTTGCCGTCCGGGCTGAACGAAGGGCTGCCGTAGCCGCCGCGCGTCGACGCGATGCGCTCCGGCTCGCCGCCGGCGGCAGTCACGCGATAAAGCCCGTAGTCGACTTCCGCGAACGCGCCCGTGTTGCGCGCGGTGGTCGCGGTGAACACGATCCACTGCCCGTCCGGCGACCACGTCCCGCTGATGGTCTCGCGTCCCTCACCGCCTCCCGTTCCGGCGAATCCCGACTCGGCCACCAGCTTCGTGCCGGCCAGGATGTCCTTGGCCTTCGAGTCCGGATCGAGCGACTGCACGAAGAGGTGCGGCTCCTTCTCATCCAGCCAGCGGTCCCACGCGCGGATGGGGAAGGACTCGTAGACGCGCAGTTTGAACTTGCGGTCCTTCTCTTCCTTCGCCGCCTTCTTGTTCGCCTCGTCGTCAATGGCGTTCGGGAAGACCGTGCTGGCGAACAGGATGCGCCGGCCGTCGGGGCTGAACTTCGGCGAGCGCACGCCGGTGGAAACGTTCGTCACGCGCTGCGCCTCGCCGCCATTGAGATCGAGGATGTAGATCTGGCTCTGCTCGTCCGCGTCGCGCTTCGCCGAGAAGGCGATGCGGCGCGAGTCGGGCGACCACACCGGATCGCTCTCGCCCGCTTTCATCGACGTGATCCTGCGCGGCTTCGTGCTGCCCTCCGTCGGTGCGAGCCACAGATCGGTGACCTGCTCCTTCTCGTCGTACGCGGGCTCGGTCACGGAGAAGACGACCCATTTCCCGTCCGGACTGACGGCGGGCGAGCCGACGCGCTTCATCAGGTACAGCGACTCGTGCGTGATCGGCGTGCGCTCGGCGAAGGCCGCGGCAGCGATGAGAAGGAGTGTGGCGAGCAGGGCGCGTTTGAGCATGGCGGGGAATTGTAGTGCTGAGTGGCTGAAGGCTGGGTGCTGCGTGCTGCGTGCTGCGTGTGCGTGCTGAGCCTGATTCGGTGTCATCCCGAGCGAAGTCGAGGGACCTGGACGGGCGGGGCGCGATGAACATGCGCCGCGCCGCCCACGCCGCCAGGTCCCTCGACTCACGCTCGGGATGACATCTATGCGACACCTCCAGCACCCAGCACTCAGCACCCAGCACTCAGCACCCAGCACTCAGCACTCAGCACTCAGCACTCAGCACGGTGTATACAAGCGCTCATGAAACTGACCGCTCTCATCACCGGCCCGTCTTCCGGCATTGGTCTCGACCTCGCGCACGTGTTCGCCGAGGATGGGCACGACGTGGTCCTGGTGGCGCGGAGCGAGGGGAAACTGCGTGCGCTCGCGGCGGAGCTGTCGGCGAAGCACGGCATCAACGCGACGGTGATCGTCGCGGACCTCTCGCGCCCCGACGCGCCGCGCGAAGTCTTCGCCGCCGCGCCGCCGGTCGACGTGCTGGTGAACAACGCCGGCTTCGGCCTGAGCGGGATGTTCACGGAGACGCCGATGCGCACGGAGCTGGACATGATTCAGGTCAACGTCGCCGCGCTCAC
The DNA here is from genome assembly GCA_035536275.1 of Thermoanaerobaculia bacterium. Classification (GTDB taxonomy): domain Bacteria; phylum Acidobacteriota; class Thermoanaerobaculia; order Gp7-AA8; family Gp7-AA8; genus QHVT01. The sequence goes on from DATLOL010000129.1 coordinate 15,323, forward strand.
GCATCTCACGAAGCTGTTCCTGCCGCAGATGCTCGAGCGCAAGCGCGGGCGCATCCTCAACGTCGCCTCCACGGCGGCGTTCCAACCGGGACCGCTGATGGCCGTGTACTACGCGACCAAGGCGTACGTGCTGTCGTTTTCCGAGGCGGTGGCGGAGGAGCTGCGCGACACGGGAGTGACGGTGACGGCACTGTGTCCCGGCCCCACCGCGACCGGATTTCAGAAAGCTGCAAACATGGGCACCGAAGCGCTGCTGAAGCTGATGAAGCCCGTGTCGTCGATGGAGGTGGCGCGGGCCGGGTATCGCGGAATGATGCGCGGGCAGCGGGTGGTGATTCCGGGGCTGAAGAACAAACTGGGAGTGCAGTCGCTGCGCGTCAGCCCGCGGCGGGTGGTGACGCGCATCGTGCGGGCCTTGCAGGAACGGCGTTAACGATCGTCGCCTGTGGAGCGGCGGCCGCTC
>DATLOL010000130.1:0-22230 GCA_035536275.1 Thermoanaerobaculia bacterium
CTTGGAAACTGAGCTGAGCCCCGTTACACTCTGTCTGTTCCACGCCGCCGTCCCCCCATGCTTTGAAGTTGTTGGTGACACTCAACTTAATAGCATGGGACGGCGGCTTTTTCTTCAGCTGCGTGAGAAATGCGGGCTAGCACGGGCGACCGGACATCCGGCTCGTACACCGCAGGCGACAATCGGCTGTTCAATTCTGCGGCGTCGTGGCGAGGCCCTGCCGGCCTGCGAGCCTGGCCACTTCGTGAGCCAGATCGATCGGATCGATCGGCTTCTGACGAAAGACGTCGAACCCCGCGGCCGTGATCCGCGACTGCTCGCCGGGACGGCCCAGAACCGTGAGGGCAAGCGCCGGCGTGGTGCGTGAGTCCGCTTCGCGTGCACGGAACTGCGTCAGGAATGAGCACCCGTCGAGGTCCGGCAATGCAATATCGGAAATGAGGACGTCGGGCTCCCACCCCTCGAGCACGCCGAACGCTTCGGCGGCGCTGCCGGTGCACTCGACCTCGGCGCCGCAGTGGCGCAGCGCGGTCGCGAGCACTTTGCGGTTGTCGATTTCGTCTTCGACGATCAGCACGCGCACACCATCGAGACGCGGCATGGCCAAAGAACGCAATGCGGTGTCGCGGTCGATGATCTCGTGCGTAAGAACCGCCGTGTGCAGCGGGAGACGAACGGTGAAGGTCGCACCTTTCCCCGCCCCGGCACTCGACGCGCTCACCGAGCCTCCATGCATCTCGACGATGTGACGGGTGATCGACAGGCCGAGGCCGAGACCACTTTGCCGCTCGGGCGCCGAGCCGTCGCCCTGGCGGAACCGCTCGAAGATGTGCGGCAGCAGCGCGGGAGAGATGCCTTGTCCTGAGTCGCTTACGTCGATCACTCCGTCGACATCTTCACGGCGGAGCCGCACGGTGACCGCGCCACCTTCAGGCGTGAACTTGATGGCGTTCCCGAGCAGGTTGCCGATGGCCTGCTGCAGCCGCGCCGGATCGGCAAACACGTCATAGCGATCTTCGGCGCAGTCGACGGCGATCGAGATCTGTTTCGCTTCGGCGGCCGGGCGTGCCTGCGAGGTCGCATTTGAGATGACCGCACGCAGATCCAGCGCGCGCAGTTCCAGCCGGAGCTTGCCCGACGCGATGCGCGATTCGTCGAGCAGATCCTCGATCAGCTTGGCCTGCGCGAGCGTGCTCCGTTCGAGGGAGTCGAGCGCCTCCGACTTCGTCTGCTCGTCGAGGTCCCCGAGTGCGAGCATGCGCGTCCAGCCGAGGATCGATGTCATGGGCGTGCGCAGCTCGTGCGAAATGATGGCGATGAACTCGTCCTTCGCGCGATCGGCGGCACGCATGGACTGCAACTGGCCGGCGGCCACCTCGTTCTCGCCCTTGAGATGCTCCAACCGGACCAGACTCGTCACGTCCTCGACGGAATGGATGATGTAGGCGACTTCTCCGTCGATGACCACGGGAGAGTTGAGCGGCTTCCAGTAGCGTTCCTCGAACTCCTCCGAGTTCGGCCGGCGGATGTCGTACTTTTGCACTGGCATCGAGTGAGGCTCGGCCGTGCGCAGGACGGTCTCGAGCGACGCGCGGAGGTTCCGGGTGCCGGTTGCCGCGGGATCGTTCGGATTGTCGGGAAACACGTCGAACAGCTCGCGGCCGATGATCTGCTCGCGAACGGTCAACGTCGCTAGAAGGTAAGCCTCGGTGACGGCGACGATGATGAAGTCGGGGTCGAGCACCAGATAGGCGCCCGGCGTGGCTTCCACGAGGCGGAACTCAGTTCGTGACATCGGGACTCTCTCCAACAGTCACGCCTCTGCGAAATGCCCGGCTGTGATCTCACGGATGGGGCCGGTCATCCGTCTGTGCGCGACGGTCCGAAATGCCTAGAATACCGTCGCTTCATGGCCGAGCCACTGCCCGTTCTCGTCGTCGACGATGATGAAGCGATCCGCAATCTGGTGGTTCGCGTGCTCCGCCGCGAACAGTACCAGACCGCGGAGGCCGCGCATGGCGGTGAGGCCCTCGATCGGCTGCGAGAGAGGCCGTTCGCGGCCATGGTCCTCGATTTGATGATGCCCGTCATGAGCGGGATCGACGTGATCCGGTATCTCGAAACGCACGATGACGCGGGCGCGCCGTGCGTGATCGTCGTAACCGCGGCGTCCGAGCGCGAGGTCCAGCAGGTCCGGTCACCCTCGGTTCATGCGGTGCTTCGCAAGCCGTTCGATTTGACCGCGCTGATTGCGGCAGTGCGTGACTGCAGTCGGCGATGCGACCCTTAAGCCGCTGCCACCGTCGCACGCGTTAAAGCGTCTACTTCTCGTCGTACTTGTACGGCAGGATCACCCGAAACGTGGAACCGTGTCCTGGCTTTGTCGCAAGCTCCAGGCTCGCCCCCAGGAGCTCGCACAGTCGCTTGACGATGGACAGCCCAACTCCCTCGCCATGCTGGTCGCTCGCCGGCGCCTCGCGAGAATCCGAAGGGGCTGTCGCCGCGGCGGCCACGTCGCGCTGCCCGTGGGTAGTCGCGTTTCTCGCGTCGTCAGCGACTCCTGTCGCATCGTGCAACTCCTGCGCGAACGCGGCGGCGTGGTCCTGATCGATGCCCGCGCCGGTGTCCTGGACGGAGAATGTCCAGCGGTCGGTATCCGAAGATGGATCGATCCCCCAAGCGACGGAGATCCCACCGCGCTCCGTGTATTTCACCGCGTTGAGAAGCAGGTTCTGAAGGATGCGCAGGACCTTGGGTTTGTCACCCTCGACCGGCAGAGTGGCCGGTCCATCCATCTTCAGAAACAAACCGCGATCCGTCGCGGCCGCCTGCGATGCGGTGCAGAAATCGCGCAGTAACACCGCGGCGTCGAACGAGGTAATGGTGCGCCGCTCGTGGCCCGCTTCGAGACGGGCCAGGCTCAACAGGTCGTTCAGCATCTCGCTGAGCGAGGAGACGCCTTTGCTGAGCATCTCCGCGACCTCGGTGCGCACCAACTCGGGCAGTGATGCGCCGCTCGCGTTGAGTGTGGCGGCACCTTTTACGACAGTGACGCTTCCACGAAGATCATGCGCCGCGGCCCGCCAAGCCTCCGCGCGTGACTGCTCCATCTCGTGCAGCGCCGCCAGAGCCCGCTCTAACGCAGTGACGTGGCCGGCCGACGCGGCCTGCTGGAGACGGCCGTACTGCGACGCGCTGGCCGTGACGCCATCCGCACACAATTGAGCCCAGATGCGACGCGCATTCGGCATGACGCTCGGCTCGAGCGCGGGATGGTTTGTTGCGTACCGTTCCAGTTCTGCCGCCACGCACATCTGCAAGTATCCCCACTCGCGGAGGACTTCGGTCAGCGAATAGCCCTGCTGCCACCGCAGTACGCCGTGATCGGCGACCTTGTCGGCTTCCTCCTGGACTGCAATGGCGCCCGGCAGCCCCGGCCATGTCTGAAGGCTGTCCGAGAGCGAGTCGAGGACGGCGGGAATGTGATCGATGAATTGCGCGCGAGAAAGCGACGCGGCGACGTTATGGCCCGGCACGACGTCGCCGTAAGCACTCCACGCTTCCAGAATCAAGTTCCGTCGTGACAGCAGTTCTGCAGCGAGGGCGCTCAGTTGCTCTCGCGCGGGATTCGCCGGAAACACGACATGGATGTCTTTCCCGTCTCGGGATTGAGCAGTAGAGGCAGCCATGCCGATCGTACCAAGCGCGAGCCGTGCCACCGGACGCTATGCCGCGAACCACCGCGTGTCGTACAGAATGATGCTCGCACCCGCGAGGCAGACGGCCGCTCCGACGTAGTCGGTGATGCGCGGCGCCGTGCGCTCGACGACAGTCATCCAGACGAGCGAGCTGGCGATGTAGATCCCACCGTAGGCCGCAAACGCACGACCGGCGAATGCCGCATCCACGCGGGTCAGAGCGAGCGCGAAGACGATCAGGCTCACCGTGCCGGGTGCGAGCCACCATGCGCTGCGGCCGAGTCGGAGCCACATCCACGCGGTGTAACAACCGGCGATCTCGCACGCGGCGGCGACGATGAACCAGACGACGTTCTGCATGCCGCGATTATCGACGCTCAATCCGCGCCCGATGCAACCACGACCTTGCGATGGCTCACGACTTGACGATGACGTCGTGTACGGCCTGCATGAATTCATGAAGGTCGAACGGCTTGACCAGGACAGCGGCGACCGGTGTCGTCAGAGGTTGACGCACGATGGCCGCATGCGCCGTGGCGACGATGACGCGCTGCAGCAACTGCGGATTCGTCCGTTGAATGTGATCGAGGACGTCGTAGCCACTGGTGTTTGGCATCATCAGGTCGAGGACGACGAGGTCGAACGGCTCGGCGAGTCGAGCGATCGCCTCCCCACCACCATCCACCGTTTCGACATCGAAGTGACTGTGCCTGAGCAGTGCGTGGAGCATCGTCCGGATCGATCGATCATCGTCGCAGACGAGAGCCCGGCGCACGAACGCCAGTATAGGAGTAAATGCCAGTATTTTCGTGGCGCGGTGTTCGCACGCGGGGTGCGCGATGCCTGACCGTCGCAAATCCAAACGCCAACCGAAGGAGCGGCGTCATCCGTTACGAGAGCACGTTCGCCTGAAACCGGCCGGTCCCGCCATCGAACGACGCTCTCAGACCCGGGCGCGCCTAACCGTGCAACTCGACAGCGAGATCGTCGACCGGTTGCGCAACGCCGTCTATTGGACGCCGAACGTCACCATCGCCGGCCTCGTGGAGGGGTGTATCCGTGAGACCGTGGATCGCATGGAATCCGAACGGGGCGCGACATTTCCCGAACGGACGGAAAGCCTGCGCGTCGGACGTCCGAAGAAATGACCAGCGCCGTCGCTGTGCGGCGTCAGCGTCGGTGGCGTCCGCCGACGATCTGAACCGGCTTTCGATCGAGGAGCTGGCCCGGATCAAGGTACGTATCGAAGACCGAGGAGCCGCTGAGCGCGGCCGCGGGCTCGGTTTACGTCATCACCTCAGACGCCATCCGCCGCTCCGGCGCCAGTACCTTGCCGGACGTCCTCCGGCTCGCGCCGACCCTTCAGGTCGCGCGGCTCGACGCCAACACCTTCGCGATCTCGGCCCGGGGCTTCAACCACTCCAGCGGGACCGCCAACAAGCTGCTCGTCCTCATCGATGGCCGTGCCGTCTACTCGCCGCTCTTCTCGGGAACGTTCTGGGATGCGCAGGAGACCTTCCTCGACGACATCGACCGCATCGAGGTGACGACTACGGCCTCGGCCACGTGAACGAGAACTTCAACGACCCGAACACCGGTTCGTGCATGGACTACACGAACGATCCGGGCCGCAATGACGGCGCCGGCAACAACATGCGCACGAACGCGCACGACTACGCCCAACTCCTCATCCAGTACGGCCACAACACCGACTAGGTCGACATGCCCTTCGACGAGATGGTCCGCGACGCCACGCGTCCGACCACGATCGACGAGTACATGAACAAGGCCGACCAGTGGGGCGAGCCGGTCGCCTTCGACGAGGAAGGCCGTCCGACGACCTTCATCAAGAAGATCGCGCCGTTCCACAAGGGCGAAGTCCACGGCACCGAAGTCACCGACATCTTCTGGGCCCCCGTCGACATCGACGAGGACGCTCCGGTCGACAAGGGCGGACGCCGCCAGTAAGTCCGGTTCTCGAGCAACACCGGAAGGGCGAGACTTCGGTCTCGCCCTTTTTCGTTTCAGCGCGTCCCGGCGCCGATCTGCATCTCGAGGTCGTTCAGTCCCGTCTCCGACGCGTACCGCGGCTGGCTGTCGAAGATGTAGACCTCCGTCCCCACCTCCGCTTCCTTCCACAGCACTTTGAGCATGTCGCCCGGCAGGCGGATGCAGCCGTGCGACGCGCGCCGCCCGATCGACTTCGGATCGTTCGTGCCGTGGATCATGACCCGATCGCCGAGGTCCAGGGCACGAACGCTGACACTACGGCGGTGGCGATTCGCGAGCGGTAGTTGCGCCTCAAGTGTCGAGCGACGGTGATGAGCGCTTGCCGCGTCGCCCGCGCACCATCGTCCCTGCGCGCACCCTTAACGCCGTCGCCTCACTTTCTTCTCGACCGCACCGACGAGCATGTGCACGTCAGGCGACGCGCCGATCGTGCGGATCATCTGCAGCTCCGCCTCGGCTGTCTCGTAGTCACGATTGCGGATCGCGTCGTTCGCACGCCAGTAGTGTTCCGCGATCTGCTGCCGCACCTCGGCATCGTCGCGCAGTTGGCGGCGGGTGATCTCGTACGTCCGCAGCAGATCCGCGACCTTGGCCCGATCCGCCCCCGCCCTCGCGAGCACCACGCCTTTCTTCTCGATATATGCGGGGTTCGACGGCGACGGCTCGTGCAGCAGAAGATCGTGAATCGCGGTGTACACCGGCAGCTCGCGCGTCACGGCGCGCGCACGGGCCAGCTTCTCGCGGATCACAATCGGCGCCCGTTTCGGAGTGGCGCGCGGAAGTGGGCCCGCCGCGTCCTCCATGATCTCTTCATTCCCCGCGTCGACATCGAAGGTCATGCGCGTCTTGCTGCCGAACGTCGTATCGCCGCCGTGGAACGGAATGTCGTACGCATCCCAGCAGTGGCCCAGCTCATGGAACAGGTAGTACGCGAGCAGATCCACCGTCACGCCTGGCGTAGCAGTGACCACCAAGGCATCGGATCCGCGGTATGCCAGGCCGCCGATCGGCATTGCGTGCGTACCGCTCGTATAGACCTCCAGCGGACGTCCGGTGACGAGAACGTGAATCGTGTCCGGCTCCTCGGTCGTGCGGTGGAGGAACTTCGCGAGCACGTAAGACGCGTCGAGATCGGGAGTGGACGGCCGCAGCGTGAGCCGGCCGAGCTGAAACCATTCGCGCCTGTAGCGGCGCCACTCGACGTTGTGAATCGCAATCGTTTCGCGGATGAAGTCCTCGAGCCGGTTGCCGTGCTGTTCTGCCAGTGCTTCGTCGTACTCGACATTCAGGCGAACGACTCGATCGAACGGCGGCAGCACCGCGCGATGCGCCGGCGGCGGCGCAGCCGGCAGCAGCGGGATGGGCGAGTAACGCACGCCGCCCACCAGCGACGCAAGACACACGGACATCCACAAGAACACTCTGGGCATGATCGAACCGTCATGAACGGCAGGCGGATCGCGGCTGCGAATGATGCGCGATACGCGCTGTCGCCTTTCTGTCATTCCGAAACGGCCGCGTACAGGCACACATTGCGCGGCAGCTCTCAGTCACACGACTCCGTAACAACGTGCGCCGCTCACGAACGCGGCAATTCGGCGATGTAGCTGCGCACCGCCGCCAGCTCCATGTGAAGAAGGTCGAAACAGCGTGCGAGGTACTGGCGCTGATTCGGCGCGAGCACCTCGCCTTCGACCGTCGACTGCAGCACGCCGACTTCCGCTTCGATCGCTTTGATGCGACCGACGAGCGCCTCCACGGTTTCGGGCTTCATCAGACATCCCCGTCAAAAAACTGCGAGCCGGCGGAGAGCGGTCCGCCGGCTCGCCTGCCCCACGTCGTCACGGTGCCGACGACTCCGCGGAGTGCAGACTGATCGTCAACGTCGCGCGGAGAGGACGAGGTGTACCCTTCGGTTCTGCGCCCACGCACTCTCGTCGGCGCCTTCCTCGAACGGTCGCTCCTCGCCGTAGCTCACCGTCGCGATTCGGGCACGGTCGATCCCCAGTGCCGCGAGGTACGATAACGCGGTGTCGGCGCGGCGATCGCCGAGGGCGAGGTTGTACTGCTCGGTGCCGCGATCGTCGCAATGCCCTTCGATGCGGAGCCGGTACTCGGGATTCTGGCGCAGCCACGCAGCCGACCGGCGCAGCGCCTCCTGCGCCTCGCTGTCGAGCGTCGAAGCATCGAAGGCAAAGAAGGCATCCTGAATCCAGCCGCGCTCCCGCGCCACTCGATTCGCTTCGCGGATGTCTTCGCTCAGCACCTCGCGCGTGTCGGCCTGCGGCTGCACGAAATCGCGATCGGCCGTCGGGACCGATACCGCCGGCTCGGGTGCAGTCGCCGCAGCGACGGGGGGTGCGGACTGCGGCGGCGGCACCTTTCGGCGTGACCGGCAGCTCGACGCTGCCACGACACAGAAGGAAAGGAGAATCAGAAGGAGAACCCGTCTACGCATACACATCCTCGGTTACGACAAGATCGCCGGCGGTACCGGCCCGCAGCCAGTGTAGAAACCGGGCCGTCGCACACGCATCGCCAGCCGGGTCAGGTCCGCCTGATCTTTGGATAGGCATGGAACGGCGCGAGCGGTGCGGGCGTTGGAATCGGCATGACCACGAGTACCGACGGCGTCGTCCGCCCGGATTACGCCCCCCACGCACGAGCCGAGCGGCTCGTCGCGACGGGCCGGTCCGTGCTTGCGCTCTCCTCGCTCACGGCCGTCTATCTGGAGCCGTCCACTCCCGCGCAGTATCAGCGCGCCACGTACACGCTGCTCGTGGTCTACACCGTCTACGCACTGCTGGCCGCGGCAGTCGCGTGGCGCTCGCCTGTCCCGTCAGCGCGATGGCGCCTCGTGTCCCACGCGCTCGACCTGTTGCTCTTCACGGTCTTCGTCTATCTGACCGAAGGGCCGGCCAGCCCGTTCTTCCTCTACTTCGTCTTCTCGCTGTTCTGCGCAACGCTCCGGTTCTCGTGGCGTGGCATCCTCGCCACCGGCATCGCGGCGATGGCGATCTACGGCGTGATGGCGGTCCTCTCGTCTTATACGGACCCGCAGTTCGAGGTCAGTCGCGCGGTCATCCGCATCGCCTATCTCGGCGTTCTCGCGGCGCTCCTGGTCTATCTCGGCGTTTATCAGCAGCAACTCCGCACCGAGCTTGCGGCACTCGCCGCATGGCCGCGCGAGCTGGCTGCTGATCGCGACGACGTTCTGCGCGTCACGCTTCGCCACGCGGCCACGGTGGTGCGAGCGCGGCGCGTGCTGCTCGTGTGGGAAGAGCCGGAAGAGCCGTGGGTCCACACCGCGATCTGGAACGACGGCGGATTGCACGTCGACCGGATGCCGCCGGGTGCGTGGGAAGCGCCGGCGCTCGATGCGGTGCGGAACACGAGCGTGTTCGCGCGCGCTGATAGGGGCGCGATGCTCGTCTACGACCCGGCGCACCCGAGCGTCGCGGAACGGACCGGCGACCCGCTCGGCCCCGCGCTGCGCGAGCGGTACGCGATCCACAGTGCGATCGTCGTATCGCTACAAAGTGAGACGCTCGCCGCGCGCTTCATCGTTCCTGACGTGCGCAGCGCGACGGGCGACGACCTCGCCCTGGCCCACGTATCCGGGCGGCTCGCGCTCGCCGCCCTCGATCAGTTCTTCTTCGTCCAGCAGGTGCGGCAGACCGCGAGCGCGGAGGAGCGCCTGCGCATCTCCCGCGACCTGCACGACGGCATCGTGCAGTCCCTCGCCGGTGTCGGACTCACTCTGCAAACTCTGCGAAGCCGCCTCGCCCATGATTCCGATGTCGCCGGACAACTCGTGCACATCCAGGACGTGCTCGAACGCGACCAGCGCGAGCTGCGCACGATCGTTCGCGAGCTGCGCCCGCACGACGTCCGCGACGGTCACACCATCGTCACGCATGAATTGCAGCGGATGCGCGAACGCTTCCCGCTGGAGTGGGGGCTGGAGGTCGAAGTCGATGCACCGGACCGGATCGACGTCACGCCGCGACTGGCGCACGAGCTCTGTCGCATCATCAATGAGTCGCTGTCCAATGCGGCCCGACACGGCGGCGCGTCGCGCGCCGTCGTGTCGGCGAGGAGCCGCGACGGCGCCGCCGAGTTGCACATCCGCGACAACGGGAGCGGCTTTCCATTCAGCGGGCGTCACGATCTCGCCGCCATGGAGCAGGCGGGGCACGGCCCTCGCACCCTCAAAGAACGCGTGCGGAACCTCGGCGGATCGCTCGTCGTCGAGTCGTCGAGCGCGGGCGCGGCGATCGAAGTGCGCATCCCGCTGCAGGAGGCGAGCTGATGTCGATCCGCATCGTCGTGGCCGACGATCACCCGTTCATCCTCGACGCGCTCGAACAACTCTTCCGCGGCGAGGCCGATTGCGAGCTGGTGGCGCGCTGCCTCAACGGCCTCGAGGCACTGCAGGCAGTGGAGACGTATCGGCCCGACGTTCTCGTGCTCGACGTGCGGATGCCGGAGATGGACGGGATCGAGTTGCTGCGCCGCATTCACGAGCGGCAGTCGACGACCAACGTCGTACTGCTCACCGCCTCGCTCGATGACGCGCGCCTGCTCGAAGCGTTTCGGCTCGGCGCCAGCGGTCTCGTGCTCAAGGAGTCAGCGCCGCGGCTGCTCGTGCAAAGCGTGCGGCAGGTCGCGAACGGCGAGCAGAGCTGGAACGGACAGGCCATCGCCGGTGCGCTGCGCCTCGTGCTCCAGCGCGAGCAGGCTGTCGCGGCCGCATCGTCCACGCTCACACCCCGTGAAGTGGAGGTCACGAAGATGGTCGCCTCCGGTTTGCGGAACAAGGAGATCGCCTCCCGCCTGGACATCACTGAAGGTACGGTGAAGTTCCACCTTCACAGCATCTACGAGAAGCTCAGGATCGACGGACGGTACTCGCTGATGAACTATGCGAGGGAGCATGGCCTTGCCTGAGATCCGGCGATACGCAATCGCGTTGATCGCGGTCGCCGCTGCCGTGCTGGTCGCGCGCGCTCTCGACCCATACATCGCGCCGCACATTTCCGGCCCGTACTTTCTGGCGGTGATGCTGGTCGCCGCCTACGCGGGCGCCGGACCCGGTCTGCTCGCGACGGTCCTCGCGTCGTTCGCCATCGCCTGGTTCGATCTCGGGACCGCGCACAATCTCGACCTCGGGTTCGACGACGTGCTGCGTCTGGCGGTGTTCACCGTGACCGCCCTCGTCATCAGCTCCATCAGCGCGGCCCGCAAAGCCGCGGAGCGGGAACTGCGCGTCGCGCTGGAAAACCTCGCCGCGGTCGACCGCTCGAAAGACGAGTTCATCGCCACGGTCTCGCACGAGTTGCGCACGCCGCTCACGAGCATCCTCGGCTGGCTCAAGATCCTGCGCGTCGGCGATCTCGATGCCGAGACGCGGGAGCTCGCGCTCGAAAGCATCGAGCAGAGCGCAAGAACGCAGGCGATGCTGGTCAGTGACATGCTCGACGCGTCCCGGATCGTGCTCGGAAAACTGCACGTCGAGCGCGAGCCGCTCTTCGTGCGCGACGTCGTGCGCGAGGCCGTAGCGGTCATCACGCCCGCGGCCGAGGCGAAGAAGATGACCATCGACGTGAAGGCATTGGACAATGCGGTCCTCGTCTGCGGGGATCGCCAGCGTCTCAAGCAGGTCGTCTGGAACTTCCTGTCGAATTCGGTGAAGTTCACCCCCGACGGAGGCACGATCAGGGTGCGCGTTCTTCACGATGATCACGACGCGATCATCGAAGTGTCGGACGACGGCGAAGGGATGTCCGCGGACCTGCTGCGGCACGTCTTCGGCGCGTGCGCGACGAGTACAACGTCCTGCGCGAGCAGCAGCTCGTGGCGTGGCAGCGGTACTACAAAGAGCTGATCGCGCGGCGTGACGCGCTGCTGGTGGCGCGCTTCGGCGTGCCCGCGCGCGATCTCGGCGGCGACGCGATCTACGAGGCGAGCGAGTATCTCGGCGCGAACCTCGACGACCGCTTCTCCGCCAGGCGAATGGCCTCGTTCCTCGTGCGCCATCTCGAGACGAAAGGTGTCGAAGCGCGGCGGCTCGCCGCTGCGGAAGAGCAGGTCGAGGAAATGACCGCCGCGCTTTACAACGGCGGCGCGCTCAACGTGAAACGGATGCTCGCCGGGCTGATGGCTTCGCTCCCGGAGACCGAAAAGTACATGAAGAAGGTACCGGCGACGCGGCGCGACCTCGACGCGCGCGTGGCCGTGGTGACACCAGAGCCCGTCGATCCGCACGCCGGCCGCGAAGCTCGGCTCGCGCGGTGATCGGCAATGTCGGCTCGCATGGTGCAGCACTGGGCTGGCGCAGCGGGAAGCGGAGGTAACGAGTGGGCATTTCTGAGCTTCTGATTGCACTGCTGGCAATCTTCGCCGCCGCCAAGATCTTCGGCGAGCTGGCGGAACGGATCGGCCAGCCGGCGGTCCTCGGCGAGATGATCGGCGGCATCGTCATCGGCGTCTCCGGTCTGCATCTGATCGACGCGCACGATCCGCTGTTGCATGTCCTCTCCGAGCTCGGCGTGCTCCTCCTGTTGTTCCTGATCGGACTCGAAACGGACATCAGCCGGCTCCTCTCCGTGGGCGGTGCGTCGCTGGCCGTCGCCGCGGCCGGCGTGGTGCTCCCGTTCGCCGCAGGCTACGGCGTCGGCACGTGGCTGAATTACCCGACCACTGTCTCCGTCTTTCTCGGCGCAGCGCTGACCGCCACCTCGGTCGGCATTACCGCGCGCGTGCTGTCGGATCTCGGGCATCTCAAGAGCGACGAGTCGCAGGTCATCCTCGGCGCTGCCGTCGTGGACGACATTCTCGGCCTGGTTCTGCTCACCGTCATCGCCGCCGTGGCGGCCGGTGAAAGCCTGACCGTCGGCGGCGTCGGGAAGATCTTCGGCGTGGCGTTTGGCTTCGTGATTCTCGCACTTGTCATCGGGTCGTTGCTCGCGCCGAAACTCATCGCGCTGATCACGCGGCTGCGGGTCGGCAAGGCGCTCTTCTTCGCCTCGATCATGTTCGCCTTCGGTCTGGCGTGGCTCGCGTCGGCGGTCGGATCGGCTCTGATCATCGGCGCCTTCGCGGCCGGTCTCGTGCTGGCGAAGACCGATCGCGGCAAAGACATCGAGCACGAGGTTTACGACGTCGCCCAGTTCTTCATCCCGATCTTCTTCGTCTCCGTGGGCGCGGCCGTCGACCTCAAGGCGATCAACCCGTTCAGCGCCGATACACGTCAGTTCTTCATCGTCGGCATGCTGCTCACGGCCGTTGCCATCCTCGGGAAACTGCTGGCGGGCTACTTCGCGTTCGGACGCCCGCTCCGGAAGACGGTGATCGGCGTCGGCATGATCCCGCGCGGTGAAGTCGGTCTGATCTTCGCGCAGCTCGGCCTTTCGGCCGGACTGCTGTCGGCAGGCCTCTACAGCTCGGTCGCGCTGATGGTGATGATCACGACCTTCGTCGCGCCGCCGGCGCTTCGCGCCCTGCTGAAGAAGACCGCCACGGCACCCGACGACGACGACAGCGCGCTCTCCGACATCGTGAACGAAGCGCTGGAAGACGACGAGCACCGGCAACCGGAAACCGCGGTGCGATAGGCGCATGGCGACGAACGACGCTCTGTCGACGGCCAGCCCCGCCGTCAGTGGCAAGCGCACGCGGCGCAACTGGCTCGCCGACCACATCGGGCTCGATGACGACCAGAAGCTGCAGGTCTACCGCAGCATCGCTCGCTCCGCTTCTATGCGCGACGCGACGTACTGGGCGGAAATTCTGTTCTCGGCCGGGATCGCCACGATGGGGCTCACGCTGGGCAGCCCGGCCGTGATCATCGGCGCGATGCTGATCTCGCCGCTGATGGGACCGATCATGGCGGCGGGGCTGGCGCTCGCCGCCGGCGACTTCATTCTGACGGTCCGCTCGATCGCGAACATCGCCGTCAGCTCGGTCATCGCGATCTCCTTCGCGACGCTGCTCGTCGTGCTGTTGCCGTTCCGCGAGATGACCTCGGAGATTGCGGCGCGCACGCAGCCGAACACGCTCGATCTCGTGGTCGCGCTCTTCTCCGGCGCGGTCGGCGCGCTGGCCACCTCGAAGAGTCTGCGCGGCGTAGCCACGTCGATCCCGGGTGTCGCGATCGCTGTGGCGTTGATGCCGCCGCTCTGCGTGACTGGCTACGGGCTGGGCGTGCTGCTCACGGTCGAGCGGGCGCAGGGAATCGGCATCCTGCGCGGCGGCGCGCTGCTGTTCGTCACCAACCTGATCGCCATGACCTTCACCTCGATGCTGGTCTTCCTCGCGCTGCACGTCGACGCGGAATGCGTGCGCACGTACATCCGGGAGTGGCGCCGCGGCGACCCCGGCAGCGCCGCCATCGGGCGCGCGCTCGACCGGCTGGCGGTACCGAAGGCGATGGCGAGGATCGGCAGCCTGCCGGCGAGGCTGGTGCTGCTGGTCGTGCTGATCGCGGCAGTGTTCGTGCCGCTGAAGCGATCCTTCGACGCGTTGTCGCGCGAGATCGCCCAACGGCATGAGCTGAACGCCGTCCAGCGCGAGGCATCAAAGGTCTGGCAGGAGCGGTTCGCGGCCGTTGCGAGTGGCGATGCGCGCTCGTTCATCGACGTGCTCGAAGCCAGGCGGGAGAGCGATGGACGTACCGCGCTGACCATGCGCGTCTTCACCAGCCGCGCGCTCTCGCCTCGTGAACGGACGGCATACGTGAACGCACTGGCACAGTCGCTGCGGCGCAAACCGGAAACGATCGCGCTCACACTGGTCGAGATCCCAACCTCACGTTATGAGATCGCCACGCGAGCAAGGCCGGAGCTGGCCGCGCCGGTGGAGATACCCCTCGCGCAACAGCTCGAGACCGTGAGCCAGCGGACGGCAGCGGCGCTTGCAGCGACGCCCCTGCCGTCTGGTGCGACGCTGCTCGACGCGCCGGTCACGACGCGCGCGGCGGGTGCCGATGTCACGCTGACCTATGTCGCGCCCGCGCCACTCGGCGCGGACGCACGGTCTCTGATCGTGCGCGACGTGCGTTCGCGACTCGGTGTCGCGAACGCACGCGTGTCGCTACGGTGGACCCCGCAGACGACATCGGTGGCGTTCACCGGCCGCTCCACGACCCCATCCGACATCGCGCAGCAGCAACTCGTACGGCTCGCACAGCGTCTCGACGAGTACCCCGAGTTGCTCGCCACCGTGGGCGCTCCTGATGCCACGGCCCGTTCGGCGGCACGGGCGGCGGTGGTGGTCGCGATCCTCCGCGCCGCGGGGATTCCCGAGGTGAGAGTACGCACGGTCGTCGCCGACCCGCCGCGCGAGCACGGCAGCGTGGTCACGGTCGTGGTGATGCGCGCGACCCCCGGGAAAGTTGCACCGTCACGCGTCATCGATCAGGAGAACTGACGGCCGCGGGCCAGCCCGGAACGCGTCTTGAACAGTTCAGGCGGTGTGAAGACCTTCTGCGCGGCTCTCGTGCTCGCTCTCGGCTGCAGCCGCGAGCCGCAGGAGACGACCAACACGATCGCGCCGGCCGAGCCGCGTCCCGCACCGACGGTGACATCGACTTTGGGCAGCGGTGCCGCCATCACCACTTCCGGCAGTCCGCCGCCGGCTTCCGCCGCCGCCCCCGGCACGACGTTCGTGACCGTCGCGAATGGCCGAATCGAGGTCCAGCGGCTCCTGCCGCGCGCACACTCCGTCTTCCACGTCCGGAACCAGACGGACCTGGCTCACGAGATCGTCGTTCGCGGCGGCACCGGCAGCGTCACCGCAACATTACCGCCGAACGGCAGGACCGTTTTGCAACTGCTCCTCGGCCCCGGCGCTTACGACGTCACATGCACGATACCGGGCCACCGGGAAAGCGCTCGCTTCGAAACCTACGCTCCCGGTGTTCCTCTCGAGTCGACAGCGACGGCGCCGCCAAATCCATGACCGCATCGATCCTCATCATCGAGCACCACGACGACCACCGCGTACTGATCGAAGCGGCGCTCCGCGACGATGCCGTGACCATAGACAGCGTGGAGACGGGCGAAGGGGCGCTCATGCGTCTAGGCATGAGCAACTTCGGGTGCGTCGTGCTCGGCTCTCCGGTACCTGTCACGTTCGGAAGTGAGAGCTCGACCATCCTCGATCTGTTCGACCTCCTCGCGCCGAACCTCGCGTCGCGACTGGTCATCGTCACCAGCGGCCGTTCCGTCGAGATCGTACGTCGCGCGTTGAAGATGCAGGTGCACGCGATCTTCCTGGCTCCATTCGACGCGGCCGAACTGCGGGAGGTGGTCCGTATCTGCCTGCGCGGTGAGACACCACCGCGCCGGCTCTATGGCACGTCTGCGGAGATCGAACGGCTCATTACGCAAGAGCCTGCAGATAGTCTGTGAGGGTGCGTCGGTCGGCGGTCGCATGCCTCTCACCACTGGGGATGTCCGCAGGCGCAGCGTCCATCCGCGCCGTCCGTCCTTCGCGGCACGCTGCGCTGTTCCGCGTCGTGGTGCTCGGATTCCTCCATGGCAGTGTGCAATAGGCGCCCGCCGCCGGATACATGTGCGCGATCGCGTGATCCAGCTCGCCCGCGACGACCCCGATGATGTGGTCGGCCTGCAGCGTCAGCGCGACGTGGTGGATGAAGTAGATCAGGACGACGAGACTCGCCAGCGCGAGCGCCAGCCCTACCGTGACACGGAAGTGCGGCACGAACTGTTCAGGCGACTCGCTGACGGTGCGCAGCACGAGCAGGCAGTAAACGAACGTCGCGATGAACGTCCCCAGGACCAGCTGGTTGCCGCGGTCTTTCATGAAGTTGCGGAGCAGCCGCGGCCCGAGCTGCGAGGACGCCAGCGACAGCGCGACCATCGTCATGGAGAACGCCACCCCCGCCACGGTGATCATCGAGCCGGCCGTCGTCGACAGAACCGATCGCGCGCCCTCGGGCCCGCCGGAGTAGAGAAAGAACCAACGAACATCCATCCTCTTGGCGCGGTCGAGCGCGACCACTCCCGCGGCCAGACCCATTGACGCAGCCGTCAGCTGCGCAGGCGCACAGTGGCCATGGCCTGGGAACAGCGCAACGGCCGTGCCGCAGGCAGGCACCGCCTACTCCCTCGTCCGCCGCTCCTCTTCGTCGCGGTCGATGAAAAACGAAGCCAGCGTGGCCGTGATGTAGCCGAAGACGGCGAACGAATAGAGCGCGACGACGAGTGTCAGCGCGCGGCCTCCTCCGGTCTTCGGCCAGTACTCCGAGCCCAGTGAGGTCATGAGCATGGCCGTCCACCAGAGTGAGGACGAGTACGTCGCGAACACGGCGTGATTCGGCCCCTCGCGCTCGAACGCCATCATCCCCGCCGCGGCGCTGAACATCACAAGCAGCGTCAACGCGACCACGTAGCCGAAGCCATGACGCCGCATCGAGCGGCGCAACGCGCGCATGCCGCGATTCAGCGTGCCGAGGACTTTCGCGAAGCGGACGCCGCGGAGCACGCGTGCGGCGCGGAACACGCGGCTGATCCGCAGGAGGCGGAAGGCCGGCAGGAGCAGAGACAAAGCGGTTGCCCAATTGCGCCGCAGAAACATCCACTTGCGCGGAGCGATGGCGAATTTGAGGAGGAAGTCGACCGCGAACAGACCCCAGATCACGAGCCCCGCAATCTCCACGGGGCGGGTCAGGCCGCGCGCGAGCTCGATCCCGACGAGCGCCACCCAGACCAGCGACAACACGATCATCGGACGCTCGAACATCCGTTCGAGCTGCACCAAAAGGCGAACGCGCTGCGTCTCTACGGAGTGCATGACGTTCGACGGGAATCCGCACGAAGCGGGCCACCGCTCACCACCTCAGCGACGCAGCCGTTCAAACCATCAGCGGCGCAGGCGCGCCAGCACCGCGAGCGTGGCGGCTTCAGTCAGGACCAGCACGACGACCAGCGCCACGGCGAGCGCGAAGAGGACCAGATTGCGCTCGTCGCCGGTCCGGAAGGCGAAGGCGAGCGCTGTCGCCACAGCAGGCGGATGCACGGCATCGACGACGATTATCCGCGCGATGGCGGCGACCATTGCCGACGCGCCCGCGGCATAGCTGGGCCCGATCACGGCGAAGGCGATGAACCCCAGAACCGCCGCACCGCACTGGGAAATCGCCAGCGTCCGCACGCGGTTCGTGCCGTGCTCAGGGTCGAGATAGATGAGGAAGGCGCTCGAGGCCAGCGAGGCGAACAGCAGACGTTGGTTGCTCAGCGCCTCGACCGCGGCGAAGACGATCAGCACCGTCGCGGTCGGCACGAACGCGAGCAGCAGCTCGTCGCGCAGGTGAAGCCGCTGGCGCAGCGACCGTCGAGCCGCGTTCCGGGCTGCAGACTGTCACGCTCCTTCCCTCGTTCACCTCCTCCAGCGGATCGCGGTCCGACTTGCGGCGCGTATGCCGCTGCACCGCCTGTTGGCGCGCACGATCGTCCGTGAACTCGGCATCACAACGGTACTGACGATCGTCACGGTCACACCATCCGGTGGCTCGCCGCCGGCTGGGGCGGGGAACGCATTCGTGACGACCGCAATGGCTACGTCCCGATCGGGGAAATGGAGGAGAAACCTCTGGAAGCCATAGATTGCGCCGCCGTGCCCCACGGTCGGATGCCCCAGCGTCTTCTGCGTTCCCACGCCGAGCGCGTTAGGCACGACGGTGTTGTTTGCGAGTCGTGCGGGGGTGACCATTGTCGCGTACGAGGCAGGCAGCATGACGCGGCCGGTTGCGAGGAGGTGCGACCAGCGAGCGAGATCGGATGCGGTGGAGCAAAGCCCACCCGACGACAAGACAACCGACGTGTGGAGTGGGGGCATTCGCATCCACTTCCCTGTGGATATGCCGTAACCTTCAGGCAGCGGCAGGTTGGACGTTCCGCACACGCCGGTGTCGAGGAGCCCGAGCGGCAACGCGAGCTCACGATGGATGATTTTCACGAGTACGGCTGGCGTGTCTCGCATTATTTCAGACATGCAGGCACGTTCAATGTAAAGGCTGCTATCAAGGACCGGAACAATTCGTTCGTGAGCCTCGAGCCGGTTGAAGTGACCGTCACCAGCCAGAAGGACGACGTGGTCGGCACCAGGACGCGGATCGAGTTAATCCGCCTCGGCGTCGCGTTGCTGGTCGTCCTTCTCAGTCTCGTGGCGGGCGCAAAGGAACAGCTGGCGAAACTGGACTTCGTCCCGGCGCTCGTTGCACTGTTCCTGCTGGGTGTTACCGCCGATCAGATCAAGAACCTGCTCGCACCACGAACCGAAAAATAGCGCCGCGGCTGGTGATGTGTGGGTAGAGCACGCACCATCCAGCGCGCCCGGAAGGCTCCGTGAACACCGCCGCCGACGAGACGGCAATGGGCCGCCGTCCCGCTGACCGGACGGGCGTGCAAATTCGGCGGTGCCACGCCGCTGTGTGAGCATCCGGCGCCGCTGAGCGATCTTTCCGCGCTCGCCCGGGATTACGTTCGTGCCGCGAAAGCTCGCCGAGACAAGCATTAATTGTTGAGACACTCCCTGCATGCGGCGGTCGCGGATGGCGATGAAATCGGCGTGATCCCTCGAAATCAAAGGCGATCAGGCCCCGGAGTTGCGCAGTCGCGGATCACGGTTCGGATCTCTCACCTCCGCCGGAGACATCGGTGTACGGGCCGCCGCGCTCGAACACCTTGCTTCGGGACCCCTTGAGTCATAAACGCGCGACATGGCGTTCGCCCCAAAAGCATCACGATTGCTCCTTGCCCGCAGCATCCGCCGCAGCGGATTCCGTCGCGACGATCGCCGCCTCCTTCGCCTCGAGCATGTTCGGATCCGGCTTCCTCCTGTCCGCGGTCTTGCTCGGGATGGCTGGTGCGGCGGACGGGAGTTTCTGCTCCTTGCGGGAGCCGAAGGTCAGCGCGTAGGCCCAGGTGAACTCCGCGCCGAGGAGGAAGATCTGCGCGGAGTAGTAGACCCAGACCATGGCCATGACCAGCGACCCGGCCGCGCCGAACGCCGACGTCAGGCCACTCCGGCCGATGTAGAGCCCGATCAACGATTTGCCGACTGTGAACAGCAGCCCGGTCACAGACGCGCCAATCAGGACGTCCGTCCAGGCGACCTTTGCCCGCGGCATCACCTTGTAGATCATGGCGAAGACCGTCGTGGTCAGGGCGTAGCTGACGACGACGTTGACGGCGCCGACCAGGGAATGCCAGTCGGAAAAGCGCGGTCCCCACATCTTTTCCAACGCCGCCAGCCCCGCGCTGACCACGAGCGAGACCATCAGCAGAAAACTGATCCCGGCGATCGTTCCGAACGACAGCAGGCGGGCGCGCAGCAGGCTCCCGATTCCCATCCGGGTTCGCTTCGGAGCACGCCAGATCCGATCGAGCGAATCCTGCAATTCGGCGAAGACCGAGGTCGCTCCGACCAGCAGCAGGACGAGGCCGGCCACAGCGGAGACAAAGTTTTCGGCCGGCCTGCTCGCACTCTCGAGCAGTTTCTGGACCGCCTCGGCTCCCTCCTGGCCCATCAGCCCGTTCAGTTGCGCGGCGATCTCCCCGCGCGCTGCCTCGACGCCGAAGATCATCCCTGCCAGCGAGAGCACGATCCAGAGGAACGGCGCGATGGAGAGCATCGTGTAATACGCCAGCGCCGCCCCCATGCTCTGTGCGTAATCGTCGACCCACGACGATGCGGCGGCTTTCGTGAGAATCCAGATGTTCTTCGCCGTCATGACCACTCTCTCGCGTTTTCTGGCCATGTGGACAGTCTACGGTCATGACGGCGTTCGCGACGCGCTGCCCGCGACAAGGCCGGCTACTCGTACAGCAGGTACGGCTTGCGATCTTCGCGGAACTGCGTCGCCTCGCGCTCCCACTCCTCCAGCAGCGCCGGCAGCGATCCTCCCTCGATCGCCAGCCGCACCTTGTCCGAGCCCGTCAGCCGGTCGATGGTCGCGGTCCAGGCGAAATCGCGCGGATGCTGGCGGCGGATCTCGTCGATGAGTAAGAGCGACGTACGCACGGGACGATAGGCCTGGCGATCGGTGACCACGAAGCGGATCGCCGGAATGGTCTGCCCGGGGTGTTTGGCGGCCGTCGCCGCGACCGCCATGGTGATGGGCTCGAAGCGCACGCCCGGAAGCCGCCGCTCGTTCATCGTGCGCGCGACCGCCTGCGCATCGAGCCACGGCGCGCCAATCTGCTCGAACGGCCGGTCCGTCCCTCGTCCTTCGGTGAGCGTCGTTCCCTCGAAGTAGACGCTGCCCGAATAGCTCGTCAGCGCCGCCAGCGCCCTCAGATTCGGCGACGGGTTGACCCACGGCAGCCCGGTGTCGTCCATCCACTGCGACCGCCGCCAGTTGGCGGCCCTGGCGACGATGAGATCGGCGCCGATGCCGTACTTGACGTTGAAGAGCGTGGCAAGCTCACCGACCGTCATGCCGTGGCGTGCCGGGATCGGGTACATGCCGACGAACGACTTGAATCGTGGATCGAGCAGTGCGCCTTCGACGATCTCGCCGCCGATCGGATTGGGGCGGTCGAGCACGACGAAAGGGATGCCTTTGCGCGCCGCGCCTGCATCGCCAGCGCCATCGTGGAGACGTAGGTCCAGGTGCGCCCGCCGACCTCCTGGAGGTCATAGACCAGCACGTCCACGCCCTCGAGCATCTCCGCCGTCGGACCGCGATCCTCGGCCTTGTACAGCGAGTAGATCGGCACTCCCGTTCTGTCGTCGATCCCGTCATCGATCCTCTCGCCCGCCTCGGCCAGCTCGCGAATGCCGTGCTCCGGCGCGAGCAGCGCCACCAGTTTCAAATCCTTGTGCCGCGCGATGAGATCGATGACAGGGACGCCGGCGCGGTCGATCCCGCTCTGGTTCGTGATCAGCGCGACGCGCTTGCCGCGCAGGGGGGCCGGTACGCCGGCGAGGAACGTCTCGATACCGGGCCGCACGACCGCCGCACCGGAGGTTACGGACGAAACGTGGCGGTCGGACGTCGCCGTACAGGCGGCGAGGAGGAGGAGTGCGGGAGCGAGCGATGTGCGGCCCATCACCCCCGCCGCGCTGCCTCGATCTTCGCGACGTCGATCTTCTGCATCGTCATCATCGCTTCGAAGGCACGCTTGGCCTCTTCGCCGCCGGCGGCAAGGGCATCCGTGAGCACGCGCGGGGTGATTTGCCAGAGATCTGGAAGGAGAAGGCCCAGTTGTGCTTGACGGCGGGGCCGCCGTTGAGGCCGAGGCAGGGGATGCCGCAGACGGTGAACTCGACGGTCAGGACGTCGCCCTTTTTGCCGCTCGGGAAGTCGCCGGGGGCTTTGTGCACGGCCTTGACTTCGCTGTCGGGGAAGGTGGCGGCGTAGAAGGTCGCGGCGTCGAGTGCGTCTTTGTCGTACCAGAGGCAGATGGTGTTCTTTGGCGTCATGGCGCGGAGTGTACGCAATTCGCGCGGAGGACGCCGGAGTCAGGCGCGGCGGCTCGGGTCGAGCCGCCGC
>DATLOL010000131.1:0-5621 GCA_035536275.1 Thermoanaerobaculia bacterium
GCGCCACCCTCTCCCCGCGTTGCGGGGAGAGGGGACTGGTGTGCTCTTGCTTCTCCTCCTCCTCCTCTCCTGCGCCCGACCGCAGCAATCCACCACCATCGAGTTCTGGGGTCTCGGCCGCGAAGGCGAGGTGGTCATCGAGCTCCTCCCGCAGTTCGAGAAAGAGACCGGGATCAAGGTCGACGTCCAGCAGATCCCCTGGACCGCTGCGCACGAGAAGATCCTCACCGCACACGTCGGCGGCTCGCTGCCCGACGCGCTGCAGGTCGGCAACTCGTGGATGTCGGAGCTGGTGACCATCAACGCCATCGCCCCGCTCGACGAGAAGCTGGTTGACCGCGCGGACTACTTCGGCGGCATCTGGGACACGAACGTCGTCGGCGGCACGCTGTACGGCATCCCCTGGTATGTCGACACGCGCCTGCTCTTCTACCGCACGGACATGATCCCCGTTCCTCTGCGCACGTGGAGCGAGTGGATGGCGGTCATGGACAGGCTCCGCCGCGAGAACCCCAGCCGCGACTTTTATCCGATCGTGATGCCGACGAACGAGTGGCCGCAGCCCGTGATCATGGCCTTGCAGCGCGGCGCGGTGCTGGTCGACGAGAAAGCGCAGGCCCGATTCGACGATCCGCGATTCCTCGAAGGATTCTCGTTCTACGTGGACATGTTCCGCCGCGGCTACGCTCCGGCGCTGAGCAACACCCAGGTCGCGAACATCTATCAGCAGTTCGGCGACGGCCACATGGCCATGTGGATCACCGGCCCGTGGGACGTCGGCAATCTGCGCAAGCGCCTCACACCCGAGCAGCAGAAGCTGTGGAGCACCGCACCGCTGCCAGCGCCGGACGGGACGCCGTATCCGGGAGTGTCGATCGCGGGCGGCTCGAGTCTCGTGGTCTCCCGGCGCTCTTCGAAGCAGGCCGCCGCGCGGCAGCTGATCGCCTTCCTGTCGCGTCCCGACATCCAGTCGCGCTTCTACGAGCTGACCGGAGACCTGCCCGCGCGCAGGAGCGCGTGGAAAGCGATCGAAGGCGATCGCGAGCTGGCGGCGTTCGGCAAGCAGCTCGACCGCACCGTGTCGCTGCCCCACCTGCCGGAGGCGGAGAACATCATGAATGCGGTCGCGGAGCACGGGCAGATGGCGGTGCGGGGACAGTACACGGCCGAACAAGCCGCGCTCGCGCTCGACGCAAAGGTCGACGCGATGCTGGAGAAGCGGCGCTGGGTTCTCCGGAAGTTTATCCCGCGCAAAGACGCGGGATCTCTCGGCGCACCGGCCGTGCAGGAGGCTGATTCGTCGGGTGTGCACCGGAGATCCCGCGTCTACGCGCGGGATAAAGTGACGGTGGCGCGGCGATGAAACCCCAGTCCCGCGCCGCGCTCCTCTTTCTCACGCCGGGCATGGCCCTGATCACGCTCTTCTTCATCCTGCCCGTGATCGCCGGCTTCGTCCTCAGCCTCACGGACTTCGACCTCTACTCCATCGGCGATGCGGCCAACACGCGCTTCGTCGGCGGCAGGAACTACGCGTCGCTGTTCGACAACCCGCTGTTCTGGCGCGCGCTGATCAACACGTTGTACTTTTCGTTCGTCGGCGGGCCGCTGACGATCGCCGTCGCGCTTGCGGCGGCGCTGCTGCTCAACGCCAAGCTCGCGCGCTTCAAGACTCTCTTCCGCACGATCTACTTCGCGCCGGTGGTCACGACCATCGTTGGCGTGGCCATCGTCTGGAAATATGTCTACCACCCGCGCGTCGGCCTGCTGAACCGCATGCTCGACGCGATCGGCATTCAGGGTCCGGACTGGCTCGGCGATCCGCAATGGGCGATGCCTGCGTTGATCCTGCTCGCGGTCTGGCGCGGCTTCGGGTATGCGACGGTCATCTTCCTGGCCGGACTGCAGAACGTCTCCGAGGAGCTGTACGAGGCGGCGCGGATCGACGGGGCGGGGGAGTGGAAGCAGTTCTGGCACGTCACGGTGCCGCAGCTCGGACCGACCTTCGTGTTCGTCGGCATCATCACCGCGATCGGCTTCCTGCAGGTCTTCGCCGAGCCGTACGTGATGACGCCCGACGGCGGCCCGCTCAACGCGACCCTGACCATCGTCATGCTCATGTACCGCGAGGGCTTCCGCTGGTGGAACATGGGCTACGCCGCCGCGGTGGCGTTCATCCTCTTCGCGATGGTGCTGCTGGCGACGGTGGCGAACTCGCTGGTGCGGAGGACGCGGTGAAGCGCCTCATCATCCACCTGCTCCTCGTCCTCGGCGCGATCGCCACGATCATCCCCCTCGCGTGGATGGTCTCCGCATCGCTGATGCCGCAGGGGGAGGCGACGCGGTTTCCGCCGCGGCTCGTGCCGTCGCAGATCACGTTCGAGCACTATCAGACGCTCTTCACGAACCTCAACCTCGGCCGCGCCTTTCTGAACTCACTCTTCGTCGCCCTCGCCGCGACCGTGCTCTCGCTGCTCGTCAACTCGATGGCCGGCTACGCGTTCGCGAAGCTGCGCTTCAGCGGACGCGATCGGGTCTTCACGTTTCTCGTGGCCGCGCTGGGCATCCCCGCGCAGGTGGCGATGCTGCCGCTCTTCCTCCTCCTCAAATCCCTCGGCCTGGTGAACACGTACGCGGGCGTGCTGATCCCGTACATCGCCACGATCTACGGCGTCTTCCTCGTGCGCCAGTTCATGCTCTCGATCCCCGACGACCTCCTGGCCGCGGCGCGCATCGACGGCGCGAGCGAGTGGCGCATCTACTGGTCCATCGTGCTGCCGACGGCGCGCCCGGTCCTGGCCACGCTGGCGATCTTCACGTTCATGTCCGCGTGGAACGACTTCATGTGGCCGCTGATCATCCTTACGGACGATGAGAAGTACACGCTGCCCGTGGCCGTCGCGAATCTCAGCGGCGAGCACTTTCCCGACCTCGAGCTGATGATGGCCAGCGCGGTGCTGACGATCATCCCGGTGCTCGCGCTCTTCTTCGCGCTGCAGAAGCAGTACATCGCCGGGATGATGGCGGGGAGCGTCAAAGAGTGAGGCGTTGCTGGTTGCTGGTTGCTGGTTGCTCGTGGGTCCTCGCTGCGAGGATCGCCTCAGGTGATCTGCTCGATGTGCCGTGGAAAGCGGTTCCCGCTACCGGCGTCGAGATGAAGTTGACGCAGACCGACGTCATTCGCGTGGACTTTGATTTTCGAGGCCGCGCCGGTTATGCCATTGCTCGCCGCGACGGCACGCTCACGCTTCCCGACAACTTCGAGCTCGCGTTTCGGGTGAAGGGCGACGCGTTGCCCAACACGCTCGAGGTGAAGTTCGTGCAGGGCGACAACGTCTGGTGGACGACGCGACGCGAGTACGATTTTCCTGCCGATTGGCGCCGCGTGTCGATCAAGAAGCGCCAGCTCGAGTTCGCGTGGGGGCCGGCCGGACCGTCACCGCTGCCGAAGACGGTCGACGCGATCGAGCTCGTGGTCACCGCGGGCAGCGGCGGCAAGGGCACGGTCTGGTTCAAGGACATCGAGCTGAACCCGATCAGCGGTGAGATTCAGGAGATCGGCGGCATCGTCCTGGAGAAGCCGGACGCCGCCGGCAAGACCTGGATCCCCATGCCGGACGCCGACGCCCGCGACGTGCGCGTCGATGTGCCGTATCGCACCCTCCCGCCGTTCAAGGACGACAACGCCTTCTTCACCGAGATGGCGAAGCACCACCGCCGCGGCCTCTTCCCCCGCTACTTCCTCGGCGAGCAGTCCTACTGGACCATCCTCGGCGGGACGAACGGCGAGGAAGAGGAGGCGCTCTTCAGCGAAGACGGCGCGATCGAGGCCGGCGCCGCGCGCTACTCCATCGAGCCGTTCCTCTGGATGGACGGCAAACTGATCACCTGGAACGACGTCGCCATCGAGCAGCGCGAAGGCCCGCAGGTGGTCTGGAAAAAACACCTGACGATCACGCCGCGCTACGAGAACGGCAAATTGAAGGTGCGGTACCAGGTCGCGCCGAACGCGAAGCTGCTGCTGGCCGTGCGCCCGTTCCAGGTCAATCCGCAGTGGCAGTTTCTGAATCGCACGGGCGGGGTGGTTCGAACCAAAGACGCAACGAACCTGCTGAACACCGGCACGTCGTTCACTAAAACATCGCTCCCAGAAACCCAGGTTGCCGGCGATTTCGCGAGCAAGCTCGTAGAGCTCAACGGCACCGACATCACGATCGAGATCCCTCTTTCGTGTCATGCCGAGCGTAGTCGAGGCACCCCCTGCGTAGATCCGTCTCCGAGATTCGCAGGGGATCCCTCGACTGCGCTCGGGATGACACGTTTCCGCCTCGACTTACCGGCGGAGCCACGCATCGCGCGCACCATCGCGGCGCAGCTGAACTACATCCTCCTCAACAAAGACGGCCCAGCCATTCACCCCGGCTCCCGCTCCTACGAACGCTCCTGGATCCGCGACGGCTCGCTGACGTCCGAAGCGCTCCTCCGCCTCGGCCAGTACGACGTGGTGAAACAGTTCATCGAGTGGTACGCGAAGGCCATCCGCGAGGACGGCTACGTACCGTGCTGCGTCAGCGCAGCGGGCGCCGATCCCGTGCCCGAGCACGACAGCCACGGCCAGTTCATCTACCTCGTCGCCGAGTACTACCGCCACACCGGCGACCGCGCGCTCGTCGAGCGCATGCTCCCGACGATCCGCAAAGTCGTGGCGTTCATCGACAAGCTCCGCCGCGAGCGCATGACCGAGCGGTACGCGGGCACGGCGTTCTACGGCATGGTCCCGGAGTCGATCAGCCATGAGGGCTACTCGGCGAAGCCGATGCACTCGTACTGGGACACGCTGTTCATCCTCAAGGGACTCGAGGACGCGGAGTTTCTAGAGGCGAGTGTTGCTGGTTCCTCGTTGCTGGTTCAGGGCCATTCCTCGCGAAAAGGCACGAGCAACCAGCAACCAGTAACCAGCAACGAATTTCGCACGCATCTGCTCGCGTCGATCGCGAAGACGATGCAGCAGCACAGGATCGACTACATCCCCGGCTCCGTCGAGCTGGGCGATTTTGACGCGACCTCCACCACCGTCGCGGTTACGCCCGTCGATGCGGACCTGCCTGCCGAGGCGTTGCATCGCACGTTCGAAAAGTACTGGGAGCAGGCCCTCGAGCCGCGCACGTACACACCGTACGAGCTGCGCGTCGTCGGCACGCTCGTGCGCCTTGGGCACGCCGAGAAAGCGCGCCGACTCCTCGACTACTTCTTCGAAGATCAGCGTCCCGCGGCCTGGTACCAGTGGGCGGAGGTCGTGCGCGCGAATCCGCGCGAGGGCGGGTTCATCGGCGACATGCCCCACACGTGGGTCGGCTCGGACTTCATCCGCAGCGCGATCGACTTGCTCGCCTACGAAGACGACGGCGCGCTCATCCTCGGGGCGGGCATCGCGCCGGAGTGGGCGAGACAAGGCGTGCGCGTCGAGAACCTCAGCACGCACTACGGATCGCTGACTTACGAGCTGGCGGGCCAGACGCTCCGCATCGGAGGGAAGCTGCGCGTGCCGCCGAAAGGCATTGTCGTGAAGTCGCCGTATGGCGGCGCGGACGTGATCGTGCGCAGCGTTCCCGCGGAAATCACCT
>DATLOL010000132.1:0-7288 GCA_035536275.1 Thermoanaerobaculia bacterium
CGACGCCTTCCGCCTCAACTTCTCCCACGGCAAGCACGAGGAGCACGCGCGGGTCATCGCCACCATCCGCGACGTGGCCACGGAGCTGGGCCGCTACATTCCCATCGTCGGCGACATCCAGGGGCCGAAGCTGCGCATCGGCGACGTCGAGGGCGTGCAGCACCTCGAGACCGGCCAGCCCTTCGTCATCTCCACGGAAAAGCAGCTCGGCAACGCGAAGAAGGTCTCGACGCCGTTCACGCCGCTGCCGCAGGAAGTGCAGATCGGCCACCGCATCCTCATCAACGACGGTCTCGTGGAGCTGGTCGTCACCGCCGTCGACAAGACCAGCGTCTCCACTCGCGTGATTCACGGCGGTCCGATCTCGTCGAAGAAGGGGATGAACTTCCCTGACTCCGAGCTGACCATCCCCGCGATCACGGACAAGGACCGCGTCGACGTCAAGTTCGCCGTCGAGCAGAAGCTGGACTACGTGGCCGCGTCGTTCATCCGCCGCAAGAGCGACATCGTCGGACTCCGCGAGCTGCTGCACGAGCATGGCGGCGACGAGCTGCACGTCATCGCCAAGCTGGAGAAGCCGCAGGCGATCGACAACCTCGACGAGATCCTCGAGGTCAGCGACGGCGTCATGGTCGCCCGCGGCGACCTCGGCGTCGAGCTGCCGCCCGAAGCCGTGCCGGTCGTGCAGAAGAAGATCCTGGCGCGGGCGTCGCGGTTCGGGAGGTTCGCCATCACGGCGACGCAGATGCTCGAGTCGATGACCACCAACTCGCGACCGACGCGCGCGGAAGCGTCCGACGTGGCCAACGCGATCTTCGACGGATCGGACACGGTGATGCTCTCCGCGGAAACGGCGTCCGGAAAATATCCGGTGGAGACGGTGCAGATGATGTCGCGGATCATCTTCGCCGCCGAGTCGAGCCGGCACGTCGACGTGCCGTGGTCGCGCGAGCCGTTCCGCAAGATCTCCGAGCTGGACGAATTCACGGACGCGCTGGCCGGCGCCGCGAACTACGCCGCCGAGCAGCTCGACGCGAAGTACCTGGTCGTCTTCACCCAGACCGGATTCGCAGCCCGGCTGATGTCGAAGTTCCGGCCGAAGGTGCCGATCATCGCCCTGACTCCGTCGGTATGGGTCGCGCGTCGCATGAACATGCTGTGGGGCGTGCAGCCGTTCGTGCTGCGCGAGGCAGGGGAGTTCCACGAGCAGATCGTCGATCGTGTGGACGACTTTCTCCTCTCGAAGGACATCGTGCGGGTCGGCGACCGCCTGGTCATCCTGATGGGATCGCCGATCTACCAGCGGGCCAAGACGAATCTGCTGCGCGTGCACCGGGTCGTGGCGGAGTGACGTAGAGGCCGGCACGAACCAATCTGTTACGCCTACCCCCATCGGGCCCGACCGGGTGTAACATCCGCATACAATCCCGACCGGCAGGAGTTGCCCCGCCGGTGCCTGCGGGAATGCGAGAGGGCCGGGGGCGGCGTTTTCCAGAGGGAACACAACCAAAGGAGGGGGTATATGCGCCGGTTTCGAGCAGTAGCCATCGCGGCAGTCGTTCTCTTTGCCGCGGCACCGGCACGCTCCGACGCTCCTCTCCCCGCCGCACTGCACGTCCTCGGCACCGTCACCAACGCGGCCAACCCCGTCGGCAACGCCCTGATCATCGCCCTCAACCTCCAGGACCTCCAGTCCGTCCAGACGTACACCTCGACCGACGGCACGTTCAGCCTCCCGACCCTCCGTCGCGGCATCTACAAGATCATCGCGGTGAAGCAGGGCTTCGTCCCCGCGATCACCACGGTCATCCCGACGCGCGCCAGCCACCGCATCGCTCTTCGTCTCGATGAAGAGAAGAAGGCCAAACGCGGCTCGAACCAGGAGATCTGGGAGCTGCGCGGCTCGCTGCCGCCCGACGTCCTCCGCGACCTCGAGGCGATGCTCGCCCCGACCGAGCTGGTGTCGTACGAGATCCCGCGGTTCAGGGGCGAGATGGTCTCGCTGACCGGCGTCGCCAATCAGGCCAGCAATCCCGCCTACGCCCAGACCGCCCTCGGCGTCCAGACCCGCCTCGGCGACTCGTGGCAGGTCGGCCTTCGCGGCAACCTGCAGCGCTTCGAAGATCCCACCGACAACCAGCGCTTCGGCGACGCGCTCGCCGAGTCGAGCGTGATGTCGATGGAGCTCCGCTCTTCGAACGACCAGTCCTACAAGCTCGCTTCGACGATGAGCTCCTGGACGTACGCGGACTCGCCGGACCACGGCCGTGAGGCCGACGTGCGCGCGCACAACTTCGAATGGCGCAATGGCCCGGCGCGGGTGCAGGTGCGCTACTTCGCGCAGGACAACCTTTTCCGCGACACCGAAGGCTCGAATCTGATCGAAGTCGCCGGCGCCGTGCCGGTGATGCAGACCCGCCGCAGCGACTTAGGCGTCGCCCTGCGGGTGAAGCAGGAAACGGTGCGCGGCGAGGCGGACATCTTCCGCACCGCCGACGTCGCCGCCAACGGCTCGCTCGCCGTGGTCCCGTCATTCATCGTCCACTACGGCGTCGACAGCCGCATCGGCATGCACGGGCAGGAAGGCGCGCCGCGCGCGGGCGCCGAGTGGAAGATGACCAAGCACACGTCGATCATCGGCTCCGCGATGGTGAAGGTGTTCGATCGCGAGAACGACACGACCACCTTCCTGGCGCTGCCGAGCATCGTCTACTGGTCCGAGGATGGACGGGCGCTGCCGCGGTACACGTACACGTTCGGATTCGTCACCGGCCCGGACGAGGCCAACCGCTTCTCGGCCGTGGCCACGGTGTCGGAAGTCGATCAGGCGCTGCGGATGATCTTCGCCGACGAGCAGAATCAGTTTTGGGACGGCGTGGAGATCGAGAAGGGCGACCTGCGCCGCGACGTGCGCATCGCGTATCGCAAGCAGTTCGGCAGCGTGATGGCGGTCGACGTGGCCGCGACGGCCGGCACGGCCTCGCAGCAGGACGCGATTGCGCCGCGCGAGAAGATCTACCTTGCCGGCGATCTGCAGTCGACGTTCAATCCGACCCGCACGACGCTGGCCGTCTCGTATCGCGACGTGCAGCAGCCGCGCGACGAAGCAGGGGACTATCGCTCCGAGCGGATCAACGTACGCATGGCCCAGTCGCTCTACCTGCCCGTCGACATCAAGCTGCTCCTCGGACTGGAGCTGGCCCGCGCCGAGAACTCGCCGTACCTCCTCGACACCCTGACCGAGGAAGGGAAGTCGCGGAAATACATCGGCGGCCTGGCCCTGAATTTCTAGGCGGCACGGCCGCGGGCGCTGATTGCTCCTCGATTTACACTCCGCGGCGTGTCCAAACCGACTCCCGTGCAGATCGCCGCCGCCGCTGGCAAGACGCTGCCCGACGTCATCGCGCCCGGTCTCGACGTCCTCTTCTGCGGCATCAACCCCGGCTTGTACACGGCGGCGGTGCAACAACACTTCGGCCGCCCCGGCAACCGTTTCTGGCCGACCCTCCATCGCGCCGGCTTCACGCCGCGACTCTTCCACCCATCCGAACAGCGCGAGCTGCTGAAGCTCGGCTGCGGCATCACGAACGTCGTCGCCCGCGCCACTGCTGCCGCCGACGAGCTGACGCCCGCCGAGCTCCGCGAAGGCGCGCGCGTGCTCACGAAGAAGGTGCAAAAGTACAAACCGCGCTACCTCGCGGTGGTGGGCATCGGCGCGTACAGAACAGCATTCGAGCGCCCGAAAGCCAAACTCGGCCTTCAACGCGAGACGATCGGCGCGACGAAGATCTGGGTGCTCCCGAACCCGAGCGGCCTGAACGCGAACTATCAGGCCGAGGCGCTGGTGCAGTTGTTCCGGGAGTTGCGAGAAGCCATCGCGGAGCCTTAGTCTCCTGACATGTCGTATGAGGGGATCATCACGATCGAACCGGGCAAGCGCGGCGGGCAGCCCTGCATTCGCGGGATGCGTATCACCGTGTACGACGTGTTGTCTTACCTCGCGTCAGGCATGAGCGAGCAACAGCTCCTCGCTGAGTTCCCATATCTCACGCGCGAAGACATCCTGGCGTGCCTCAGCTACGCCGCCGAACGTGAGCACCGGATGGTGGTCGCGGGGCTGTAGCGCCGGCCTCCGGCTGGCGAGCCGCCGGCGGTCCGGGCCGTACGGGCCCGCCGGACGCGAAGTCCCGTCAGGAGCCTGGTCATGAAGAAGACGCTTCTCATCCTCGCCGTCGTTCTCGTCGCGTCCTGGCCGGTGCTCGCGAAGGATGGCCCGATCGTCGCGACGACGTCGCTGCCGTATTCGTCGGTCCTTCCGGGGGTGCCGTTCGATCTCAACGTCGAGCTGAAGAACGTGTCCGCTGCGCCCGCGGTCGTGGGACTCGTGGCGCGGCTCGTCATCACGACCGCCGACGGCACCGAGATCCGCCCGCGCGGTACGCAGATCCTCGAGCCGCATTCGTTGTCCGAACCGGAAACCTCCATCGTGCTCGCCCCCGGTGAAACGGCCGTGCGCACGCTGTCCTGGTCGCGTTTTGCGATGCCCAACTGGGCCTCCGATTCACGCTACTCGGGGCCCGGAGCGTACACGGTCGCGGTCGAGCTGAGCTCGGGGGCGGAAGGTGCCGCGCCGATTCGCACGTCCGGCGCGACGCTCGTGCGCGAGGTCGCGCCCGGCGTCGACACAGACGTCTGGGAACGCATGCAGCAGCTCAGCGGGGGACGCTGGTCCGATGATGGTTTCGTGCGGCGCCCCGAAGGGCGGCAGTTGATCGACGAGATCCTCACCGCCCATCGCACTTCGTCGTACTACCCGTACGCCCTGCTCTAGAAGGCGCCCGGGAAGCAGAACGACATCGAGCCGTCGCTCGAGGCCGCGGAGCGGTTCCGGGACTCGCCGGCCCATGCACATCTCGTCGCACAGGCCGCGGACTCCGCGTTCAGTGCCGCGCTGGAAGCGGACTACCGTCGCGACTTTCGCTCCGCCGCCGTCTTCTATCGCCAGGCCGACGAGCTGTACGGCCGTACGCTGAAGACGAAGAGCCTCGCCGTGCAGGACCACGCATCGACCCGCAAGGTGCTCGCTGCCGAGAGCGCGCGAAAGGCGGAAGTGCGCAAGACGCAGTAGCGGCCGGCGTTACAGGCCGGGGCGGATGTCTTCGAGGAGTTTGGCGAAGCGGTAGGACAGGCCTTTCGTCACCACGATCTGTTTGAGGTAGTTCAGGGACGTGATCGCGGCGGGGAGGCCGGAGATGGCCGTGGGGATCGACGCCAGGCGGCCGGCGAGCTGGATGGTCTTGTCCATCGCCGTGTAATCGGTCGACCTCAGGTCCGTGCCGATCTCGCTGTTGTAGGCGATGGTGAGGAGATAGATGTCCGCGACCAGCTCGCGGAATCGCATCTCGCTGCCCCAGGCGAAGCAGTTGCCGGTGCGGACGTTCTCCAGGAACTCCTCCACCGTCTCGCCGCGCGACACCGTGTGCACCTTGGCCACGTGCTTGAGCGTGTGCGCGTCCGAGCCGCCCACCATCGAGATGTGCTTGCCGTGGTGCTCGCGCACGTGCTCCACGAGCTGCTGCACCATCTTGTTGTGGAACGACGCCATGGCGCCGTTCAGCACCTCGAAGATCTCGAACATGTCCAGCAGCTCGGCGATGTAGCGCGCGGCCACGTTCTTCATCCGATAGTTCTGAAAGAGGTGGTTGATCCCGAACAGCAGCCGCTGCGACTTCATGTAGGGGATCAGCTCGCGGATGTTCGGGCGCAGGCGCTGGATCTCGCGATGCTGCTCCTCGTTGAGCCCCCACACCCCGACGTGGATGCGCTGTCCCGTCTCCGGAAAGTACGTCTCCACCTCTTCCCCGATGAAGAAGTCCTTCATGTCCGGGTACTTGTTGAGAAGGTAGAGCGCGCCGTCGATCGAGTCGTGGTCGGTCAGCGTGACGTACGACATGCCCCGCTCTTTGGCCAGCCGATAGACGTCCTCCGGCGGGTTGTAGCAATCGCGGGTATTGGCGCGCCGGAAGTATTTGAAGACCGAAAAGCGGCTATGGCAGTGCAGGTCCGCCCGTTTGAGGTTCGGATCCGCTGAGAACGGTTCACTCATCGCGACTTCAGCAGTTTGTGCGAGCGGCATGCCCGTACCAGCACTTTATCCCGCGCGCAGACGCGGGATCTCGGGTCCGCCTCGCGTGAGGGCTCCAGAGATGCCGCGTCTGCGCGCGGCATAAACTGAAAATCCGAGCGGCATGCCCGCGTGAGCAGTTTGCCCAAACGGTCACGGAGTGTACCTCACGCAATTCCGCGCGCGCGTCCACGTTTCGACTGCTGACCGACGCGGATACAATGCGCGGTCGTAAACGCGCATGGCACACTCCGCTCGCGGCAAAGGCACCCCTCCCGATAAGGACTGGCTGGATCTCGACGTCCCGAGCCGCCTTCCCATCATTCCCCTCGTCTCCTCGGTGCTCTTTCCCGGCGGCGTGCTCTCCCTGCAGGTCGGCATCGACCGCAACGTGCGCCTGCTCAAGGCGCTCCCCGACGACCAGAACCTGATCGCCGCGTTCTGCCAGAAGTCCGGGGACAAGGAGAACCCGCGGCCGGACGACCTGGCGTCGATCGGCGTGCTCGCCGCGATCGTGCAGCGCCTCCCGCTCTCCTCGGACCGCTACCAGCTCTTCCTGCAGGGGCGGCAGCGAGTGGAGCTCGTGCAGATGGTCCAGAACGAGCCCTATTTCGAGGCTCGCCTGCGCGAGGTCGCGCCGCGTCCGATCCCGAAGTCGGTCAAGACCGAGCACCTCATGAACCGGGCCCTCTCGCTCTTCGAGAAGCTCGTCGAGAGCGACTCGAAGTATTCGAACGAGCTGCTGAACATCCTGCGGATGAACATCGCCGAGGGCCCCGATACCTTCGCCGATCTGCTGGCCTCGTTCGTCAACCTTCCGCTCGAGGAGAAGCAGCTGCTGCTCGAGACCGTCAATCCAATCGAGCGGATCGAACTCCTCATCGAATACATCCAGCGCGATCTCGGCAAGGCCACGGTCGACAAGGAGCTCCAGCGTCAGATTCAGACTTCGATCGATCGTCGCGACAGGGAGAGCTATCTTCGCGAACAGCTTCGCGTGATCCAGGACGAGCTCGGCGACAGCAGCGGCGCCGAGCGCGAAGCCGACACCTATCGTGAACGGGTCGAAGCGCTGCCGGTTTCGGAAGAGCACAAGGCGCAGCTTCGACGCGAGGTGAACCGCCTCTCTCAGCTCTCGCCATCATCGTCCGACTACGCCGTGAT
>DATLOL010000133.1:0-33356 GCA_035536275.1 Thermoanaerobaculia bacterium
GGGATCCCCTGCTGAAACTCCATGGTCGCTCCGTAGGTGGGGATCCTTCGACCGTCTGCGGCGGCTCAGGATGACACCTTGCCTTCCTCCCGCAATTTGATGAGGTGCGCCTCGATCTGGATCTCCGCCGCGCCATGCAGACGCGGGTCGAGTTCGGGATAGATGCGCGCGCGCATTTCCGACGGAGTATTCGCGCCGGATGTGACGGCGTCGAGCACCTGCTGCTCGCGCTGCAGGCGGTGGGTGATGTATTCGTCGAGCAGCGCAACCGCGTCGTCGCGCACCGGTCCGTGGGCGGGGAAGATGCGCTTCGGATTGCGCGCGCGCAGCGTCCGCAGCGAGCGGATGTAGTCGCCCATGTGACCATCAGGCGGAAAGATCGCGGTGGTGCCGGCGCCCAGGACGGTGTCGCCGGTGAAGAGATCGCCCCCGGCGATGAGATAGCAGACGTGCTCGTTCGTGTGCCCGGGTGTGGCGATCACTTCGATCGTCTCGCCGTCGATCTCGAGGAGCTCACCGCCGCTCACGCGCTGGTCGACCTCGTCGAGCACGTTGCGCGGCGCGATGATCTTCGCGCCACTGCGCGCCTTGAGCGGAACGGCGGCCGGCGCGTGATCGGCGTGGCGGTGGGTGATGAGGATCGCTTGCAATCGCGGCATCGCTTCGAAAATCCGATCGATGTGTGACTCGATGTCCGGGCCGGGATCGAGCACTGCCGAGTCGCCGAGGAGGTAGGTCTGCGTTCCGTCGAGGGTGAACGGACCGGGGTTCGGGGCGAGGAGGCGGCGGATGTTCATCGCAGGGTCGGCCTGCCATCCACGAGCACCGGCTCGATCGGCTCGATAGTCATGCCGCGCCGCGATTCCAGCAGCGCGTCGACGGTGTCGAAGCCGCTGATGGCCTCGAGGTTCTTGATGGTCGGAAGCACGACCTTGAGGTCGCGGCGGGTCAGCGCATCGGCCGGCGCGATCCACATCCAGTCGTCGATCTCGCGTCCGTCGATCGCGACCGCGGTGTCGCTCGGAACGGAGGCGAGAAAGAACCACGTGTCGAAGCGCTTCGGCAGTCCGTCCGGCGTGATCCAGCGCGACGTGATCACGAGCGATTCGGGATCGAGGACGAGGCCCGCTTCCTCGTGCGCCTCGCGCGCGGCGGCCTGGCGCGGAGTCTCGTCGCCGTCGACGGTGCCGCCGGGGAACACCCACGCGTTGGGCATGAACGACGCGCCGGCATGGCGGCGCAGCATGAGCACCTCGAGCGGCGCGTCCCGCAGGACGATCACGGAACCCGCGGGCAGCGGCGTCAGCACCGGCCCTGCCATCCCACCCACTCCGCGCCGTCCGGACCGCGCTCCTTCTTCCAGATCGGAACCGTCTCTTTGATGCGGTCGATCATCATCCGGCAGGCCTCGAAGGCCTCGCGCCGATGCGGTGATGCGGCGACGATCGCTATCGAAGAGTCGCCGACGACGAGGTGGCCGAGGCGATGGACGACGGCCAGGGCGACGTCGGGGTATTGAGATTCGATGTCGCGGACGATGACGTCCATTTCTTTCTCGGCCATCGGGCGGTAAGCGTCGTAGAAGATTGACTCGACCGCTCTGCCGTCATGGTGATTTCGGACCACGCCCTCGAAGAGCACGTACGCGCCGTCGGATTTGCGCATGACCCGTTCCACGAGTGCACGCGGGTCGATGGGATCGTCGGAGAGGTAGGGCATTTATCCGCCGGCGACGGGAGGGATGAACGCCAGCTCGTCGCCGTCGCGGAGGACGGTCTCGGGCGCGGCGTAGGATTCGTTGACGGCGATCATCGGCGGCTGGGTGTAGTCGGTGAGCTTCGCGTACTGGGCGCGCAGCGACTGCCAGACGTCGCGGGCCGTGGTGCCCTCGTCGAGCGCGAGCTCGCGGGCGTCCGTGCCGGCGATGTCGCGGAACACGGCGAAGAAGAGCAGGCGCACCTTCATGCAGGGCATTCTATGATGTGCGTCTCCATGTTCACGGCCGAGACCATCGTCGCCGAGGCGCTGGCGCGCCATCCCAAAGTGCGCTGGGTCCTCGCCGCGTATCACCTCGGGCACTGCGCCGGCTGCGGACGCGCCGGCGACGAGACCCTGAGCGAGGTGGCGGAGGGGTACCGGATTTCGCTCGATGATCTGTTGCGGGACCTGAACGGCCTCGCCGTGTCATCCTGACAAGTCCTCAGAACCGCCACCGCACCCCCACCGTCGTGTGCACGTTGTGCGGCCGGGGGACGCTCCATCCTGGCCCCGCCGGGAGGTCCTCGCGATCGAACGGGGAGCTGGTCACGACGTCCGAGATCATCCCCTCCACCGCGAGCTGCTTGCCGAGCCACCACGCCGCGCCGGCGCCGGCCATCAATCCGAATTCGCCGCTCGATTCGTCCAGGGGCGTGATGCCGGAGGCGTTCGGTTTCCCGGTCACGCGGTAGAGGGCGTATGCCGGGCCGCCCATGAGGTGAAACCGCAGTGCGCCGCGCGGATTGATGCGGAACACGAGGGGCAACGTGAACGTCGAGACGTCGACCTCGCCGGCGTCCATGGCCGGTCCTTCCGATCCGTCGATCTCGACCGTCAGGGGCGCCCGAGTGAACGTCCCTTCGAGCCGCAGCGCCCAGCGGTCGGCGAGCTCGTGCTCGACGTCGACCGCCAGTCCGGCGCGGGTGGCGGCCGAGAGCGTCATCGTCACGGTTCCGGTCGTCTCGCCGCTCGTGGCCGGCTTGAGGCGGCGCTCGATGAGATCGCCGAAGACATAGGCACCCGAATGCACACCCACGGACCAGTTCTGAGCGGTGAGCGGAGGCGCGAGAGCAAGCAGGACGGCAAGAAGGAGCAGGAGGTTGCGCATGCCGAATGTCAGATTTGCAACGCCCCCGCCAGAGGTGGAAAAAGTTTCCCTCCGAAAATGACAGCTCGTTCCAAGAGATTTTTTTCACAAGCGAAAGCCGTATGTCGCTTGATTGCTGTAGTTGCGGCGGTTGTGGCCGCTGAATTGATCTGTTTTTGGACAGAATCCACGGCATTTGCAGGAGTTGGCCTGCCCCGTGCAGTGACGGAGAGCACGATGAATAAGGTTTCGAAATGGACCTCGAAACCGCACTTGCGCGGGTCCCATCCTACTCGCCTGCGCCAAGTGGCTGCTGCGGGCTCCCTCCTTGACTATTGGACCGATTTTGGACGATTACTCACTTAGCTTCCTTGAACCCCACCAACTAGCCGCAGCAGTCCAGCTCTGATGTACCACAACGGACCCGAAAGGGTCCGTTAGTGCTTTTTGGCCTTCGGCCGGTGCTGAGAGCTGCGTGCTGAGTGCCGAGGCGGTGGTGGGACTCAGCACCCAGCATTGAGCGCGCAGCACTCCTATAATCCCGCGCCGTGCCCAAGTCGAAGCGCCCCAGCCTTTTCATCATCGACGGCTCCAACAACGTCTACCGCTCCTACTACGCCATCCGCAACCTCACGAACTCGGCCGGGCTCTCGACGAACGCGGTGTACGGATTCGTGACCACGCTGCGGAAGCTGCTCAAGGACCACGATCCGGACTGCATCGCCGTTGCCTTCGACGAGGGACGGGAGACGGCGCGCACGACTCAGTTCGCGGACTACAAGAAAGACCGCAAGCCGATGCCCGACGATCTCGTCGTGCAGATCCCGCTGGTCTACGAAGTCCTGGAAGGCTTCCGCATCCCGGTCATCCGCTCGACGGAATGGGAGGCCGACGACTTCATCGGCTCGCTCGCCTGTACCGCGCGCGACCGCGGCTACGACGTCGTCATCGCCACCAGCGACAAAGACTTCTTCCAGCTCGTCGGCGATGGCATTCGCCTCTACCACACCGGTCGCGAGACGCTCTACGACGCGAAAGGCGTCGAGGACGCGTTCGGTCTCCCGCCCGAGAAGGTCGTCGACGTGATGGCCATCTGGGGCGACGCCATCGACAACATCCCGGGTGTTCCCGGCATCGGCGAGAAGGGCGCGAAGGGACTCATCCAGCAGTTCGGATCGCTCGACGGTGTCTACGACAACCTCGATCAGGTCGCAAAGCCGGCGTTGCGCAAGAAACTGGAGGAGAACAAGGACAAGGCGTTCCTCTCGCGCGATCTCGCCCGCATCAAGTGCGATCTCGACGTGGCCATCGACTTCGAGACGCTGAAGCTTTCCGACCCCGATCGCCCGAAGCTGCACGACGTCTTCTCGCGCCTCGAGTTCGCATCGCTGATGCAGGAGTTCCTGCCCCAGGCGCCGCCCGCGCACAAGGAGGTCCGCATCGCGGTGTCCGCGGAGGACGTGCGCACGTTCGTCGCCGGTCACGACACGATCGCGGTCTGGCTCGAGCCGGAGACGACGGAAGGCTTCGACGCGCCGATGGCGGCCTCGCTTTCGGTGGTGGCGTCCGACTCGCTGCTCGTCCCCATCCGCGCCGATCTCGGAGGCACTCCGGAGCTGGACGACGCTCTGCGCGAGCTGTTCGCGAGCGATCGTCTCTTCGTTGCATACGACGCAAAGGCACAGACGCGCCGCCTGCACGCTGCCGGCTGGCCCGCGCCGTCGCGATGGGACGACGTTATGCTCACGTCCTACGTCATCAATCCCGGCCTCCCCAGTCACGCCCTCGGGAACATCGCCCGCGATCGCCTGAAGCAGGACATCGCCGCGCGCAAGGACGTGCAGAAGACCGCGCCGCTCTTCGCCCTCGATCACGAGATCGGCTCCTCCCCCCTCGGCGCGTACCAGCAGTACCTTGGCGAGAAGTCCGAGGTCGTGGTGGCGCTGCGCGAGGTGCTCGCGCCGGAGCTGCGCCGCGATCCCGCACTCGTCGACGTCTACGAGCGCATCGAGATGCCGCTCTTTCCCGTGCTGGCGAAGCTCGAGGAGCGTGGCATCCGCGTCGACGTGGAGCTGCTGCGTTCCATGTCGAAGACGATGGGCGCGCAGATCGCCGATCTCGAGTCGCGCATCTTCAAAGAGGCGGCGATGGAGTTCAACATCAACTCGCCGATGCAGCTCGGGCACGTGCTGTTCGAGAAGCTGCAGTACCCGGTCATCAAGAAGACCAAGACAACGAAGAGTTACTCGACCTCGGTGGAAGTGCTCGAGGAGCTCGCGCAGCACGGATACGCCGTGCCGCAGTTGATCCTGCAGCACCGCGAGCTGCACAAGCTGAAAGGAACGTACGTCGATGCGCTGCCGCTGCTCGTCGCCGCGGACGGCCGCGTGCACACGACGTTCAACCAGGCCGTCGCCGCCACTGGCCGTCTCTCCTCGTCCGATCCGAACCTGCAAAACATCCCCATCCGCACGCAGACCGGCCGGGAGATTCGCAAGGCCTTCGTCGCCGACGAGGGATCGGTGCTGCTGTCCGCGGACTACTCGCAGGTCGAGCTGCGCATCCTCGCGCACATCTCGCAGGACGAGTCGCTGATCGAGACCTTCCGCCGCGGCGACGACATCCATCGCGCCACGGCCTCGAAGATGTTCAACATCGCGCCCGAGGATCTGACGGCGGAGCAGCGCCGCGCGGCGAAAGTGATCAACTTCGGCGTGCTGTACGGCATGTCCGCGTTCCGCCTCTCGAACGAGCTGGGGATCAGCGGCCAGCAGGCGAAGGACTGGATCGAGGCGTACTTCAACCGCTATCCGAAGATGCAGGAGTACCTCGACCGCACGCTGGCGGACGCGCGGAACACGGGCAAAGTCACGACCCTGTTCGGGCGCGTGCGCTACATCCCGGAGATCCACAACCGCTCGTTCACCGTGCGCGGCAACGCCGAGCGGATGGCCACCAACGCGCCGATCCAGGGCACCGCGGCGGACATCCTCAAGATGGCCATGATCGAGCTGGAGCGCCGCCTCGGTGATCACGGCGCGGGCGCGCGCATGCTCCTCACCGTGCACGACGAAATCGTGATCGAGTCGCCGGAGCCGAGCGCGGCCGACGTGGCGGGAATCGTGAAAGAGACCATGGAGAACGTCTTCCCGCTGTCGGTGCCGCTGCAGGTGGATGCGCACTGGGGGAAGAGCTGGTACGACGCCAAAGAATAGTGAAACGCGTTCTCTTGGTCCTCCTGGCCGTTTGCATCTCCTGCAAACCCGCTCCGCAGAAGCCGGCGAAGCCCGCCGCGGCGGGGCCGCAGGTGCGCGCGACCGTCGTCACCATCCGCACGACGGTGGAGAAGCGCACCGTCGATCATTCTCTGATCATCGCCCGCAACCGCGTCCGCTTCAC
Source organism: Thermoanaerobaculia bacterium (assembly GCA_035536275.1). Taxonomy (GTDB): domain Bacteria; phylum Acidobacteriota; class Thermoanaerobaculia; order Gp7-AA8; family Gp7-AA8; genus QHVT01. The sequence goes on from DATLOL010000133.1 coordinate 6,245, forward strand.
GGGCGAGAACGACACCTGGCGCGTCTACGACACGAAAGCGAACACGGTAACGTTCGTGGACGACGTGGCGAAGACGACTCTCACCGAGCCGCTGACCAGCATCCTCGCGAAACGCCGCGCCGCGAACGCGGCAGCGATTCCTTTCGAGCTGCCGCGCGCGCGCCTCGTCCGCTCGAAGGAGACGCAGTCGCTGCATGGCACGACCGTGCGCGCGACGGTGATCGAGTCCGGTGCGTACAAGCGCGAGCTGTGGCTCGCCGAACACCCCGCCATCCCCCGCGGCCTCTTCGCGATGATGCACGCCAGCGAGAAGCAGTCCTCGCCGTTTGCGCCGATGATGAGCGCCGTCGATCAGGGCCTCCTCGCCGAGCGCGGGTTCCCGCTCCTCGATCGCACCACCCTCGGCAGCGACGTGATCGTCGAGCGCGCCGTCACCGGGATCGCGCAGCGCGAGGTCCCGGAAGTGCTGGTCGCGCTGCCCAAGGGGTACAAAGACGTCACTCCCGTGGCGCGCAATCCGCAGCGCTGACTCCGCATGCAGCCACCGCAGAGAGACTGGCAGAAAGAACGGGGCGGACGCATCGACCCGATCGTCGATCCCGATCCTCCGATGGACGACGACGAACGCATCGACCAAGCCATCGCCGAGTCGTTCCCGGCGAGCGATCCGCCGAGCTACAACTCGGGCGTGGATTGATCCTGTGTAATTCCGCGCCTTCGGCGCGGAATCCCCTCCCGTCGGAGCGGTCTTCGTGCACCGCAGGGGATCCCGCGCCAAGGCGCGGGATGACACGATCTTCACAGCACCATCCGCGAATCCCCCACGCGCTTCGTCGCCCCTTCCTTGTCGAAGAACTCGAGCAACGGAATCGCGACCTTGCGCGAGATCCCGAACAGGTCCTTGAACTGGCCGACGTCGATCGTCTCGCCCTTCTTCGCCGCGAGTTTCTCGCGCGCTGACGCAACGACGTCGCGGTGCAGGTAGACGCCTTCGGCCAGACGCACCAGCGTGCCCTGCTTCACGAGATAACCGATCACACCCTCGATGACTTTCGGCCGCTGATGGATCGTCTTGATCAGCTCCGAGGTTGCAGGCGTTTGCAGTCCTGCCTCGGCGTAACGCGCCTCGATGGCGCGTGCGAGCTCGCCCTCCGCGCCGCCGAGGGTTTTCGAGCGGCCGGGGATGTCGAGCGCGTCGCCCTGGAGGACGGCGATGTTTTCCTTGCCGAGGTCGTGGAGGAGAAAGTTTACCGGCGCGCCGGACGGGACGAGCTTCTGGACAAACTCGCCCTTCGGCACGTTCACGGCCATCTTGTTGTCCTTGAAGTAGCCCTGCAGGAACTCCATGGACCGGCGGCGGAAGTCGGCCAGCACGTCGTTGTGCAGAAACGTGTTGCCGGTCTTCGACGTGTTCGGCACGTTGCGCAGCTCTTTGGTCAGCGACTCCGTGCGGATGCCGGTGCGCGCCTGCAATTCGTCGAGTGTCACGCCGCGCAGTCCCTGCAGCCTCGCCATCAGTTCCACGCGCTGCGCGAGTGATCCCGTCGACAGCGTCTCCAGAATCTCCGCGCGCGTGCCGCGACTCAGTTTCATCAGATGCGCGTCGAGGATCACGCCGCCGCCGATGGTGAATGCCGGCGAGTAGCGGCGGATGACGAACCGGTCGCCGGCCACGGCGACGACCGGGGACTCGAGACGGATCTGCGCGAACGCACCGCTGCCCGGACGCAGTTCGCCTTCCGTGTCGTCGACGAAGTGGATCTTGCCGAGGAGCTCCGCGGAGAGGTGATGGAAGCGGATGCGGGTCTGGTCCCTGAGCGGTTTCGCGTCCGCGAGCAGATCGAGATGCACGGTGATCACCGATGACGGCCGCAGCGTGTCGGGATCGAGCACTTGTTGCCCGCGATGAATCTCTTCGAGCGGAATGTCTGCAAGGTTCATCGACGTCCGCTCGCCCGCGGAGGCATCATCGCGCGCTTCGCCGTGCACCTGGATCGCGCGCGCGCGGCTGCGGCGTGCGCCGGGCAGCACCTCGACTTCGTCCTCCACTTTCACGCGGCCCGAGTAGGTCGTGCCGGTGATGACGGAGCCGAAGCCCTTCATCGTGAAGACGCGGTCGATGGGGAGGCGGAACACGCGCGTGCTCGCGTCGCGATCGGCGACGTCCGAGACCGACTGCACGATGGCTGCGCGCAGGTCGTCGAGTCCCGCGCCGGTGCTGCTGCTCACGGGGACGACCGGCTTCCCCTCGAGGAAGCTGCCGGCGACGAGCTCCTCGATCTCCAACCGCACCAGCTCGAGGATGTCGCGCTCCACGAGATCGCTCTTCGTGACGGCGACGACGCCGCTGGAGATGCCGAGGAGGCGACAGATGGCGAAGTGCTCGCGGGTCTGCGGCTTGATCGATTCATCTGCGGCCACGACGAGCAGCACGCTGTCGATGCCGCCCACGCCGGCGAGCATGTTCTTCACGAACCGCTCGTGTCCGGGCACGTCGACGAAGCCGATCTGATAGTCGTCCGTGAACCAGCTCGCGAATCCCAGGTCGATGGTGATCCCGCGGCGTTTCTCCTCGGGCAGCCGATCGGTGTCCACGCCGGTCAGCGCGCGCACGAGAGAGGTTTTTCCGTGGTCGATGTGGCCGGCCGTTCCGACCACGCGTTTCTTGCGAGTCATGCGGCGCGAATCGTCGCATAATCGCGGCCATGAGCCTGATCGTCCGCGCTTTCCCCGTTCCCCGCGGCCGCGCCGGGGCCGAAGAATTCTCGAACGAGCTGCGCTCCCGCGCCGAGGAGACCGAACGGTTCTACCGCGGTTACGGGGTGCGGCGTGAAGCCCTGTTCCTGCAGGAGACGCCGCACGGTCTGTACGCGATCGCCGTCACCGACATCGAGGATCCGGTCGGGCCGAAGGCGGAGGACTACGCTGCGACGACCGACGAATTCGCGACGTGGTTTCAGTCGCGGGTGGAGGAACTGAGCGGCGTCAATCTTCGCGAGCAGCCCCTCGGTCCGCCGACCGAGCAGGTGTACGACTCGACCGGCGGCGCGTTCCGTCCCGACGCCACGCTGGCCGTGCGCATGTATCCACTCACGCGCGGCGCCGAGCCGCTGCGCGAGTTCGCCGCGGAGCTGACGAAGCGCGATCGGGAAGCACGCAATTTCTACAACTCCTTCGACGTCGACGAGACCTGGTTCGTGCAGGACGTCGTCGGCCAGCCGTACGCGATCGCCATCGCCTCCATGCGCGGCGACGCCGAGGCGAACGCGCGCAAGTACGGCGAATCGACCGAGCCGTTCGCGGCCTGGTTCAAACAGCGCGTCGTCGACGTCACGGGCGTCGATCCGAACAAGACGCCACTCGGACCTCCGAGCGAACAGGTCTTCGAATTCCGGGCCCGCTAAGGCGACGCCTTAGCCACGAACAGAATCGTCGCCGGGTAGCGCCGCGCTTTTCCCTATCCGAACCGGTCCGGGTACGCCTCCTTCAACTGCGGCGGCAGGTTCGCCTCCTGCCCCAGCGACTCCTTGAGATCGCCCGCGTTGAGGATGGCCTGTCCGCGGAAGTGATTGTTCGTGATGACGTAAGTGTCCTTGTTCTTCGCCATCTTCCCGATGCGCTCGACCCACGGCTCCAGCTCGCGCTCCGAGTAGAGATAGTTGTAGCGCTCCCACGACTCCTGGTGCGCGAACCACTTCTCGTAATTGCGTCCGTGCAGGCGCGCGTATGCGATCGCGCCGGTCACCGTGTCGGCCGGCTTCACGGAATCGGAGAAGAGCGGCTGATCGACGTTCACCCACGACACGTCGTGCTCCTCGAGAAACTCGTAGAAGGGCCGCTCCTGAAACGTCGCGTGCCGGACCTCGAGCGCCTTCGGGTATTCGCGGAAGGCTTCGAAGAGGCCGACCAGCTTCTCGCGCGACTCGGGCGTGTTCCGGAAGCTCCACGGGAACTGGATGAGGATCGCGCCGAGGCGGCTGCCGTCCATGAGCGGATCGAGGTAGTTGCGGAAGGCTTTCAGGTCCTCCTTCTCCAGCTTCGCGGTCTCGTGGGTGAAGCCGCGATAGATCTTCGTCGTGAACATGAAATCGTCGTTCGCGGCCACGCGCCGCACCCAGCTCTTCGCGTGCGTGGGAGGCGGAATCCGGTAGAACGGCGAGTTGATCTCGACGGTGTCGAAGAACTGCGCGAGGTAGGCGAGATGGTCGAACTTGGAGCCGTGGGGAGGGTAGACGACGCCTTCCCAGTCCTTGTAGGACCAGCCTGCCGGACCGATTCGGATTTTGGTGGTTTTCGGCAATGGTCAACACCTTGACGTTTATTTGGAGTATGTCTTTCCGCGTTGCCTTCCTTGAGAAAACTATGCTAAAAGCGACGGCATCGGGATCAATATGAACACCTCCAATCCGGACAGCGTCGTTCGTCAGGGGAATCGTGTTGCGCCTGATGACTCGGAAGGGGGTCGATTCCAAACGCACTCGTAGTTCTCATCCATCCAGCGGGGGATGAGTCGCGGCCCCCCGCAACTTCGCCACCGCTGCGGCACGTCGAATCACCAAGGCAACAATCGTTAGGAGATCAAGGTTTCATGGACACTTTCACCGACAAATCCCTCAACTGCGCCGACTGTGGACAGGAGTTCATCTTCAGCCGGAACGAGCAGGCGTTCTACGCCGAGCGTGGTTTCACGAATGAGCCGAAGCGCTGCAAGAACTGCCGCGACAAGCGCAAGACCGCGCGCGACGGGAACGGCTCCGAAGGCCGCACCCGCCAGATGGTGAGCGTTACCTGCGATAGCTGCGGCGTCCCGACCGAAGTTCCGTTCACCCCGGTGAGCGGCAAGCCGGTCTACTGCCGCGATTGCTACAACCAGCGCCGCTCGAACAGCCGTCCCTCGAGCTGGGCCTGATCGACCTCACACCAAATCGAACCCTTCCAACCGGCCGGCGCCTCATTGGCGCCGGCCGTTTTGCTTGTATAGAATCCGCGCCGTCTTGACTCGCCCCCTCTCCCCTCCTGTCGATTCTGTCCTCGATCTCATCGGCAACACGCCGATGGTGCGCCTGCGCAGCATCCCCGGCCCCGACGACGCCGACATCTTCGTCAAGCTGGAGCTCCTGAACCCAGGCTTCTCGGTGAAGGACCGCATTGGCATCGGCATGATCGAGCGCGCCGAGCGTGCCGGTCTGCTCAAACCGGGCGGCACGATCATCGAGCCGACCGCGGGCAACACCGGTGTCGGACTCGCCCTCGCCGGCGTCCAGAAGGGCTATCGCGTCATCCTCTGCGTCCCGGAGCACTTCTCCATCGAGAAGCGCGAAGTGATGAAAGCCCTCGGCGGCGAAGTGATCCTCACCCCGAAAGATGACGGGATGAAGGCCGCCATCGCCAAGGCCCAGGAGCTCGCGAAAGAGATCGAAGGCGCGTACGTGCCGCAGCAGTTCGCGAATCCGTTCAACACCGAGTCCCACTACGAGACGACCGGCCCCGAGGTCTTCGAGCAGATGGAAGGCCGCATCGATGCCTGGCTCGCCGGCGCGGGGACGGGCGGCACGTTCACCGGCGTGGCGAAGTATCTGCGCGAACGGTTGCCCGACGTGCAGTGTTACGTGGTCGAGCCGCAGGGGTCCATCCTCAAGGGCGGCGAAGCAGGACCGCACGAAGTGGAAGGAATCGGCGCCTCGACGTTCATTCCTCCCGTCCTCGACATGACGCTGGCCACGGACGTTCTCCGCGTCGACGACGATCCCGCGTTCGACATGGTCGCCCGTCTGGCCCGTGAAGAAGGCATCCTCGGCGCGTCGTCGGCCGGCGCGAACGTTCACGCAGCCCTCGAAGTGGCGCGCCGCCTCGGACGCGGAAAACGCGTCGTCACCATCATCCCCGACGCCGCCGAGCGCTACATGTCCAAGGGCGTGTACTCGCGCTGGCGCAAGGAGTCCTAATGGGTTTCTCGACCGACTGCATCCACGCGGGCCAGGAGCCCGAGCCGCACACCGGTGCGGTCACCATTCCCATCTACCAGACCTCGACCTACGTGCAGCCCGAGCTCGGACGCCACAAAGGCTACGAGTACGCGCGCACGAAGAACCCCACCCGCTCGGCGCTGGAGGCGAACCTCGCCGCGCTGGAGCGCGGCAAGCACGGGCACTGTTTCGCGTCGGGCATGTCCGCGACGGACACGGTCTTTCGCCTGCTGAAGAAAGGCGATCACGTGGTCGCGGGCGAGAACATGTACGGCGGCTCGTACCGCCTGTTCTCGCGCGTCCTGGAGCGCTTCGGACTGGAGTTCACCTACGTCGACACGGCGAACGTCGACAACGTTCGGGCGGCGATGCGTGAGAACACGCGCATCGTGTTCCTGGAGACGCCAACCAATCCGATGATGACCGTGACGGATCTCGCCGCCTGCGCGGAGGTCGCCCATCGCGGAGGCGCACTCGTCGTCGTCGACAACACCTTCTGCTCGCCCTGGCTGCAGAAGCCGATCGAGCTCGGTGCGGACATCGTCGTGCACTCGACGACTAAGTTTCTCAACGGGCACTCCGACTCCGTCGGCGGCGTCGTGGTCTCGAACAGCGATGAGATCGGCGAGCAGATCGGCTTCCTGCAGAACGCGGTCGGCGCGATCCTCTCTCCGTTCGATTCGTGGCTGGTCCTGCGCGGCGTGAAGACGCTGGCCGTGCGCATGAAGCGTCACGAGGAGAATGGCGTCGCGATGGCGAACTACCTCGCCCATCACGCGAAGGTGCAGAAGATCTATTACCCCGGCCTGGCCGACCACGCGCAGCACGAGCTGGCCCGGCGGCAGATGAACGGGTTCGGCTCGATGATCTCGTTCGACCTGGGATCGAAGGAGAACGCGAAGAAGTTCCTCGACCGCGTACGTCTCTGCTCCCTCGCCGAGTCCCTTGGCGGCGTGGAGACGCTGATCTCGCATCCGGAGACGATGACCCACGCGTCGGTCCCCATCGAGACCCGGACCCGCCTCGGCATCACCCCCGGCCTCGTGCGCATCTCGGTCGGCATCGAGGACATCGAAGATCTGATCGCCGACCTCGAGAACGCGTTCGAGGGCGTATAGTCGCGCCTGATGCGCGAGATCGACGAGCGGCTTCCGGGCGCGGACCTGATTCGCGAAGGACTCCGTGATCTCGAGCGGGGCGTGGAGAGCGTGCCCGCATTGCTGGTGTTGGTGGGAGCGCCGCGGCTGCGCCGGCTGGGACTCAACGTCCCGGACACGGACTATTTTCCCGAAGACCGGCTCTACGAGCAGCTTGCCGCCGTTCACGGCGACGGGGCGCACTCACAGTACAACGCGCTCATTCGGCGGTTGGTGAGCTTCGAACGCGCGGCGGAATGCGGGAGCCGGTAACGTCATCGCGCGTCGCGCACTTCATGCGCGAGCTGGCGCACACGTCGCGCGGCTCAGGTCGCGTTTATCTCACCGGTGGGGCTTCGGCGGTGCTGCTCGGATGGCGCGACATCACGCTCGACATCGACATCAAGATCTTTCCCGAGGACAACCGCGTCCTTCGCGCGATCCCGGAAGTGAAAGAACGACTGCATATCAACATCGAGCTCGCGTCGCCCGCGGATTTCATCCCTCCCTTGCCGGGTTGGGAGGAGCGCAGTCCCTTCATCGCTCAGGAGGGCTCGCTCTTCTTCCACCACTACGACTTTTACGCGCAGTGTCTGGCGAAGATCGAGCGCGGGCATCGCAAGGATCGTGCGGATATCGAGATGATGCTCGCGCAAGGCTTCGTGGATCGCGCGCGACTGCAGGAGTTGTTCAGAGTCATCGAGCCGGAGCTGTATCGCTATCCAGCGATCGATCCGGCGACCTTCCGGAACGCAGTCGCCCAACTACAATAGCCGCCGCATGCTGCTTCCCCTCGGCCTGGTCGTGCTGGCGTATCTCGTCGGCTCCATCCCCTTCAGCTTCATCGTCGCGCGGTTGTTTTCGGGCAAGGACGTGCGGGAGGAGGGGAGCGGCAACGTTGGGGCGACGAATGTTGCGCGTACGGCGGGGCGCTGGGCGGGGGTGCTCGCGCTGCTGCTCGATCTCGCGAAGGGCTACGCCGTGGTCGTCCTCGCGCGGTGGGTGGTGAGTCAGGAGGCGTGGCCGTTCGAGGCGGGCATGCGGGCGTGGGAGTCGCGGGAGATGTGGATCGCGCTGGCCGGCCTGATCGGCGTGCTCGCGCACATGTTCCCGGTGTGGCTGCGCTTCCAGGGCGGCAAAGGGGTGGCCACGGCGGCGGGAGTGATTCTCGCGCTCGATCCGCGGGTCTTCGCCGCGTCGATCCTCGTCTTCGCCATCGTCGTGCTGCTGTCGCGGATGGTCTCGCTGGGGTCGATCGTCACTGCCGCCTCGATCCCGCTGTTGTTCCGCTTCGTCGCGCACGACCCGCCGTACTGGCGGATCGTCATCAGCATCGGCATTGCGCTGGCCGTCATTCTCAAACATCACTCGAACATCGCCCGTCTCGCGCGCGGCACGGAGCGGAGACTCGGCCGCAAGAAGGAGGACGAGTGAGGATCGCCGTCATCGGCGCGGGCGCCTTCGGCACCGCAATGGCCGTCGCCGCGGCGCGCGCGGGCAACGAAGTCCTACTCTGGGCGCACGACCCGGACGTCGCCAGCACCATCGAGGACACGCGCCAGAACCCCGACTACCTGAGCGGCATCGAGCTCTCCGATGCGATCCGCGCCACCAGCGATCTGGCCGAGGCGGCGCAGTTCTCGGAGAAGCTCTTCATGGTCGTGCCGAGCCACGTCTTTCGCGAGGTGCTCTCGAACCTACGCCCGCATCTCCGCGGCCAGGCGCAGATCATCTCCGGAACGAAAGGCATCGAGAACGATTCGCTCGCTCCGATGTCCGCGATCTCGCGCGAGGTTCTCGGCGACCGGCTCTCCGCGTTCGCCGTGCTCTCCGGTCCCACGTTCGCGATCGAGGCCGCGCGCGGTGTGCCGTCCGTCGCCGTTGTCGCGTCACGCAACATCGACTTCGCCCAGGAGATCCAGCACGCGATGTCGTCGCCGTCGTTCCGCCTCTATCACTCCGAGGACGTCGTGGGGGTGGAGCTGGCAGGATCGCTGAAGAACGTCATCGCCATCGCCGCCGGTGTTCTAGAAGGCCTCGGCCTCGGCGCGAACACGAACGCCGCGCTCATCACCCGCGGCCTCCGCGAGATGACCCGCCTCGGCATGGCCCTCGGCGGATCGCTCGAGACGTTCGCCGGACTCGCCGGCATGGGTGATCTCGTGCTCACGTGCACCGGAGCGTTGTCGCGCAACCGCACCGTCGGCGTGGAACTGGGCAAAGGGCGCACACTCGATGACATCCTGCGCGACGCAAAGTTCGTCGCCGAAGGGATCAAGACGACGAAATCCGCGCAGCAGCTCGCCGAGCGGCATCACATCGAGATGCCGATCACCGCGGAGATGCACCGCGTGCTCTACGAAGGCGAGTCCCCGAAACAGGGCATTCAGCGCCTCATGACGCGGGCACTGAAGTCCGAGGTTGCGTGACCGGGATCGTGTAGAGCCGCAGCCAGACCGCGGTCGCTAGCGCCGCGAGGAGTGAGATCACGGCGCCGGCCACGAATCCGGGCGGCCGATGGTTTGGCGGCATCGGTATCGGCACCGCGTTCGGCACCTCGTACACGCCCACCGCGGGCGGAGGCGGCCCGGCGACGCGCGTCGCGCCGGCGACGTCGCCGCGACTGAGCACCCATCGCACACCGAGACTTCCGAGTCGCTCCACCTCCTGCGGCGCGAGGATCGGATTGAACGTGTGCATCAGCGGATCGTAGCCGCGGGGCAGCAGCTCCTCGACGCGCTGCTTGGTGTTCAACGCATCGTAGGAGATCGAGTCGCGGACGCCGTACAGCGTGGCCAGATTCGCCGGGAAGACTTCGAAGTGCTCGGCGATGAGGTATTGCCGCGACGGATCGCGCAGACGGATCTCGCGAATGACGTCCGGCTCCGGCGCCACATTCGTCATCTTGACCGCCGGATTGAAGCCGATGCCGAACGCGAACAGCTCGCCGGCCGCGGCCACGGTCAACAGCGCACCGCGGCGGCGGAGCGGCAGAGCCAGCGCGGCGCCCGCGATCAGCCAGCACAGTCCCGGCAGCGCGAGCCGGCGGAAGGTCGTGAATCGGGCCGCGGAGAGGTAGTAGTCGAGCCGCTGTTCGTACACCTCGGGCGCCTGGCGGAGATGGCCGCGCTCGCGCAACGCTTCGATTCCGCTGCGCGCTGCGCTCTTCACCGTGTTCGGCGACACGAGCGGGATCAGTCCGCCGATCGCGGCCAGCAGTCCGGCGACCGCGACGGCGGTGCCGATCTTTCTCCGCTGGCGCGACGCCAGCACGAACATCGCCGGGCCGGCGGCAATCGATCCGAAGAGCACGAACAGCGACACGCCGTATTCGAGCGTGAGCACGCGCAGCACGGGGACGTGCCGTACGAGCGCCCACACGCCCGGCGGGTACCACGACATCACCAGCGCGACTCCGCCGATGATGAGACCGCGGCGCAGCGACGGCGCGAGGTCGCGCCACGCCAGCACCAGCGCGAGGAACACGATCGCGCCGATGAAGCCCCCCGCGCGCAGGTTGAAGTTCTCCGCCACCGGCACGGCGCTGAGATCGAGCTCGCCGCGGAGCGGACTGCCGAGGACTCCGGGCAGGATCTGCGAGACGACGCCCCACGCGCGGAACGGGTGCACGATCCGCGGGCGCATCACCTCGGCGTAGCTGTCGCCGAGGATCGTGAAGAACGGCGCGAGCTGCACGGCGAGGAGGAGAAAGCCGAGGGCCGCGCCGACGGTGGACGGGATGATTGCCGCCAGACCGAGGTCGCGGCGCTTCTCGGCCTCCCACGCCAGAAAGATCCAGATGCCGATCACGCCGAGGAACAGCGTCTCCGGGTGACCGCCGGCGGTGCAGAGCGCGGCGAAGAGGACTACCAGCGAGGCGTTGTGAATCGATGGATGCTTCATCAGCCGCAGCGCGGCGGCGGCGAGTCCCGACAGTAGCGTGAACACGCCGCTGATCGGGTAGAGCAGCCAGCAGATCGTGTATCCCGCGGTCGCGTAGACGATGCCCGAAAAGATCGCCTGCGGCCGCGGCACGTCGAGCTCACGCGCGAGCCAGTACGCGCACAGCATCGCCGCGAGCAGTTTGAGAAGGGCCATGATCGCCCAGCCGTCGAGTCCGAACAGAAGCCGGGGCCAGATGAACGGCGAGAAGAGCGCGGTCTGCGGGTTCGCGAACAGCGGACCGCCGTCGCCCGCCCAGCGATTCACCCACGGCCATTCGCCTTCCGCGGCGAGGCGCACGATCTCGAGGTCCCACGGGACGAACTGCACGACGACGTCGGTGAGGAGCGAGTTCGAGACGCGCACGCGTTTCGTCGGATCGTGCTTCCACGCATCGAAGTCGAGAGGGATGTCGAGCGGCGCGAACGTGGCGCCGGGGAGGAGGCCGGCGCCGGCGTAGAGCAGGGCGATTCCGAGGAAGATCAGGACAGCGCGAGGCATGGGCTAAGTGATCTTACATCAATGACTTATCTCTGGCTTTCGCATTGCAAAAGAAAGCGGGTGGAGGACACACAATGCTGAACCTGATCAAACAGTTTCTGACGTTCCGCTTCGCGCAGTCTTCCGCGCGCGGCGCCGTTCGCATGCTGGGCTTCGGGAAGCTGGCAGCCGTCGTCGGCCTCGTCAGCGGCGCCCGTGCCCTGTGGAAGTACCGCCAGACTCATCGTCACGCGTAGTCATCCCTGTGGAACGGCGGCCGCTTCGGCCGCCGTTCTTCTCGCTTCCGGCGGCCGAAGCGGCCGCCGCTCCACAAGCTCGCGCCCCTCCACCGGTTGTCGCCGCTCCACCTGCTAACATCCGCGCGCATGCACCGGCAGAACCTCGGCGAGATGCTCGTCGCGGCCAACCTGATCGACGAAGTGCAGATGCAGGTTGCGCTCGCCGAACAGAAGCAGACAGGAAAGCGGTTCGGATCGACGCTCGTCGAGTTGAAATTCATTGACGAGAACGTGCTGGCGGCGTTCCTCTCCAAGCAGATCGACGTCCCCTGCATCAGCCTCCTGCACGTCGACATCCCCAAGAAAGTGCTGCGCAAGATCTCCCGGGGCACGGCCTTGGAGTGCAAAGCCGTCCCAGTCCGCGTCGACGACGGCCGACTGGAAGTGGCCATGCTCGATCCGACCGACATCGAGGTCGTCGACAAACTGGAGAAGGCGACGGGCATGACCGTGACGCCGCTCATCGCCCCGCAGAGCTCGATCGCGACGATGATCGAGCGCTGCTACCCCGAGGAACGGGACGACGAGTCGACGCTCACGGGACGGCACCGGCCGCAGCGCAACATGCCCGCGGATCCGATCTTCTGGGACATCGTCGCGGAGATGGAGACGGGCGACCTCGACGAGCGTCTGACGCGCATCGAGACCAAGCTGGAACAGGTGTGGGTGCTGCTGGAGAAGATCCTCCGCAACGTCGAGCGCGAAGGAGCTCACCGCGGGGAGCGGTGAGACGGGATCAGCGTTGCGGCGGCTTCTGACTGGTGTCTTGCTGCGTCTTCTCCGCCTGCGCCGGATCGACGTCGACGTCGTCGTAGAGCCCTTCCTCGGCAGCGGCAGCCGCGGCTTCCGACCTCGCCTGGTGCCGCTCGCTGGCTTTGGCCTGCGCGGACGCTTCCGCCGCGGCGCGGCGCTTCTCGGCGTCGCGGGCCTTCAGCGCCACCATCTCCGGCGTCGGACTCGGGGCGACGTACGGCTTCGGCGCGACGAACGGCGCCTGCTTGGCCGTCGTGGTGACGTGAGCGTTGCCGCCGGACTTGGCCAGCGTTTCGTTGGTGATGACGTTCGTGGGTTTCTTGCCCTTGCGATTAGCGCGCTTCGCCGCGGCGACCATCGGGGAGTCTTCGCCGAACGCGACCATGCCAAAAGACAGGGCCAGGATGATCGTCAGTGTGCGCTTCATGAAACGTGTAATGTGACGGCGAACCGCCGCAATTTCCAATACGCCCTGAATCTTGCAGCGGTCGAGGCCTGAATGTCAGCCGAATCGCTCCTGCAGGACTTCGGATACCTCGCAGTTTTCGTGGGGACGTTCCTCGAGGGTGAAGCCATCCTCATCGCCGCGGGCTTCTTCGCCTCCCGCAACTACCTCGATCCCATCGCCGTGACCGTGGTGGCGTTCGCCGGTGCGTACGCGGGTCACATTTTCTGGTTCTGGCTGGGACGCGTGCACGGAGTGCGACTGCTCGACCGCTTCCCGCGCATGAAGCGCTCCTTCGGCAAAGGTATCCGCGTCTTCGAGCGCTACGGCGCGGCTGCGATCATCCTCACCCAGTGGATCTACGGGCTGCGCATCACCTGCGCGGTCATCATCGGCATGTCCCGGATCGGCCTGGTGAAGTTCTTCATCTACCAGGCCGTGAGCTGTGCGATCTGGGCGGTGATCATCACGGCGGCCGGCTACTACTTCGGGCGGGCCATCGAGCGGCTCCTCGGGCGCGTGGAGCACATCGAAAAGTACGGCCTGATCTTCATCGCCGTGATCGCCCTCGGCTTCTGGCTCTGGCACCGCTGGAAGGAAAAGAAGGAAGAGAAAGAAGCGGCGGGCTGACGCCCGCCGCTCCGTTGCATCGCGAGATTACTTCTTCGTTTCGGCCGGCATCCCCGTGCCCCAGAAGTTCTGGTCGAAGTAGGCGTTGAAGTCCTGCTTCGTTACGAACTGGAGCATGCCCGCGACGTGCGCGGTCGTGCCGTACTTGAAGTTGAACGTCTTCTGGTAGGACTTGAGGAAGGTCAGGAACTTCTCGTCGCCGAGCTGCTTGTGCAGGACGGCGAGGAGATACGCGCCCTTGTTATAGACGAGGTTCGTGCGGTGCATGCCGCCGCCCTCGCCGCGCAGGCGATTGGCCATGGGGATGGTCGACGCTTCCGCGGCCGTGTTTCCGTTGCGCCTCCACTCGCTGATCATCGTCTCGTAGGCGCGCTTGCCCTTCATCTTGTTGATGAGGAGAGATGACGAGTACTCGGCGAACGACTCGGTCAGCCACTGCTCCTCGCCGGAAGGCATCTTCACGACGTGGCCCCAGTACTGGTGCGCGATCTCGTGGGCATAGCGGTGATTGATGCCCTGCGAGAAGAATTTCGAAGCCTCATCGTCCAGGGGATTGAACGCTTCCTGGGTGATGAACATCGTCGCCGGAGGAGCCTGTCCGTACCCGTACTGGTTCTTCTCGATGATGTTGAACTCGGTGAACGGGAAGGGCCCCAGGAAGGTCTCGTAGTAGTCGATCATCTGGTGGGCGAGGTTCGCCAGCTTCTTGAACGCCATTTCGTTCTTGAGGCCGTAGGAGGCCACCCGCACGGTGAGACCGTCGCGCGCGTCTTCCGCGAAGTAGTACCGGCCCGCGAGCAGCGACGCGAACTGCACGGGCTTGTCGAGCTTCGTCTCGACGACGTTGTAGTCGCCTTCTTCGACGCGCCGGATGGTGGTGCCCGGCGCGAGAGGCACGAACGGTTTCTTCACGCGCATGATCGAGTGCCACGTGTAGAACTGCTCGCCGAGCTCGCCCTGCGGGAACCAGGGGAAGGTGCCGAGCTCCCAGAAGCTGTCGCCCTGGGGGCGGAAGAGGAAGTCGCCGTCGACCTCGAACTTCATGACCGCGTTCATGTTCGCGCCGACGTGGGCCGGCGTGGCCACGATCAGCTCGTCGTTGCGGTGGCTGAACTCGAGCGGCTTGCCGTCCGCGCCGGTGACGCTGCGCAGGTTGAACTTGCGGAGGTCGCTGATCCCGACGAGGACCTCGTTGAAGAGCTCGAAGCGGAAAACGCGGCGCGGCGCGTTCATCGGAACGACCGTCTGGGTCATCGTGTACTTCACGTCCTTCTTGTCCGAGGCCGTGAAGTCGAGATCGATCGCGGTCTGCAGGTAGTTCTGGACGTAATAGTCCTTCCACTTCCGATTGATGAGCTGCTCGGAGATCGGCGCGCGATAGAGGTACTGGTTGGCGAGGCGGCTCTCGCTGCGCGGCTCGCGCAGCGTCTGCAGCGTCTCCTTGTGATTCAGCACGTCGTCGAAGACGTAGACCGCGGAGTCCTGGCCGCCGCGCACATGGGCCATGACCAGCTCACCGGCCGGCGCATCGAGCTTCTTCAACGCCCACAAATGCGCGAACGGCGCGCCGCTGTCGCGGCCGAAGTACTTCTTGAACTCGTTGAACGGTGCGTCCACTGAGATCGTCGAAGAGGCGCTGAGCTGCGGGAACTTCGCACCCGGCCGGATGTAGAGAAGCTGCTCGAACGAGTCGGCGATCGCGAGCGAGCCGCTCTTCTCCGACAACGTGAGGTCGGAGACCTTCTTCACGTTGTGCTTCACCGTCGCCGCTTCGGCCGGATCGTTCGAGATGTGCTCGTACGTGCCCTTGCCGGTGAAGAAGAGACCGATCGTCTCGTTGCCGGCGACGATGGGCGCCGCCTGTCCGGACGAAAGGGTGAAAGTCATGTGACCGGACGTGAGCTTCACGTCGTTGACGACCGTGGCCTGACCGATGGTCATGCCGTCGTACGCCGCGATCGTGTTGGTGAGCGACTCGGCCGCGGAAAGCGGCGAGACGAGCACCGCGACAGCAATCAGAAATGCCGTGAGATGTTTCATCCAGACTCCTCGAGTTGTATTGAACCGTCAGTCAATACGCCGGGACGAGCCGATTTGTTTCCGTCACCCCTCGTAATGCTTATGCTCGAGCTCGGCCTGCGCCGCCGCGAGTCGGGCCACCGGCACGCGATAGGGTGAGCAGGAGACGTAGTCGAGGCCGACGGAGCGGAAGAAGCGGATCGAGTCCGGATCGCCTCCGTGCTCGCCGCAGACGCCCACTTTCAGCTTCGCGTTCGCGCCGCGGCCGCGCTCCGTACCGAGGCGCACGAGCTGCCCGACGCCTTCCTGATCGATCGACTCGAACGGATCCTTCGCCAGGATCTTCTTATCGACGTAGTCAGGCAGGAACGAGCCCGCGTCGTCGCGCGAGTAGCCGAAGGTCATCTGGGTGAGATCGTTCGTGCCGAACGAGAAGAACTGCGCCGTTTCCGCGAGCTTGTCGGCGATCAGCGCCGCGCGCGGGATCTCGATCATCGTCCCCACGAGGTATTCCACCTCGACGTCGTTCTCCTTCATCACCTCGCGCGCCACGCGGTGGGTCATCTCGGTGGTGAGCTCCAGCTCCTTCACCGTTCCGACCAGCGGGATCATGATCTCCGGGCGCACGTCCACGCGCTCCTTCTTCAGGCGGCACGCGGCCTGGAAGATCGCGCGCACCTGCATTTCGTAGATCTCGGGAAAGGTGATGCCCAGCCGGCAGCCGCGGTGGCCGAGCATGGGGTTGGTTTCGTGGAGCTGGCTCACCTTCGCGCGCAACTCGACGAAGCCCCAGCCCATGTCCCGGGCCATGGCCGAGATCTGCCCTTCGCTCTGAGGCAGGAATTCGTGCAGCGGCGGGTCGAGCAGGCGTACGGTAACGGGCATGCCCGCGAGCTCGCGGAAGATGCCTTCGAAATCCGCGGCCTGAAATGGGAGAAGCTCGTCGAGAGCGCGGCGGCGGCCCTTCTCGTCGCGCGCGAGGATCATCTCGCGCACGCGCAGGATGCGCTCCTCGGCGAAGAACATGTGCTCCGTGCGGCACAACCCGATGCCGTGCGCTCCGAAGAGCCGCGCCACGCGGGCGTCGTTCGGCGTGTCGGCGTTGGTGCGGATGCCGAGGGTGCGGATCTCGTCGGCCCACTTCAGCAGGCGATCGAAGTTGCGATACGTCTCCGAGTCCGCCGCCTTCATCGATCCTTCGAGGAGCACCTGCACGATCTCGGACGGACGCGTGGCCAGCTTGCCGCCGATCACTTCGCCGGTCGTGCCGTCGATCGAGACCCAGTCGCCTTCCTCGAGCGGCTCGTGGCCTTCGCTGCGCAGCTCGCCCTTCGCGTAGTCGACCCTGAGCGCGCCCGCGCCGACGACGCACGGACGTCCCATGCCGCGCGCGACGACGGCCGCGTGCGACGTCAGTCCGCCGCGCGTGGTGAGGATCCCCGCCGCGCTGTGCATCCCGGCGATGTCCTCGGGTGACGTCTCGATGCGCACCAGGATCACCGGACCGTCCTTGGCCATGCGCACGGCGTTGTCGGCGTTGAAGGCAATCTGTCCCGTCGCGGCTCCGGGTCCGGCGGGCAGTCCGCGTCCGAGGAGACGCCCGCCCTGCAGGACCTTCTCTTTTTCCTTCGCGTCGAACACCGGCGCGAGGAGCTGCGTGATCTGTCCCGCCTCCACGCGCTCGACCGCTTCGCGCTGCGTGATCAACTTCTCGTCGACCATGTCGCAGGCGATCTTCACGGCCGCGAACCCGGTCCGCTTTCCCGTGCGCGTCTGCAGGAGATACAGCTTCCGCGACTGGATCGTGAACTCGATGTCCTGCATGTCGCGGTAGTGCGCTTCGAGCTTCTTGTAGACGTCGACGAGCTGGCCATAGGCGTCGGGCATCGACTTTTCGAGCTCGCTGATGGGCAGCGGCGTGCGGATGCCCGCGACGACGTCCTCGCCCTGCGCGTTGGACAGGTACTCACCGAAGAACTTCCTCTCGCCCGTCGACGGATTGCGGGTGAAGGCCACGCCGGTCGCGCAGTCGTCGCCCATGTTGCCGAAGACCATCGACTGCACGTTGACGGCGGTGCCCCAGTCGCCGGGGATGCCGTTCAGCTTGCGGTAGGTGATCGCGCGCTGGTTGTTCCAGGAATTGAACACGGCACCGACCGCGCCCCAGAGCTGATCGTGAACGTCCTGCGGGAACTCGCGGTTGCCGCGCTCGAGGACGATGTTCTTGTACGTGGCCACGAGCTCGCGCAGCGCGGCCGCGGGGATCTCCGCGTCGGTTTTCACGCCGGCGCGGTCGCGGAGCACCACCAGCTCGTGCTCGAAATGGTCGCGATCGATCTCGAGCACGACGCCGGAGTACATCTGGATGAAGCGGCGGTACGAGTCGAGCGCGAATCGCTCATCGCCGGACGACTCGGCCAGTCCCTGCACGGTCTCGTCGTTGAGCCCGAGGTTGAGGATGGTGTCCATCATGCCGGGCATCGACGCGCGGGCACCGCTGCGCACGGAGACCAGGAGCGGCTTTTTGCGATCGCCGAACGTGCGTCCGACCGACGACTCCACGCGGCCGAGGTTCTCCGCGACGGCCGGCTGCAACTCCGGCGGATACGTCTTGTCGTTCGCGTAGAAGTAAGTGCAGACCGCGGTCGAGATGGTGAAGCCCGGCGGGACGGGGACGCCGATGTTGGTCATCTCGGCGAGGCCCGCGCCTTTGCCGCCGAGTACGTCCTTCATCTTCGCGTTGCCCTCGGCGTGGCCATCGCCGAAGTAGTAGACGTACGTCATCGCCGCGGGATTATGTTCCAAAAGAGAGCTCGACGCGGCTGGCAAAGAGCCGCTGCAGCGTGGTGTAGATCGACGGTCCGCTCCAGTCGCTTCCAGCGGCGACGAACTCGATCCGATCGACGTTCACGCCTCGCGACTGCAGCGCGCGGCGCAGCGTAGCAATGCGCGCCGCGGTGCGCCGCCGGTTCTCGTCCGGCGTGTCGTAGCGCAGCTCGTGGCTGATGATGCGCACGCGCTGGGCCGGCTCGCGCAGAAGCGGCACGATCGCCTCGAGCTGGGGCGTGCTGAGCGGCTCGACGAGATTGTCTTTCTCATCGAACACGAGCCCATAAAGACTCATAGGTCCCATAGGTTCCATAGGTCCCATAGGTCCTATCCGTCCCATCGAACACCGCTCCCCGAACCACCCATCCCCGGCGTTGCGCACGTCGAACTCGTTGTAGAGGCGCAGGCCGGTGAGATGCGCTCCGTCGGGTGTGCGCGTCAGGGCCGCGTATCCCCAGGTCGGCCCCTGCTTCCACATCATCAGCGCGACGCGGTTGTCGGTGCCGCCTTCGAGATGGATCGGCGGGTCGGCTTCGATGATGCCGGTCACGCGCGCGCCCTGCTGGACGATGTTCGCGCGCAGTCCGTTGACCGTCCAGCAGCCTGTGAAGGGAGGCGTCGAGGGCGGCTCGACTTCCTCGCCGATCGCGTGGAAGGCGCGGACGCGGATGTAGTACTTGTCGCGGTCGAGCGAGCGCACGCGGATGTAGCGCGCGACCGCTTCTTTCACCGGCCAGAGCTGGCGGGCGTCATCGTTCGCGGGCTCGATCGAAAGCACCTCGCGCCACTTTTTGCCGTCCATCGACGTGTCGAAGGCGACGCCGCGCGGCACGCGCTCCCCCTTCGAAACGGTGATGCCGACCTGCGTGATCCGCGCCGGTGCGAGCAGCGAGTAGACGATCGTCTCGTCCCACGCGCCGGGCGCCGAGACCCACGCCGTCGGCGCCAGGTTGTCGATCGCGTGGACCGCGGAGCTCTCGAGGTTGACTTCCCCCGTCCGCGACACGACCGCTGCGCCGTAGGCGAGGCTGAGGAGGTTGTCCGCATCCGGATCCGGCTCGACGTGGATCACCGGACGCTCCCGCGCCGGCTGCGGCGGCGCCGCGGGCTCGCGTTCACACGCGATGGCGAGCAGGCCGGCCAGCAGCGCGAGCTTCTTCACGGCGCGCGGTAGTCGCGGCGGTCGACGACGATCTTCGTGACGTCGGCGATCTTCATCACCGCCCCGCCGACTTTGCGCAGCAGCGACATGCGGTTGCGGCGCACGCCCTCGTCCTCGACGTTGACCATGACGTCCTTGAAGAACGTCTCCAGCTCCGGCGCCAGGGCCGCGAACGACTCCAGCGCGTGACGGTACTGCCGCCCGGCCACCATCTTGTCGATCTCCGTCGTCACGGCGTCCGCGAGCTCGCTCAGGCGTCGCTCTGTCGCGTGCTCGAGCTTCGCCGTGTCCACCCGCGTCTCCACGTGTCCCTCGGTGATGTTGGCGATGCGCTTGGCCGAGTCGAGGACGGAGAGGAAGTTCGCGTCGCCGCGCGTGGCCTTCAGCGCGGTGATGCGGTCGACGAGATCGGTGAGCGACGACGCCCATCCCGCCTCCATTGCCGCGGCGATCTCGTCGTATGCGAACTGCCATGCCGAGGCTTCGAGGATCGTGCGTACGCGCTCGGCAAAGAACGCCAGCAACTCGTCGCGAACCTGTGGAGCGGCGGCCGCTCCGGCCGCCGAAGCATACGCCTCGATGCCGAGGTCGATGAGCTGGTCGACCCCGATCTTCACTTCGCGCTTGTCGCGATTCAACAGGATCTGTACGACGCCCTGAGCGGCCCGGCGGAGCCCGAACGGATCTTTCGATCCCGTCGGCTTCGCGCCGATGGAGAAGAAGCCGACCAGCGTGTCGATGCGGTCCGCGAGTGAGACCACGGCGCCGGCGAGATTGCGCGGCAGCGCGTCGTCGAGGCTCACCGGCCGGTAGTGATCGTAGACGGCCTGCCAGACGTTGTCCGACAGCCCTTCCTCGCGCGCGTAGATGCCGCCGACGTGACCCTGGAGATCGGTGAATTCTTTGACCATCTCCGTGACGAGGTCGGTCTTGCAAAGCCGGGCGGCGACCGCGACGTCGGCGGCGTCGACGATGCCCTTGGCGATGCGCTCGATGCGCTTCGTCTTGTCGAGATAGTTGCCCAGCTTCTCCTGGAACTGCAGGTGTGCGAGCTGCTCGAGACGCTCCTCGAGCCTGCGCCGGCGATCGGTCTCGTAGAAGAACTGCGCGTCGGCGAAGCGGGCGTTGGTGACGAACGAGTTGCCGTACGCCGCGTTCCCTTCCGGATCGCCGTCGTTGTCGAGCACCGCCAGGAACGAGTTCGTCAGCCGCTCGTTGCGATCGCGAATCGGGAGCTGCTTCTGATGCACGCGCATCACGGTCACGAGCACTTCTTCCGGCAGGGTGAGGTATTCGCGTCGGAACTCCGCGCGAACCACGCCCGGGTACTCGGTCAGGTACTGCCATTGCGACCAGATCGACGCATCCTCGGACGGCATGCCCTCGACCTCTTTCGCCAGCGTGCGCGCACGCGCGGCCATGACGTCGCGGCGGCGGCGTGCGTCGACGACCACGCGCGCGAGCTCGAGCTTCGTCACGTAGTCGTTGTATGAGGAGACGTTGAAGGCCTTCGGCGCGAGCGTGCGATGTCCGACGGTCTGCGTGCCCGACTCCGTGCTGAAGATCGTGATCGGCAGATGCTCGCCGTCGAACAGCGAGACGACGGAGTGGATCGGGCGGATGTAGGAGTGCTCGCCCGTGCCCCAGCGCATCATCTTCGGCCAGCGGAGCGACTCGACGATGTTCGGGATCTGCTCGCGGAGGATCGCCGCGGTCTCGCGGCCGGCGATGGTCTTGCGGATGCGGACGTAGTCGTCGTCAGAGGCGATGATGTCGTCCGCCGTTGCGTTCTGCTTTTTCAGGAAGCCCTGCAGCGCCGCTTCCGGTGATTTTTTCGGCGGGCCTTTCACTTCCTGCTGCCGGTCTTCCTCGCGGAGGGGGAGGTTCTTCAGCAGAAAGATGATGCGCCGCGGCGTGGTGTTGACGGTCACGTCGGGGGAGAGTGCGCCGAGGCGCTCGCGGAGCGTGGCCGCGGCGGCGTCGTGCATCCACGCCGGAATCTCTTCCGTCAGCAGCTCGAAGAAGTAATCAGCCATGTCGTCCTTGTGGAGCGGCGGGCTCTCAGCCCGCCGGTTTCTCCTGGGCGGCCGAAGCGGCCGCCGCTCCACAGAGCGGGAATCCTAATTCACGCCGCGCCTCGAGATACTGCTCCGCGCAGCGCACGGCCAGGTCGCGCACGCGCTTGATCACGCCGACGCGCTCCGTCACCGAGACGGCGCCGCGGGCGTCGAGGGTGTTGAACACGTGCGAGCACTTGAGCGTCCAGTCGTATGCCGGCAGCACCAGCTTCCCGTCGAGACAGCGCCGGGCCTCGTTCTCGTAGACGTCGAACAGCTTCCAGTGCATGTCGACGTCGGCGTGCTCGAAGTAGTACTTCGAGAACTCGTACTCGTCCTGCTTACGCACCGCGCCGTACGCGACGCCCGGCGTCCAGTCGATGTCGAAGACCGACGACTGGCGGGCCAGGAACATGGTCAGGCGCTCCAGGCCGTACGTGATCTCGGCCGACATCGGCGCGAGATCGATGCCGCCGGCCTGTTGAAAGTACGTGAACTGCGTGATCTCCATGCCGTCGAGGAGGATCTGCCAGCCGACGCCCCACGCGCCGAGGGTGGGCGACTCCCAGTTGTCCTCCTCGAAGCGGATGTCGTGCTTGGTGAGGTCGAGGCCGATGGCACGGAGGGAGTCGAGATAGAGGCTCTGCACCTCGAGCGGCGACGGCTTGAGGATCACCTGAAACTGATAGTGCTTGCCGAGGCGGAACGGGTTGTCGCCGTAACGGCCGTCTGCGGGACGGCGGGAAGGCTGCACGTAGGCGACGTTCCACGGCTCGGGTCCGAGGACGCGGAGAAAGGTGGCGGGGTGCATCGTCCCGGCGCCGACCTCGAGGTCGAGAGGGGTCTCGAGGATGCAGCCGCGCTCGGCCCAGAAGTTCTGGAGCTTGAGGATGAGCGACTGGAACGTCACGCGCGACATAGGCCGCGCATCTTAACTCCAGTGACTGTCGGGTCTACTGCCCGCGCGTGTCCGTCGTGGTCGGAGGCGGCGGCTCTTCCTCTTCTTCCGAGTCTTCCTCTTCCGCGGGCGGCTTCTGCTCGGCCGGCGGCGGATTCGTGTTCGTGGGCGCCGGTTGCTGCGGCTGTGGCTGCGGCGTGCCGGTCGTGGCCGTGTCGGTCAGCGGGGGCTGCTCGGGAGCCTCCGTTTCGAGCGGTCGCGGTTGCGGCTGCCGCGGTGCCGGATAGTTCCGCGCCGGTGCGGCGGACGTCATCGGCGGCGTGCTGCGCGGATACGGGCTGGTCCCCATCATCGGAGCCGAAGCCGGCGGCGTTCCGGCGAGGGAGCCCGGCGCGGGCGCCGCTGCGCCGGCCGCGGCAACGTTCGGATCGATGGTGAACGCGGTCGTCGTGTCGGCGTTCGTGCCGGTGATCGGCGGCAGCGCCTCGCCCGGTCCGGCGATCGTGGACGTCACGCCGGCCGCAGAGCCTTCCTGCACCGTCTCGAACGCTTTCTGATCGCCGCGTCGAGCTTCGTCGTCTCCCCCACACGCAATCACCCCGAAACCTACGAAAATCAACGGAAAAATCAGTTTTTTGTTCATGGCCCTACCTGCCTCTGGAATTCGCAAGCGGGGTGCCACTTCGACCCGGCTTTGATCTTGCGATTGTGACTCTTCGGAGGACAGAAAATGGCCAAAGATCACACCAATCAGGGCGGTCCCACCTACAACCCGAAAGACGCGCCCGTTCCCGACCCGGATGAGCACCGTCACGTGAAGAGCCGCGACGAGCTCAAGGAGCGCGCGGTGAGCGGAGACCGCCCCGGTGAGGGCCGCCGCAACGGCTCCGACAAGGCGCGCGGCTGACGGGGCGGGCTTCGCGCCCGCCCCCAAAATTCGGCGTATAGTGCCGGCGGGTCGTGCCTTTAAAAACCTCCTGCCCATGGAACTGCTCGGACAGCGGTTTGGCAACATTCGCGTCACCGGCGTCGTCGGAGAAGGTGGCATGGGCGCCGTTTACGCGGCCTTCGACGAGACGCTCGAGCGCAAGGTCGCGCTCAAGGTGGTGCACGAGGAGCTGCGGCTCGACAGCGAGGCCCGCGAGCGTCTGCTGCGTGAGGCGCGATCGCTCTCCAAGCTCGATCATCCGAACATCTGCCGCATCCACGACTACATCCACACGAGCGACTCCGATCTGCTCGTGCTCGAGTACATCGACGGCCGCACCCTGACGGACGTCATCCGCGACAAGCGCACCCGCGCGGAGAAGCTGCGCATCGCCATCGCCGTGGCCGAGGTGCTGGTGTCGGCCCACCGCGCGGGCATCCTCCATCGCGATCTGAAGCCGGACAACGTGATGCTCACGAAGTCCGACGAGGTCAAGGTGCTCGACTTCGGGCTCGCGCGATGGCTGACCCGCGCCAAGGCGTCGATCGCCCCGGGCAGCGATGAGCGCATCCGGATTGTCGGCGACACGCGTCTTCCGTCCGGCGCGCTGGAGACGCAGGCCGGCATCGCCATGGGTACGCCGATGTACATGAGCCCCGAGCAGGCCCGCGGCGAGGAGCTCACGCCGGCCAGCGACATGTATGCGTTCGGACTGCTGCTGCAGGTGCTGTTCACGGGGCAGGAACCGCATCCGGACTTTCTCGGCTCGCGCGAGGTCATGCTCCGCGTCGCCCGGAACGAGACCAATCCCGTACACGACGCCGCGAGGGACATCGCGGCCCTGATCGAACGCCTCAAGCAGAAGGCGCCCGCCGATCGTCCGACGGCGGTGGAGACGCTGGAGAAGCTGCGCTGGCTCGCCGCGAAGCCGGCGCGCGTCACCCGCCGCAGCATCGCCGCCGCGATCGTGCTGATGATCGTCCTCGGCGCGTGGCGCTACACCGTCGACCTGAAGCAGGAACGTGCGGTCGCAGTCGCTGCCGAAGCGCGCGCCGTGGCCGCACGCGCCGACGCAGAACACCGCCGCGACCAGGCCGATGAGCTGATCGAGTTCATGATCGGCGACCTCCGGAACAAGCTCGAGCCGGTCGGCCGCCTGGACATCCTCGACGACGTCGGCAACCGCACGCTCGCCTACATCGACTCACTCGATGCAGCGACGGTCACGGCGCCGGAGCTGGTGCGGAATGCGAAAGCCGTCAACCAGCTCGGGTCCGTCCGCGTCGACCAGGGGAAGTCTCCCGAGGCGATGGAGCTGTTCCGGCGATCGGCCGTGTTGACGTCGGCCGCGTTGAAGCGGGAGCCGCGGAACTCCGAGGCGCTCCTGGTCCACGGCGAGACGCAGTACTGGCTCGGCAACGGCCTGCGGCTCCTAGGCAGATACGACGAGGCGCTCGTGCACATGCGCGAGTACATGAAGGCCGGCGACGCACTCGCGGCGATCGACCCGAAGAACGACAAGTTCCAGCTCGAGCGCGCCTACGGGCACAGCGGCGTGGGCTTCATCCTCGAGGCGAAAGGCAACCTGAAGGAGGCCGCGGATCACTACCGCGTCAGCCTCGAAGTCAAACAACTCCTCGCCGACCGCGCGCCGGGCGACGCGAAAGCGCAGGCCGAGCTCGCACGCGCGTTCAACAAGATGGGCGTGAACCTCTATGGCCAGGCGAACCTGCAGGCCTCGAACGAGTATCTGCGCCGTGAGAATGCGATCTATCGCAAGCTCGTCGCGCTCGAGCCGCAGCAGATGCTGTGGAAGCAGCGCCTCGCGTTCAACATGGGCTACCTCTCCCGGGGCCTCGAGGCGACCGGCCGGGATGACGAGGCACTGGCCTTACTGCGCGAGGAGTTGGCCATCGAGAACGAGCTCGCGGCGCGCGATCCCGCCAACGTCGAGTGGCAGAGAGCCGCCGCCATGACCATGACGGCACTCGGGGGCGGACTCGCGCGGGAGGGAGATCTCGCCGAGGCCGTTCCACTTCTGGCCGCGGCGGCATCGAAAATCGCGACCGCGCGCCAGCTCGCGCCGACGCGGACATCGTTCGGGATGGACGCTGCTTACATCGACAGCGAGTACGGCCGCGCCCTCTCGGCGCAGCAGGACCCGCGCGCGGTCGCTGTTCTCGAACGCGCTCTTCGCACGGCCGAGAAGCATCGGGGCACTCCCGGAGCTGATGTGCAGTTGGGGCGTGCCGGCCTGTACCTGGGGGACGCACTGGCTCGAAGCCGGCCCGCGGCCGCTATCGCCGCATGGCAGCGCGCAGTGCGTGAACTTCCGCCGGTGGCCCAGGCGGACG
This sequence comes from Thermoanaerobaculia bacterium, assembly GCA_035536275.1. Classification (GTDB taxonomy): domain Bacteria; phylum Acidobacteriota; class Thermoanaerobaculia; order Gp7-AA8; family Gp7-AA8; genus QHVT01. Next base: position 32,143 of record DATLOL010000133.1, read on the forward strand.
ATGTCGACGAGCTCAAGCTGTGGGCAGACGTCCTCTTGCGACTCGACAGACAGAGCGAGGCGAACGACGTGATTGCACGACTTCAGCTCAGCGGTTATGCGACCGACGAGCTGACGATGAACCAATCGAAGAGGTGAAGGAGAGAATCTTGAACCACGATTTTAGTCTCAATGTGACCTGGGATGTCGGAGCCAACCGGCCGCAGGTCAGTCAAACGCAGCAGCATGTCGACGTCAATCAGGGCGAGGACGTCGTGATCACGTGGGTTCCCACGCCGGCGCCCGGCGACACAATCGAGATCACGAGCATCACCGGCTTCCCGTCAGCCGTTTCGGTCGCCGGGCCGTTTGCGGATGGCACTTGGACGGCTACATATCGGCAACCCGACAACGCCGGCCGCTGGTCGTACATCGTGAGCGCAAGCCTCAATGGAAGTCCCGTCGTCCGGCACGACCCGGAGATCGACAACACGCCGCCGCCGATCCCGCCGGGCTGACGCCACCTCACGCACGCGACGGCGGCTTCGCCGCCGTCGCGGAGCTGCGTTCCAGATCAACCGCATGTTCGCGGCACTGGTGGACACGCTCGCCGACGCTTTCGATCGATATCACCCCATATCGATCGCACGCTCGCCGCGATGGTTCACCACATCGCGGAGACCACGAGCGATGTCCCCGCACGTAAATCGCGTGTCCGCCGAGGCTTCGATCGATATCGCCCCATATCGATTCGCACGTCGCGGAGCGTGTCGCACGCACCCGTCGAGGCATTCGATTGATATGACCCCATATCAATTGGGGTGTGCACCGGACATTTTCACGCGGTCGGCGAGGCCTCGATTGATATGACCCCATATCAATTGCATGCTCGCGGAGACTTCGATCGATATCACCCCATATCAATTGCACGCTCGCCGCGCTCTTGCGGACGGTCGCCGAGGCCTGAATCGATATGCCCCCATATCGATTCGGTATCGCGCCGCATCCGTTCACACGCTCGGCGAGGCCGTGATTGATATCACCCCATATCCATCGCGCGGTCGCCGAGGTCACGATCGGCGTCAATTCAGCCCAATTGGACGTTCGCCGCACTCTTTTGCATGCCTGCCGAGGCCTCGATCGATATCACCCCATATCGATCGAATAGCTCCCCTCGCCCCGTTCACCACCTCGCGGAGACCCCGATCGATGTCTCCGCATATCCATCAAGGACTC
>DATLOL010000134.1:0-27154 GCA_035536275.1 Thermoanaerobaculia bacterium
CCCCGAAGGCGCGAAACGATCCGGGTGTCGATCATTGATTCTGCTGCAGCTTCTCGAGCCGCGCCCGCAGCTCGGTTTGACGCGCGCGGGCCCCTTCGACGATCGCCGAAGGGGCGTTGCGCGTGAACTGCTCGTTGGCGAGCTTTCCTTCGATCGAGGCCAGCTCTCCCTGGGTCTTCTCGATGTCGCGGCGGACGCGGTCGAGCTGCTCCTGCGAGACCTGCTTCTCCGGGAACTGGATGGCGATGTGGAAGCCCTCGACGACGTCGTGATGGGTGCCGGCCGGAGCCTCTCCCTCCACGATCACCTGGTCGAGGCGGGCCAGCTCGAGGAGCAGGTAGTCGTAGTCGCGGAAGAAGTTCGAGTCGCGCTCGTCGTTGCCGCGCAGGTACAGCGTGAAGCGGTCTTTGGGGGTGAAGCCGCGCTCCGCGCGCACGTTGCGCACGGTGGTGATGATCGCCTGCGCGGCGGTGGCCAGCCGCTCGGCGTCGGAGTCTTCGAGGTCTTCCTCGGAGATCGGATACGGCGCGACCATGATCGACGGCTCGACGCCTCCGAGCTTCAGCCAGATCTCCTCGGTCACGAACGGCATGAACGGATGGAGGAGGCGCAGCGAGCGATCGAGCACTTCGAGGAGCACGCGTTTGGCGAGAGCGCGGTGGTCGTCGGAGCCGTGCCGGCCGAGGAGGACCGGCTTGGCCATCTCGATGTACCAGTCACAGAACTCGTGCCAGAAGAATTGATACAGCGCGCCGGCCGCCTCGTCGAAACGGAAGACCGAAAGCTGGCGGTTCACTTCATTCGTCACCGCATTGAGGCGGGAGAGGATCCAGCGCTCGACAGTGCGGAGGTTGTCGCGCTCGATCGAGCCGGCGTCTTTCAGCTCGGAGTCGATGTGCATCAGCGCGAACCGCGACGCGTTCCAGATCTTGTTCACGAAGGCCGAGTAGCCGGCGATGCGCGATTTGCCCAGCGGGATGTCGCGGCCGGTCGTGGCGACGGCGAGGGTGAAGCGCAACGCATCCGCGCCCACTTCCTTCACGACGTCCAGCGGGTCGATGACGTTGCCCTTGGTCTTCGACATCTTCTGCCCGTGCTCGTCGCGCACGAGGCCATTGAGGAAGACCTGGCTGAACGGCGCCTTCCCGGTGAAGCGCAGACCGAACATGATCATGCGCGCGACCCAGAAGAAGAGGATGTCGAAGCCGGTGATGAGCGTATCGGTCGGGTAGAACGTGCGGAGGTCCGGCGTCTCGTCGGGCCAGCCCATCGTCGAGAACGGCCAGAGGCCGGAGGAGAACCACGTGTCGAGCACGTCGGTCTCCTGCATGACGGCGCCGCCGCACTCCGGGCACTGCGCCGGCTCTTCCATCGTCACGGTGGTGTGGCCGTTCGGACAGTGGAATGCCGGGATGCGGTGTCCCCACCAGAGCTGGCGGGAGATCGTCCAGTCGTGGATGTTCTCCATCCAGTTGAAGTACGTGGCTTCCCACGTCTGCGGGGAGATCTGAATCGCACCGCTGCGGACGGCCTCGATCGCCGGACGCGCCAGCGGCTCGATCTTCACGAACCATTGCCGCGACACCATCGGCTCGATGTCCGTGTCGCACTTGCCGTGCACGCCGACGTTGTTGGTGTGGCTCTCCACCTTGACGAGGTGGCCTGATTCCTTGAGCTGCTCGACGACTCTCCTGCGCGCCTCGGAGCGATCGAGACCCTCGAACCCGGCGCCGGCGGCGGCGGTCATGCGGCCGTCCTCGCCGATGACCTGCAGTTGCGCGAGGTCGTGGCGTTTCCCGGTCTCGTAGTCGTTCTTGTCGTGCGACGGCGTGACTTTCACCACACCTGTGCCGAACTCCGGATCGACCAGGATCGGGTCGGCGATGATGGGGATGCGCCGGTTCGCGATCGGCAGGATCGCGTGCTTGCCGATGAGGTCTTTGTAGCGAACGTCGTCGGGATGGACGGCCACCGCAGTGTCGCCGAGCATCGTCTCCGGACGGGTGGTGGCGACGGTCAGTCTGCGCGGCGCGACGCCGTCGAGCGTCACGTCGTAGTCGACGAACCACAGGCTGGCGTTGCGCTCGCGGAACTCGACCTCGACGTCCGAGATCGCCGTCCGGCAGCGCGGGCACCAGTTCACGATGGCGATGCCGCGATAAATGAGGCCGTCCTCGTAGAGCTTCACGAACACGTAGCGCACCGCGCGGGACAGGCCCTCATCCAGCGTGAAGCGCTCGCGGCTCCAGTCGGCGGACGCGCCGAGGCGCGTGAGCTGGTCCTTGATCTCGGTGGAGTGCTGCTCCTTCCACATCCAGATCTCTTCGACGAATTTGTCGCGGCCGAGGTCGAAGCGATTGATGCCCTGCTCGGCGAGCTTGCGCTCCACGACCATCTGCGTGGCGATGCCGGCGTGGTCGGTGCCGGGAAGCCAGAGCGTGTTGAAGCCACTCATCCGCTTCCAGCGGACGATGATGTCATGGAGCGTATTCACCAGGGCGTGGCCGATGTGCAGGCGCCCGGTGACGTTGGGGGGAGGGATGACGATCGAGAACTTCGGTTTCTCGGGATCGACGACGGGGGTGAAGTAGCCGCCCTTCTCCCAGGCGGAGTAGACGCGCTGCTCGAATTCTGCGGGCTCGTATCGCTTGGCCAGTTCTTCTTTCATGGGTGTACCGCGAAGGGGGCCGAATGATACCGGGAAATGCGCGGGGCACGCGCGCGTGCTCCGCCGTCATAGGATGTCCCGATGATCCTCGGCATCGAGACCTCCTGCGACGAGACCTCGGTCGCACTCCTGGACCGCGACGGCAGCGTGCACGTCAATCTCATCGCCTCGCAGATCGAGAGACACCAGCCCTTCGGCGGCGTCGTTCCGGAGATCGCCTCGCGCGAACATCTGAAGCATCTGTTTCCGCTCGTCGAGCGCGCCCTCGATGACGCCGGCGCGGACTGGAAGAGCATCGAGTCGATCGCGGTCACGGCCGGACCGGGACTCATTGGCGCGCTGCTGGTGGGCGTCGCCGGAGCGCAGGGACTGGCGTACGGTCTCGGGATCCCGATCGTGCCGGTGAATCACCTCGAGGGCCACATCTACTCGCCGTACCTGCAGAAGGAAGGTCCAGCCACGCCGCTGCCGGCGCGATTTCTGTCGCTGGTAATCTCCGGCGGCCACTCCGCGCTGTACGACGTGCGAGGGGCGGAAGTCCAGCAGATCAATCGAACGCGCGACGACGCGATCGGTGAGACCTTCGACAAGGTGGCGAAGTTCATCGGCCTGCCGTATCCGGGCGGTCCGCAGATCGAGAAACACGCGCGGGAGGGGACCGCCGACCCGAAACGCTTTCCGTTTCCGGTTCCCCAGTTCAAGGACGAGTCGCTGGACTTCTCGTACAGCGGCATCAAGGCGGGCGCGATTCGTCTGGCGCGCGAGCACGCGATCCGCGCGGACGGAGATCCCGCCGCGCTGGCCGATTTCTGCGCGACCTTTCAGGACGCGCTGTTCGCGCAGCTCTTCGACCGCCTGGACAGCGTGTGGTCGCGGCTCGAGGAGCCGAGGCCTATCGAAGTGGCAATGGCCGGCGGCGTCGCCGCGAACGGCGTACTGCGGGAACGCATCATGGCGTGGGGGGAGCGCCGGGGGGTGATCGTGCGGGTCCCGGAGAAGCGCTACTGCACGGACAACGCGGCCATGATCGCCTTCGCCGGACTGCGGAAAGGCACGGAATCCGACCCCCGCCGGGTCGCCGCCCGGTCACGAATCGGTTAAGTCGAATTTTCGATTCAAAAAGACGAAACCTTTCCTCCCCTTCAGCGTCTGACCTACTGAACGACGAAGACGACGAACGGACGAACGACGAACCGAATCTCCTAACACTCCTCCTGCTAGAAACACCCGCGCCGGCCCCCCGAAGGCCGGCGTTGGTGTTTAATGCCGTGCCATGCGCATCGTGATTGCCGGCGGATCGGGGTTCCTGGGGGAGCCGCTCGTGCGGCGGCTGGTCGGACGCGGCGACGACGTGGCCGTGCTCAGCCGCAACCCCTCAAAAGTGGAGGCCGGGCGGGGCGTGCAGTGGGACGGCAAGACTCAGGGCGCGTGGTCGCAGGAAGTCGCGAGCGCGGACGCCGTGGTGAATCTGGCCGGCGAGAACGTCGGCGAAGGGCGCTGGACGGACGCTCGTAAACAGAAGCTGGTCGCCAGCCGTCTCGACGCGACGGGCGCGATCGCGGAGGCCTTGCGGAGCGCGCCGCCGCGCCAGCGGACGCTCGTGAACGCGTCGGCGGTAGGCTATTACGGCTTGCGCGGCGATGAAGTGCTGGACGAGACCGGCACGCGCGGCGCCGGTTTTCTCGCCGGTCTGGTCGAACAGTGGGAGGCGGCGGCGCGGGCGGCGGAGCCGATGGCGCGGCTCGTCCTTCTCCGATTCGGGGTCGTGCTCGCGGCGGACGGTGGGGCGCTGAAGAAGATGATGCTGCCGTTCAAGCTGGGCGCGGGTGGGCCGGTCGGCAGCGGCGCGCAGTGGATGTCCTGGATCGATCGCGATGACGCCGTGCGCTCGGTGGAGTGGACCCTCGATACCCCGAATGCGCGAGGCGTCTACAACGTCACCGCGCCCGAGCCGGTGCGCAATCGCGATTTCGCGCGCGCGCTCGGCCGCGCCTTGCATCGTCCTGCCTTCATGCCCGCGCCCGCGTTCGCGCTGAAGTTGGCGTTTGGGGATATGGCGGAAGAAGTGTTGCTGGGTGGGCAGCGGGTGGTGCCGCGCCGCGCCGAGCGTGAGGGATTCGTGTTCGAAGTCCCTACGCTCGACGCGTCATTCGCGCGGCATCTGTGAGTCTCTCGCTGCGCTTCGGGATGCCCCCGGCTGTGCCGGCGTCAGTTCCTCGACGTCAGCATGTGCCACTCGGGGTTGTCGCGCACGTAGCCCGGCCGTTTGTCCCGGAGCACGCTGCTGTTCACGGTGGTGTGCACTTCCGACGCGGTCTCCAGCATGAGCTGGAACTTGTTGATCATCGCCTTCTGCACGACCTTGGGGAGACCGCGCAGGTCTTCCAGAAGCCGCTGCGATGCGGATTCTTCGTCGTCCAGCTCCCACGGCGCGATCTGGCGCTCGACGGAGCATCCGAAGAACTCGGCTTCGGTCAGACCGTAGACGCCGAGGAGTTTCTTGAGCTGGGCCAGCTTCAGTGCGCCGATGCGCTGACCCGTTTCGAATGAGCTGATCGTCTTCTCGCCCACACCGGACAGCTTGGCCACATCCTTCTGGCTCAGGCCGCGGAGGCGGCGGATTTCGCGAAGTTTCAATACCAGATCCATAGCTTCCTCACTTACAACGACACGTTCAGAACCTGCGCATCAGTCCCACGACCACGCCCTGCACGGCGACGTCGCGCGCAGCCGCATAAATCGGGTGCATCATCGAGTTCGCCGGCTGCAGACGGACCCGCTCTCCCTCGCGATAGAGGCGTTTGAGAGTCACCTCGCCGCTGACGTTCGCGACCACCATCTCGCCGTTGGACGCGTCCTCGCGGCGGGCGATGATCACCAGGTCGCCGTCGAGGATCCCGTCGTCGACCATCGAGTCCCCGCGCACCTTCAACACGTAGTTCTCGCCACGTGAGGTGAGGTGCTCGGGCACCGCGATCATCTCGTCGGAAACGTCCACGTCGAGCGGACGCCCCGCGGCGATGTACCCGAAGAGGGGAAGCTCGCGCGCGGCCGGCCGGTCCTCGCGTTTCGCCTCACTCCGCGGAGCCTCGCGGTCGTCGACCACTTCCACGCCCCGCTTCTGGTTCCAGTCGCGGCGGATCAGCCCCTTTTTCTCGAGCAGCGACAGGTGCTTGTAGACCGTGCCGTACGAGGAGAAGCCGAAGTGGTCACAGATCTCGCGATGGGTCGGGGCAACCCCTCTCTCCTTCTGAAAATCCCGGAGGAAGTTCAGGATGTCCCGCTGTCGTTCCGTCAGGTATCTCATTACGCCCTCGCACTACACAATGTAGGCGGTAACAGGGCGAAAGTCAAGCGTAAGTGGTAGTGGTATGGTAGTGGTCTAGTTTGACGGGCAAGTTGTAACAGAGGGAGTTACGGCCGAAATGGCGGAAACGGGACGGGCGTAAGTCCATCGGCCCCCAAAACGAACAGCCCCGCCACCCCTGGCGGGGCTGTTCGTTTTGCGATGCGATGCGTTGCTAATGCGAAGCGTCACGGTGCGCAGCGCGGCGACGCGATGCCGTGGCGTCTATTCTACGCTGCCTGCGCGCCGCTCCACAGGTCAAGCGAGAGCATGTCACTCGCCGTCCACAGCTGCAATCATCGAATGGCCCGCGCGTACGCGACTCGGAAAGATGACTCCAACGCCGGCGCAGCGACGATACATGGACCTAGAAGAAGAGATCGTGGCGCGCACGTTCGCGCTGGCGGGCGATGCCATCGCCGAGGACTTCGTCCGCGCCGCGAATGAAGTCATCAACCGCGAGCGCGAGGAACGCGCGTGAACGACTGGCGCGCTCGCCTACGGCAAGCCGTGGAGCGTTCCGGGAAGAAGCACTCCATCATTGCGATGGAAGCCGGGATAGATCGCGTGACGCTGTCCCGCATTCTCAACGGCCACATGAAGCCGCTTTGATACGGTCGTGAACATCGCGCACGCTGCCGGCGAGTCGGTCGGTTGGGTTGCCAGGGAACCGGCCTACGCGTTCTCTGCCGAACAGCGGGCGCAGTTGCGTGATGCGGCAGCAACCATCATCCGGGCGACGACGTGAACCCCGAGTGGCGTGCGCGGTTGCGTCTTGCTGTCCGTCAGAACGGCCGGAAACACGCTGCATGGGAAGCGGGGATAGCACCCGAAACCCTGTCCCGCGTCCTGAGCGGCGCGCACGCGCGGCCAGCGTTCGACACGGTTGCCCGCATTGTGTACGCCACCGGACACACCCTCGGCTGGTTGATGAATGACGCGGGTTACAACCTCTCACCAGAACAGGTGAGGCAACTCCGGGAGGCGTCCGCGATCCTCGCCGCCATCGCCGCCATCGCCGCCATCGCCGCCATCGCCGCCGGGCCAGAATGAGACTTACGCCCGTCCCGTTTCCGCCATTTCGGCCGTAACTCCCTCTGTTACAACTTGCCCGTCAAACTAGACCACTACCGTAAGTCATCGCTTCGCGCCAACAAAAAAGGAGCCGGCCTCGCGGCCGGCTCCTTTCCCACAATTGCGTAGCGTCAGACTAGTCGAGCTTGATCGATTTCTTGGTCTTCTCGCGGCGCGACGACTCCTTGGCGTTGTACTCGTCCATGCAGTCGCCCTGCTCGACCATCGCGCACGACAGGTAGTCGCTGATCTCGACGATCGCAGCGCGGATGGCCTTGCCGGCGGGGGTCTTCTCGTGCTTCGAGAGGTTGCCGCCGAAGCCGCCGCGGTACAGGCCGACGTTCACGCCACCACCCGAGGAGCGGCCTTCGACGGTGCGCGTGAACTCGATCTCGCCCGTGGTCGTGTCGATCACGCGAAGGTCGACCGCAAGGTACGCGCTCTCCTTCTTGCCGCCGACCGAGATGCCGCGGAAGCTGAGGCCACCGCCCGTGCCCTGCACGTCCTCTTCGTACGCGGAGAGCGAGCCGGTGACGATGTACTGCGCGCCGGTCAGCTTGCCGATCTTGGCGCCGGTGCCCTTCTTGATGCGGCCGGAGTCGGCCAGGTCCTGCTCGTCCATGACCGCGGCGAGCTTCTCGCGCTCGACCAGCTTGAACTTGCCGGTGGCCTGGAGCTCGTTGGCGAGCATGTCGGCCAGGTCGCGGCCCGCGCCGCCGTACCACCAGCCCGCGGACGTTTCATTCTTGAATTCGTTGACTGCGACGACGGGCCTGTCGCCCGCCATCAACGTGCCGGCGATGAAAGTGAGTACAGCCGCAAAGAGAAATTTTGAACGCATTTGTCCCCCGTTTGGATTCACCGATTGTGCGGTGCAATGTAAGACCGAAGGGGGGTAGTGTACGTGATCGGGCTCACGATGTCAGTGGCTGACCGCGTCCGAGGAGCCGTGCAGCGTGGAACTCCACATTTCCACTCGATTGCGCCCACGGTTCTTCGCCGCGTACAGCGCGCGGTCGGCCCTCTCGATGAGCTCGGCCGGATTCAGCACGCCCGCTTCCGGCGAATCCATCCCCGCGATACCGATCGACGCCGTCACGGCGATCGATGAATCGCCGCACGGGAGCTGGCTCGCCGCCAACCGCTGCCGGATGCGTTCCGCCACGACGGTCGTGTTCCCGGTCTGCGTCTCCGGCAGCACGATGCAGAACTCCTCGCCGCCGTACCGGCCCGGCACGTCGTAGACGCGGCAGCTCTCGCGCAGCAGCCGTCCCGATGCCCTGCAGCACCTGATCGCCCGCCGCATGGCCGAACGTGTCGTTGATGTTCTTGAAGTGATCCAGGTCGAGCATCAGCAGCGACATCGGCGATCCGTGGCGCAGTGAGCGATTCAACTCGCTGTCGATCTTCTCGAGCACGAACCAGCGGTTGTACAGCCCCGTCAGCGAGTCCCGCGACGACACCTCGGACAGCCTCCGGTTCTTCACCGTCGGTCGAGGTTCTCGCGCTGCAGCGTGAGCATGCGGTGCTCGAGCTCCTCGTATCGAGCCTCGCTCTCCTCGACCATGCGCAGCACGTCGAAGATCTGTTCGATGAGATGGCGCTCCGACTCGGCGAAGGGTTGCCCGTCAGCCGACACCACGGAGACACGCGGAAGGGCGAGGCGGATGGCGAAGCCGTGCGACGCTTCCGCGCTCTGGCTGTCCGCGAGGTGCAGCGGTCTGCGGAGAAGATCCGACAGCGGCGCGAGGATCCGTGTGGCGGCGGACTCGAACGATTCCATGGTGCTCCTGCTGATGTTCGACGAGAAACGGGGAGTATATGCAGCGGTCGCCGAGCGAGCCAAGGTCCAATGATGGCAACACCCCGTGAGGACTTACGGACGCTGCTCGACGCGGAACCGGTTCATCCCGGCGGTGATCTCGTCGCCGGTGTGCACCTTGGTGTTGCGCGCGGGGAGGGTGTTGAGGAAGGTGCCGTTGCGCGATCCGAGGTCGCGGACGCGGACGTCGCCGCCTTCGTCGCGCACGATCTCGAAGTGGCGCCGCGACAGAAACTCGTCTGGCACGCGCACGTGGCCCTCGCGGCCGACGACCAGTCCCGCCGGCGGGATCTCGAACTCCTGACCGTTCAGCGGACCCTCGACGCACACCAGCACGATCCGCGACGCCGTCTGAGCCGTGCGCGTGCGAATCTTCTCCGCGAGCTCGGACTCGTCGGTCATCACCGAGGCGTCGAGCGGAATCGGCTCGACGGGAAGGCCGATCTGCTCGGTCGGCTCGACGCTCACGATGGCCGATCCGACGCGCAGCAGGTGCACGCCTTCGTCGATCACCGCCTCGTCGATCTGTTGGCCGTCGAGAAAGGTGCCCATGTGTGAGTCGGCATCGCGCACGACCAGCGCGTCGCCGCGCACGAAGATCGAGCAGTGGCGCAGCGAGAGCTCGGCTTCGTCCAGCTCGATGTGACAGGCCTTGCGCCCGATCCAGAGCGGATGCTCATAGATGGTGAAGACCGTGTTCAGGGAGTCGTATGCACCGCGCGCGACGACGCGCACGGACCGCGGATGCGCCGGCGGCTCATCCGCGACGACCGGTTTCTCATCCGCCGCCGCGGGTGCGTTGACGCGGTACGGCGCGAGGTCGATCTCTCGCACTTTGTCGACGTCGACCAGTCTCGCCAGCACCGCGGCCTTGCTCCCGGAGAGCCATTCGCCGCAATGGCATGTCGCGATCGAATTCGGGAGCCGCACGGCGATGACGCCGGGCACGTCATAGGCCTGTCCACACTTCGGACAGCGGATCAACGGCATGCGGCGGATGATACGTTAAACTCCCGCCGGTCCTTATGCTCGCAGGCAATCAGAAGGAGTCAGGTGCGCGGCTCGGTCTCCGCGCAAAATTCGTTCTCGCTTTCGCGCTCCAGGCACTCGGCATCGCCATCCCTCTGGTGGTCGTTCAGCAGTGGCTCGTGCGTCGCGCGATGATCAATCAGACCGTGGAGCAGGGCGCCGCGATCGCGGACACCATCGCCACCACCGCCGGCTCGTACGTGATCGTCGGCGTCACCGACGAGTTGAACAAAATCGTCGTCGACCTGGCCAAGAATCCTTCCGTCGAGTACGCGGAGTTCCTCAGCGCTAGCGGGCGCGTGCTGGCCGCCACGGAGAAACAACAGGCCGAGGGACTGGCCGGGCGCGTGCTCGAATACGAGAACGGGGTCGAGATGACCCGCCGCGGCATGCACGTCTATACGCGGCCTCTCTACGCGACCGCGGAAGACGCACAGCGCCGCGCCGCGCCCAAGGGTTACTTCCGCCTGCTCATGAACGAGTCCCAGGCGTCCGGGGCGATCCGTTCGCTGCTGACCTGGAACCTGCTCACGACGCTGCTCGTGCTCGTCGGCGCGAGCGTGCTGGCTTTCCTGGCCTCGCGCTACATCGTGCGCCCGATCCTCTCGCTCGTCGAGACCGCGCGCGTCGTCGCGAAAGGCGATCTCACCCAGAAGGCGCGCGTCGAGTCGACCGACGAGATCGGCGTACTTGCCGAGGCGTTCAACGGGATGACCGCGAACCTCGAGGGGACGGTGAAGAGCCTCGTGCAGTCGCAGGCGAAGCTGAAGGCGGTCGTCGAGACCGTGGAGACGCGGTCCCAGCTCGTCATCGACCGCGTCGACGAGCAGCGCGCCGTCATCGACGAGACCTACAACTCCATCGATCAGCTCAACGGCGGCGTGCGCAAGATCACGGACAACGTGGAGGCGCTCTCCGCGTCGTCCGAGGAGACGTCGTCGTCGATGCTGGAGATGGTGGCGTCGATGGAAGAGGTGAGCCGCCACACCGACACGCTCTTCAACTCAGTCGAGGAGACGGCGTCGGCAACGCATGAGATGGTGTCGTCGATCAACGAAGTCGATCAGAACGTCGTCTACCTCACGAACTTCGTCACCGACACGTCGTCGTCGATGGTGGAGATGTCGGCGTCGATCGCCCAGGTCGAGGCGAACGCCGCGCGCTCGTATGACCTGGCCATCGCCGTCTCGGACGCTGCCGAATCGGGGATGAAGGCCGTGCGCGAGACCATCGACGGGATGGAGCAGATTCGCCAGTCCGTCCTCGAGGCGAACAGCGTCGTCGCGCGACTCGGCGATCGCTCCGTGGCCATCGGCAAGATCCTCAACGTGATCGAGGACGTCGCCGAGCAGACCAACCTCCTCGCCCTGAACGCGGCCATCCTCGCCGCGCAGGCTGGCGAGTACGGGAAGGGGTTCTCGGTCGTCGCCGCCGAGATCCGTGAGCTCTCCGAGCGCACGGCATCGTCGACGCGCGATATCGCCAACCTCATTCGCGCCGTGCAGGATGAAGTCGAGAACGCGCTCAAGGCCACGAGCTCCGGCTCCACGCTCGTGGAGACCGGGGTGTCGCTGTCGCATGAAGCCGGGAAGGCCCTGAACAACATCCTCGTCTCCGCGGCCAAGGCGTCGAGCATGAATAAGGAGATCGCCGGCGCGACGCGTGAGCAGGCCAAGGGCAGCGAGAACGTCACTCACGCCGTCGAGCGGCTGCAGTCGATGGTCGGGCAGATCAATTCCGCGACGACCCAGCAGGCCCAGGGCTCCGATCACATCCTCAAGGCCGTCGAGTCGATGCGCGAGGTGACGAAGTACGTGCGTCAGGCCATGGTCGAGCAGAAGTCGGGCTCGGGGATGATCTCCAACGCGGCCGAACGCATGATCGAGATGATCCACGAGATCTTCCAGGTCGCCGCCAACCAGGCCGCGGAGAGCGAGAAGATCGTCTCGACGATGCAGCAGGTGCGCTCGATCGCCGACAACAACCGCTCAGCCGCCGGCGACATGAGCGCCGCGATCACGCTCCTCAACGACGCGATCCGCAGCTTCGACGAGGAAGTGCGCAAATTCCGCGTGAGGGCCTGATGGCGACCGACATCCGCCTCATCACCTTCCGCGTCGGACCCGAAACGTTCGTGCTCGACATCATGGCCCTGCGCCAGATCGTGCCCTACACCGGCTCGACGTCCGTGCCCACTGCGCCGGCGTTCGTCGAAGGGATCATCGTCTTGCGCAACGAAGTCATCCCGATCATCGACCTGCGCGAACGGCTCTACCCGAATCGGACCGAGGCTCGCGCGGAGCAGCCGCTCGTCCTGATCACGCACGCCGGAGCCGGCATGATCGGCCTCAAAGTCGACGAGGTGCGGCGCATCGTCACGCTGTCCCCGGACGTCTTCCTGCCGCCGCCGCCCATCATCCGTGGGATTCGGGGCGAGCTGCTCATCGCGATCGTGCCGCACGGCGACGACGTCTATCTGCTCATCGACGTCGACAACGTGCTGACCGAGCCGGAGAAGACCGAGCTCATTCAGGCGGATCTTCAGCAGCAGCATCCGGAACCTCAGCCCGCCGATCCCGCCTGAACCCGTACGGGCAGTGCCGGCAACCCGACTCGCAGCAGTACCCGCGCTCCCTCAGAAACTTCTCCGTGAAGACGATGTACGGTCCTTCGTAATAGAAGTCTTCGCCTTCAGTCGCCATCGTTTATAGTCCGCCCGTGTTCAGCCGCTCCCGGCTCTTGCAGCTCACGGAAGCGATGAAGGGGAAGCTGGTCGTCGTCTACGGCGACATCGTAGCGGACCGCTTCATTTACGGAACGCCGAAGCGTATTTCGCGCGAGGCGCCCGTGCTCATCCTTCGCCAGTACCGCGACGACATCCTCCTCGGCGGCGCCGGCAACGCCATCAACAACATCTACTCCCTCGGTGGCCTCCCGGTTCCCGTGTCGGTCGTCGGCGACGACATCCCCGGCCGCACGCTGATCGCCAGGCTCAACGACCAGGGCATCGACACCGGCGGCATCCTCCGCGCGCAGCGCTATGCGACTCCGACCAAGGTCCGCATCCTCGGCGGCATGCCCCACGCGAGCCGCCAGCAGATCGTCCGCTATGACATCGAGGACACGTTCGAGATGGCCGAGGATGAGCTGCGCGCGTTCGGCAACGTGCTCCGCCAGCAGATGGCGGCCTGCCACGCGGCACTGGTCAGCGACTACGGCTACGGCGTCGCGCGTCCGGGACTGGTCGCCGAGCTCACCTCCGCGGCGAAAGGACGCCCGGTCACCCTCGACTCGCGCTACAACCTCCTCGACTATCCCGGCGTCACCGCCGCCACGCCCAACGAGGAGGAAGCGGCAGCCGCTGCGGGCACGTCGCTCTGGAACGGCGAGGAGCAGAAGATCAACGAGGTTGCGCTGACGCTGCAGCAGGGACTGGACTGCGAGGCCGTGCTCATCACGCGAGGTAGCCGCGGCATGGCTCTCCTCGAGCGCGATCAGTCCTTGCCGCTGCTCATCCCTGTGTGGGGCACCGATCAGGTGGCGGACGTCACCGGCGCCGGCGACACCGTCATCGCGACGTTCACGCTCGCTCTCGCCGCCGGGGGCTCGTTCGCCGAGGCGGCGAAGCTCGCGAACTACGCGGGCGGCATCGTGGTCATGAAGATGGGCACCGCGACGGCCTCGCACGAGGAGCTGCGGCACGCAATCGAGAGGGACGAGGAGCTGATGACGTGATCCTCGCCGAGGCGGAGCTGCGCGAAGCGCTCGCGCGGGAGCGAGCCGCGGGGAAAACGATCGCCTGGGCCAACGGCGTCTTCGACATCCTCCACGTCAGCCACGTGCGCTACCTCCAGGATGCAGCGAAAGTCGCGGATGTCCTCGTCGTCGGCATCAATGGCGACGAGTCGGTGCGCATGCTCAAGGGTCCGGGTCGCCCGCTGATGCCGGCGCATGAGCGCGCGGAGATCGTCGACGCGATCCATGGCGTCGCCTACGTCACGATCTTCGAGGAGAAGAGTCCCGCACGGCTGCTGCAGCTTCTGCGACCCGACTTTCAGTGCAAGGGTACGGACTACACCGCGGACTCGGTGCCCGAGGCGGAGATCGTGAAGGCGTACGGCGGAAAGGTCGTCATCGTCGGCGATCCGAAGGACCACTCCACGACCGAGTTGCTCGCGAAGATGCGTCGATGAAGCGGCTCCTGGTCCTGCGTCTCTCCGCCCTCGGCGACGTCATCCACACCATCCCCGCCGTCGTCGGCCTGAAACAGGACCACGACGTCACCTGGGTCGTCGAGGCGCCCTACCGCGAGCTGGTGGAGATCGTCGCCGGCGTGAAGACGATCCCCGTGCGCATGAAGAAGGAGCCGAAGACGGCGCTGCAGGCGGTCCGTGAGATGCGCGGCTTCGACGCCGCGATCGATTTTCAGGGCCTGATCAAGAGCGCGATGCTGCCCTGGGCCGCGCGCGTGCCCGACCGCTACGGCTTCGAACACCCTCGCGAGAAGCTGGCGGGTTGGCTGAGCAACCGCAACGTCCCGGTCGACCCCACGCGCCACGTCATCGACCAGAACCTCGAGCTAGCCGCAGCCATAGGTCCCCTACGTCCCATGGGTCCCATAGGTCCCAGCTGGCCCTCCTTCCCCCAGGAAATCCAAGCCGAAGGCGCGATCATCCTCCTCCCCGGCGCGGGCAAGCCAAACAAGATCTGGCCCTACTTCCGCGAACTGGCCAAGAGCATCGGCCCCAGAGCACTGGTCGTGTGGGGGCCGGGTGAGAGAGCGCTTGCAGAAGCAACGCAAGCCCGCATGGCGCCGCCGACGAACCTCCGCCAGCTCGCGTTCCTGCTCAAGAACGCCGAGGTCGTCATCGGCGGCGATACCGGCCCGCTGCACCTCGCCGCCGCCCTGGGCACGAAGGTCATTGGGCTCTATGGCCCGACCGATCCGCGCCGCAACGGGCCGTACGGACAGCTCGAACGTGTCATCGATCGTTTTCGGTCGACGAAATCAATGCAATCGATTTCTGTTGAAGAGGTCATGAATACGCTCGAAAGGGTTGCTTCCGAGTGAAGTTCGTCCTCGCCGCCATCATCGCGGCTGTCGTCTTCCCCACGATCGCGGCCGCGCAGACGTTCGCCGAAGGGGAGACGCTCGACTACAACCTCACCTGGCTGAAGGTGACGGGCGGCACCGCCCGCATGACCATCGGCCCGCACGGGGACGAGGCCCTCCGCATCACCTCCGTGGCCCGCTCCAGCCCCACCTTCTCGCGCTTTTTCAAAGTGCGCGACGAGATCGAGACCACCGTCGCCAAAGACGATTTCTCCACCTTGCGTTACGTGAAGCGTCTCGACGAGGAAGGCGACAAGATCGAGGAAGTCACCGTCATCGAAGAGGGTGTCGCCACGCGGACGCGAAGGAAGGTGAAGAAGACCCGCGTCCCGCGGCCCGTGTTCGATCCGATCTCCGTCATCTATCTCCTGCGGACGCGCGATCTCTCCGTAGGCAAGGTCCACGACCTCGACCTGATCGCCGACGGGAAGCTGTACAGCGTCCACGCGCGCGTTGTGCGGAAGGAGAAGGTGCAGACGCCGGCCGGTACGTTCAACTGCGTGCGCGTCGAGCCGCAGATGGTTAGCGGCGGCGTGGAGCGCGAGGAACGGCTCTACATCTGGTACACCGACGACGAGCGGAAGCTCCCCGTGCGCATCCGGACGGAGATCAAAGTCGGCGCCATTACGGCCACGTTGCGCGGCCATGCACCCGGTGTCTCGTCCCCCGAACCGCCTGTCCTCGCCGAGCCGGCCAAGTGACGGGTGGTAATCTAGAAACGAAACTATGAGTGTTCGTCTCGGTGAGCTGCTCACCAAAGCGAGCCTGATCACTCAGGATCAGCTCAAAGAAGCGCTGCGGGTCCAGAAGGAAACGGGCGGGAAACTCGGCGAAACGCTGATCAAGCTCGGCTTCGTCTCGGAAGAGGACATCACCGAGTGTCTCTCTCAGCAGTTCGGCGTCCCGTCGATCAACCTCCAGCACTTCGAGATCGACGCGGGCGTCATCAAGCTGATCCCGGGAGACGTCGCCCGCAAGTACAACATCCTCCCCGTCAACAAGACCGGCGCGACGATCACCATCGCCATGGCCGACCCGACGAACGTCTTCGCCATGGACGACATCAAGTTCATGACGGGCTACAACGTCGAGCCGGTGGTGGCCTCCGAACTGGGGATCAAGGCCGCCATCGACAACTACTACGGCACGACCTCGTCCCTCGAGCTGAAGAAGGTCATGGAAGACCTTCAGACGCAGGAGACGGCCGATCTCGAGGTGCTCGAGGACGACGAGGAGCTCGATGTCAGCGCGCTCGCGGACTCCGCCGAGGAAGCGCCGGTCGTGAAGCTCTGCAACCTCATTCTCACCGACGCCATCAAGCGCGGGGCATCCGACATTCACATCGAGCCCTACGAGAAGGAGTACCGCGTCCGCTTCCGCATCGACGGGATCCTGTACGAGATCATGAACCCGCCGCTCAAGCTGAAGGACGCGATCACCTCGCGCATGAAGATCCTGGCCAAGCTCGACATCTCGGAGAAGCGTCTCCCCCAGGACGGACGCATCAAGCTGAAGATCAAGCTCGAGGACAAGAACAAGGAGCTCGACTTTCGCGTCTCGTCTCTGCCGACGCTCTTCGGTGAGAAGCTGGTGATGCGTCTCCTCGACAAGGACAACCTCCGCCTGGACATGACCAAGCTCGGGTTCGAGCCGGAGTCGCTGGCGCGGTTCGAAGAGGCGATCTTCAAGCCGTGGGGAATGGTGCTCGTCACCGGTCCCACCGGCTCGGGCAAGACCAACACGCTCTATTCGGCGCTCTCGAAGGTCAACTCGCCCGAGGTCAACATCATGACCGCGGAAGACCCGGTGGAGTTCAACCTGCCGGGCATCAACCAGGTGCAGATGAAAGAGCAGATCGGGCTGAACTTCGCCGCCACTCTGCGCTCCTTCCTGCGTCAGGATCCGAACATCATCCTGGTCGGCGAGATCCGCGACTTCGAGACCGCGGAGATCGCGATCAAGGCCGCCCTCACCGGCCATCTCGTCCTCTCCACGCTGCACACGAACGACGCCCCGTCGACGATCAACCGTCTGATGAACATGGGCATCGAGCCGTTTCTCGTCGCTACGGCGACGCAGCTCATCGCGGCGCAGCGGCTGACGCGACGCATCTGCAGCCAGTGCAAGGAGCCGGTCGAAATGACCAACCAGGCTCTCCTCAATCTCGGTTACAAGAAAGAGGAAGTGGGGACGTTCACGGTCTACAAGGGGCGTGGCTGCGAGAAGTGCAACAACACCGGGTACAAAGGGCGCGTGGCCCTGGTCGAGGTCATGGTCATCGATGACGACATCCGCGACCTGATCCTGTCCGGCGGCACGGCCATCGACATCAAGCGCAAGGCCATGGAGAACGGCATGATCACGCTGCGCCGCTCCGGGCTCGCTAAAATCAAGGAAGGCGTGACGACGGTCGACGAGGTCGTTCGCGAAACCGTGCTATAGGAAGACGTTACGAGCTCGGAGAACACATGGCCGTTACCCTTCATCAGCTTTTGAAAACGATGGTCGAGCGCGGCGGCTCGGACCTTCACGTCACCACCAACTCGCCGCCCCAGATCCGCATCGACGGCAAGCTCGTGCCGCTGGACATGCCGCCGCTGACCGCGCCGGAGACCAAGCAGCTCGCCTACTCGGTGCTCACCGACGCGCAGAAGCATCGTTTCGAGGAGAACCTCGAGCTCGACCTCTCCTTCGGCATCAAGGGCCTGGCCCGATTCCGCGCCAACATCTTCAACCAGCGCGGCGCCACCGCCGCGGTCTACCGCCAGATTCCCTACGAGATCCTCGGCTTCAAGGAGCTCGGCCTCCCGCCCATCGTCGAGGAGATCTGCAACAAGCCCCGCGGCCTCGTCCTCGTCACCGGTCCCACGGGCTCGGGTAAGTCCACCACTCTCGCCGCGATGATCGACAAGATCAACCGGGAGCGCCACGAGCACATCATCACCATCGAGGACCCGGTCGAGTTCCTCCATCAACACAAGAACTGCATCGTCAACCAGCGCGAGCTGCACGCCGACACGCACTCCTTCGGCAACTCGCTCAAGAGCGCGCTCCGCCAGGATCCGGACGTCGTCCTGATCGGCGAGATGCGCGACCTCGAGACCGTCGAGTCCGCGCTGCGCATCGCCGAGACCGGCCACCTCACCTTCGGCACGCTGCACACGAACTCCGCGGCCCAGACCATCAACCGTATCGTCGACGTCTTCCCCGCGCACCAGCAGCCGCAGATCCGCGCGCAACTCTCGTTCGTGCTCGAAGGCATCCTCTGCCAGGCCCTGCTCCAGAAGGCCAACGGCAAGGGGCGCGTGATGGCCATGGAGATCCTCGTTCCGAACGCCGCCATCCGCAATCTGATCCGCGAGGACAAGGTCCACCAGATCTATTCGATGATGCAGACCGGGCAGAGCAAGTACGGAATGCAGACTTTCAACCAGTCGTTGGCGACGCTGTACTTCAAAAAACTGATCACCCTGCAGACCGCGCTGTCGCGGTCGTCGAATCCGGACGAGCTGCAGGAGATGATCTCCCGCGGCGCCGGCGCGATTTTCCCGCAGGGCTCAACGCAGACGATCGGAGCATCACGGCCGAGCAGGCCGGCCTAACGATGAAGTGCTGAGTGCTGAGTGCTGCGTGCTGAGTCTCCCAGCACCCAGCATTCAGCACCCAGCACGGGGTGGCAGGGCAGGAGGAGCACATGCCGACGTTCGAGTGGAAGGGCACAGCACGGAACGGCCAGACGCAGACCGGCGTCCTCGTGGCCGACTCCAAAGACGCCGTCATCGCCATGATGCGGCGGCAGCAGATCGTCGTCACCGCCGTCAAGGAGAAGGGGAAGGAGATCGCCCTTCCCAAGTTCGGCGGCGGCGTCTCGCCTCAGTCCATCGCCGTCTTCACCCGGCAGTTCTCGGTCATGATCGACGCCGGCCTCCCGCTGGTGCAGTGTCTCGAGATCCTCGGCAATCAGCAGGAGAACAAGACCTTCAAGCGCGTCCTGATCCAGGTCCGTTCGGACGTCGAGTCGGGCTCCAACCTCGCCGACTCCATGCGCAAGCATCCCAAGGTCTTCAACGACCTCTACACGAACATGGTCGCCGCCGGTGAGGCGGGCGGTATCCTCGACACGATCCTGCAGCGTCTCGCGACCTACATCGAAAAGGCCGTGAAGCTGAACGCTCAGGTCAAGTCGGCGATGATCTATCCGGTCGCCGTCATCAGCATCGCGGTCATCGTGGTCGCGGTCATTCTCTGGAAGGTCATCCCCGTCTTCGCCGCTCTCTTCGAGAGCCTCGGCGCCGAGCTTCCGCTGCCGACGCGCGTCGTCATCGCCCTGTCGAACTTCATCGCCGCTTTCTGGTGGCTGATGGGGATGCTCTTCGTGGCCGGCTGGTTCGCCATCCGGAAGTACCACCAGACCTACAAAGGCAAGCGCGTCCTGGACGGCATCCTGCTGAAGATGCCGGTGCTCGGCATCCTGCTCCGCAAGATCGCCGTGGCCCGCTTCTGCCGCACCCTGGCGACGCTCACGTCGTCCGGCGTTCCCATCCTCGACGGCCTGCAGATCACCGCACGCACCGCGGGCAACTCGGTCGTGGAAGACGCGATCATGGCCACGCGCAAGTCGGTCGAGGAAGGCAAGACCATCAGCGAGCCCCTGGGCGACACGGAAGTGTTCCCGCCGATG
This sequence comes from Thermoanaerobaculia bacterium, assembly GCA_035536275.1. Taxonomy (GTDB): domain Bacteria; phylum Acidobacteriota; class Thermoanaerobaculia; order Gp7-AA8; family Gp7-AA8; genus QHVT01. The sequence goes on from DATLOL010000134.1 coordinate 19,734, forward strand.
GTCGTGCAGATGATCGCCGTCGGCGAACAGACCGGCGCCCTCGACACGATGCTGTCGAAGATCGCCGACTTTTACGAGGACGAAGTGGACCTGGCGGTGGCCGGCCTGATGAAGCTTCTCGAGCCGATCCTCATCGCCTTCCTCGGCGTCTGCATCGGCGGCATCGTCATCGCGATGTACATGCCGATGTTCTCGCTGATCGGACAGCTGGGCTAAACAGGCGGGCCGCGGCCCGCCTGCAGTGCTGAGTGCTGAGTGCTGAGTGCTGAGTCCCGCCCGCCCTGGCGCTGATCATGCCGAACGCGGGCGTTACTCAGCACTCAGCACTCAGCACTCAGCACTGCAATGTCAAATGACGTCCGGATGCTCATCGCCGTCCGCGTCGTGATCGTCACGACGCTGCTGCTGGCGGCGCTCATCATCCAGTACACGATCCGCGAGGTCCTGCCGATCGACTACCTGTACGTCGCCGCCGGCGCGACGTACGCCCTCACGCTCCTCTACATCGCCCTCGCGTTCTCGGTCCCGTCGCGCACGCTCAACCTCACCATCCAGACCGGCGGCGATCTTCTCGTGGAGACCCTGCTGGTCTACTTCACGGGCGGGCTCGACTCGCCGTTCTCGTTCCTCTACCTCGTCTCCGTCATCACCGCGTCGATGCTGCTCTATCGCCGCGGCGGCCTCCTCGCCGCGTCGGCCGCATCGATCCTCTACGGCGTGCTCGTCGACCTCATGTATTACGGCGTCCTGCCGATGCCCGAGCAGTCGATGTTCCTGCCCATCGCCTGGACCTCGTCGCGGCTCTACTTCAACATGGCCGCGAACTTCTCCGGCTTCTACGCGACGGCCCTGCTCACGTCGTATCTCTCCGAGCAGCTCCAGCGCACGTCGCGCGAGCTCGACACCAACCGCCAGAACCTGGCCGAGCTCCGTGCCCTCAATCAGAACGTCGTCGAGTCCATCCCCTCGGGACTGATCACCCTGACCTCGTTCGGCAGCGCGTCGTTCATCAATCCCGCCGGCGCGGCCATCGTTCGCGCCGAGCCGATGTCCGTCCTCGGCCGCCACATCACCGAGCTCGGATTCTTCACCGGCGAGCAGTGGAACGTCGCACGCGAGGACCTGGCCAAAGGCTCGGTCGTGCGCCGGGAGGTGGAGCGGACCGCCGCCGATGGCAGCAAGCGCAGCATCGGCTTCGCCGTCTCGCCGCTGCTGACGCTCGACGGGACCTTCTCCGGCTACACCCTCATCTTCCAGGATCTGACCGACGTCAAGAAGCTCGAGGCCGACGTGCGCCTGAAGGACCGCATGGCCGCGGTGGGTGAGCTGTCGGCGGGCATCGCCCACGAGATCCGCAATCCGCTCGCGGCCATCGCCGGCTCCGTCCAGATGTTGAAGAAGTCGCAGTCGCTGACGCCGCAGGAGCAGCGGCTGATGTCGATCGTGCTCAAGGAGTCGGAGCGCCTGAACAAGTCCATCTCCGACTTTCTCCGCTTCGTGCGGCCGCAGGAAAAGCGGACCGTCGACTTCGACGTCGCGGCCAGCCTCTCCGAGACCCTCGATCTCCTCGAGAACTCTCCCGAGCTGCACGAGAAGCACGAGATCCGCCGCGAGATCATCCCACCGTCGTTCCAGCTCGCCGGCGATGCCGATCAGATCCGCCAGGTCTTCTGGAACCTCGCCCGCAACGCCGTCGCCGCGATGCCCAACGGCGGCGTGCTCATCGTGCGCACCGCCATCGACGACGACGGCTACCACATCGTCTTCAGCGACAACGGCCGCGGCATGTCTCAGGCCGACCTGCAGCGCCTCTTTCAGCCCTTCCGCACCAACTTCCCTTCGGGCACGGGACTGGGGATGGCCATCTCCTACCGCATCGTGCAGGAGCACGGCGGGAGGATCGACGTGCAGTCCGATGTGGGCACGGGCTCGGTGATCACCGTGTCGTTGCCGCTGGCAATTACAATGACGAGAATTGACGACCGATCGTATTCTCACACCCACCGCTGAACCGGACGACGTCCAGGCCGAGCTTTCCCTCCGCCCCAGGCTGCTGCGCGAGTACATCGGCCAGCACAAGGTCAAAGCGAACCTCGAGATCTCGCTCTCCGCGGCGCGCAAACGCGGAGAGGCGCTCGACCACGTCCTGCTCTTCGGTCCTCCCGGCCTCGGCAAGACCACGCTCGCGAACATCGTCGCCAACGAGATGGATGCGAGCCTGCGCACCACGTCCGGCCCCGCGCTGGAGAAGCCGGGCGATCTCGTCGCCATCGTCACAAACCTTGAAGCGGGCGACGTGCTCTTCATCGACGAGATCCATCGTCTTCCCGCGATCGTCGAGGAGGTCCTCTACTCGGCGATGGAGGACTTTCACGTCGACGTCGTCATCGGCCAGGGTCCGGCGGCGCGCACGCTGAAAGTCGATCTGCCGCGCTTCACCCTCGTCGGCGCCACCACCCGAGCAGGCCTGCTCACCGCGCCGCTGCGCGCGCGTTTCGGCATCGTCCACCGGCTCGACTTCTACGACGTCGACTCCCTCGGTGTCATCGTGCGCCGCTCCTCCGACATCCTCGGCATCCCCACCGAGCGCGACGCCGCGATGGAGATCGCCCGCCGCTCCCGCGGGACCCCCCGCATCGCCAACCGCCTGCTCCGCCGCGTGCGCGACTTCGCCGAAGTGCGCCACGACGGGAAGGTCGACGTCGCCATCGCGCGCGAGGCCCTGCACATGCTCGAGGTCGATGACTACGGCCTCGACGAGATCGATCGCAAGATCCTCACGACCGTCATCGAGCGCTTCGGCGGCGGCCCGGTCGGCCTGAACGCGCTCGCCTCGTCGATCGGCGAGGACCGCGGCACGATCGAGGACCTGTACGAGCCGTATCTGATCCAGATCGGGTTCCTGCAGCGCACCCCCCGCGGCCGCGTGGCCAGCCGCACCGCCCTCCAGCACCTCGGCTATCCTCTCTCAGCCGCCCGCAACCAGCGCGACCTCTTCTAGCGACGCTCTGTCCACGCGCGGCGACAATTCGCGTCCGCCGCGCGGTCGCGTCTCTCGGGAAGCATTGGCAATACACTCGCACCCACGAATGCTCATGCGCCGCATCTCACTCGCCCTTCTCCTTCTTCCTCTCGCCCTCGCGTGCGCATCGCAGCCGAAGAAGCTCGCCGGTAAATACGCGATCGTCGTCGAGCCGTGGCTCGAGTCCCGGCAATCCGCACGAGACCTGACGGCAGCGCTGACGAACCGGTTGAACGTCGCGGCGAGTCCCGCCGAAGCCGATGCGGTCATCCTCCTCAAGCGTGGCAGGACCGACGCGGACATCGCCTACGAGATCCGCCGCGGGAACGAATCGATCGTATCGACTGAGCCCACATCGACCGTGCAGGTGCGCGGCGACCAGCGCTCGGTCAAGGAAACCCTCGAATGGCAGCGTCGGGAGGAAGAAGCCCGATGGGGAGTGCCCGTTCCGAAGAACCAGGAGTCGTTCCGCCCGCCAACGGCGCTCGAGTCTCGAAGTGGTTACCGCTCCGCTCAGTGGAAGTCGGCCCACCGCATCGCCGAGATGATCGTCTACGACCTGCGCACGCGGCTGTAGCGCGCGTGTTGTCGCTCCGCTAGGGGACGACGAGAGCGCCTCCGGCGGGCCGCCACGGGCGGCAGCGCTGATTGCCTCAGGCCATCCGCACGCCTGCGCGAAAGGCGCGCCTCCCGCGACCAGCACGCTGACTCAAGCGCTGCCGGCCGTGCCGCCCCGCCGGAGGCGCCCCGGTCGTCCCTCAGCGAAGCGACAAACCGCTCAGTCCTTGCGAAAGTGCGCGCCGGTCGAGCGTGGATTGCGGATCGCGGCCGAGGCCACGATCGACGCCATCTGCTGCCCGTGAAACAGCTCCACGATCGACTTGCTGATCGTCGACTCGTGGTAGTACTTCGTGAGCCGCGACCCGAGGTGCTGCACGTCCGACAGCGCGCGCTTGAGACGCTCGTACGTGCGCACGATCCCCACGTAGTTCCACATCGTGTGCTGGATCGTCGTCCAGTCCTGCAGGATCAGCGCGGGATCCTCGAGGTTCTCCGTGCCGGGGGGCCGCCAGTCCGGAACCGCGCCGAGGATCGAGTCGGGGATGCTGCCCTGTCCGGCGCCGAGGGAGGAGAACGCGCGCTGCACCTGCGGCGAGGCCTTCGAGGCCGCCGCGGCGAGGCGTCCGCGGATCGACTGCGCCGCGTAGTAGCCCCACGTCAGCCCCTCGAGCAACGACGTCGACGCGAGGCGGTTCGCGCCGTGGAGCCCGGAGCACGACGTCTCGCCGATCGCGTAGAGCCGGGACAGCGTCGTCTCGCCACTCGTGTTCACCAGCACGCCGCCGCAGAAGTAATGGGCCGCCGGCACGACCGGGATCGGGTCGCGCTCGATGTCCACTCCCAGTTCCGCGCAGGCCTTGCGGATGTTCGGGAAGCGTTCCGCGATCGGCTGCGGCCCGTGATAGTGGTTCGCGAGGTCGAGCCACACGAACTCCTCTTTGTTGCGGGTCATCTCCTCGACGATCGCGCGGGCCACGATGTCGCGCGGGGCGAGGTCCTTCAGCTCCGGCGAGTATTTCTCCATGAAGTACTCGCCCCGCTGATTGCGCAGCCGCGCCCCCTCTCCCCGCAGCGCCTCGGAGATCAGGAAGTGATTGGCCTTCTTGTCCGCCAGTGCGGTGGGGTGGAACTGCACGTACTCCGCGTTCATGATCCGCGCGCCGGCGCGGTGGGCCATGACCACGCCGTCGCCGAGGGAGTTGCGCGTGTTCGTGGTGTGGAGATAGATCTGGCCGATGCCGCCCGTCGCGAGGATCGTGTAGTCCGCGAAGATCGTGTGCACCTCGTTGGTGCGGTTGTCGAGGAGATACGCGCCCACGCACTCGTTGGTGAGGCGATAGCGCACCTGGATGTTGATGGGGTGGTGGTGCGTGGTCAGGAGGTCGATGGCCGTGACTTCCGTGGCCAGGGTGATGTTCGGCTCGCGCTTCACGCGGTTCAACAGCGACGTCTCGATGGCCCGGCCCGTGGCGTCGCCGGCGTGAATGATGCGCGGCACTGAGTGCGCGCCCTCCTGCGTGAGATCGAGCTCGCCCTCGTCAGTCGTGGAGAAGGGGACGTGCACGTTGTCCAACAGGAGCTGCTTGACCACCTGCGGCCCCTCGGTGGCGAGGAAGTTGACCGACTCCTCGTTCGAGATGCCCGCGCCGGCCAGCATGATGTCCTTGATCAGCTTCGCCGGCGTGTCGTCCTCACCCTGATAGATGATGCCGCCCTGGGCCCACGACGTGTTGCAGTCCGCGGGATCGGCCGCCTTCGTCACGAGCAGCACGCGGATGCCCGCGCTGGCGAGGGAGAACGCGGCGGTCAGTCCGGCGATGCCGGTGCCGATGATGAGAACGGGATAGTGAGCGCGGGTCTGAAGTTGCGTCACGCGCCACTCATGCCGCGCTCTGCGCGAATCCCGTGATCACGTACGACCCCGACTTCACGTCCTTCTTGATCTTGATGATGTTGTTGTTCTGCGCGTCTTCGAGCAGATCGGAGAAGGTGTTGTAGCCGTAGTACTCCTCGTTGAAGGTCGGCTTCTTGCGCTGCATGGTCTGTTTAACCATCGACCCCCAGAGGATCTCCTTGTTCTCGCGCATCAGGGCCTTGATCGAGTCGATCAGGAGCTTGAACACCTCGGCCTGCTTCTTGTCCTTGAAGGGCACGGCCGGCGCCTTCTGCACGCCACGCACGAGGTCTTCATAGAAGATGAACTCGTCGCAGTTGTCGATCAGCAGGTCGCTCGACGAGTTCTTCACCCCGACGCCGATGACGTACTTGTCGTTCTCCTTGAGCTTCGAGACCAGCGGGGAGAAGTCGGAGTCGCCCGAGGCGATGACGAAGAGGTCGATGTGCTCCTTGGACCAGCACATGTCCATGGCGTCGACGGCCATGCGGATGTCGGCCGAGTTCTTTCCCGAATAGCCGCGGCCGGGGATCTCGATCATCTCCACGGCCGCCTCGTGCAGCTCGCGCTTGTAGTCGGGGAACTTGTCCCAGTCGCAGTACGCGCGCTTGACGACGATCTTGCCCTTCTCGAGGAGGCGTTCCAGAACCAGGTTCACTTCGAACTTCTTGTACTTCGCGTCCATGACGCCGATGGCGATGTTCTCGAAGTCGAAAAAGAGAGCGATTTTGCTGTCGCTCATGCGTGTGGAGGGAACGGTGCCGTAGTCGCCGCTCTCGACATTGCCGTCAAAGGTAGGTTTGCGTGTTGCCACGCGCGGAGTCTAGCATCGGCCGCTTGAATCGCTATCTCACCCTGGCCCGGCCCTTCACCCTCCTGCCCCCGCTCCTCGGAATCGTGTCGGGCGCGGTGTGCGCGTGGGGCTCCGCGCACAATCCCGATCCCACCCGCGCCGTCACCGCCTCGGTCATCATGACCGTCACCCTCGGCTCGATCTGCGCCGCGTTCCTCAACGCCGCCAACAACACCCTCAATCAGATCTACGACCTCGAGATCGACCGCATCAACAAGCCCGGCCGCCCGCTCGTCACCGGCGAGGTCTCCATCCGTGGCGCCTGGATCTTCACCTGGATCATGTACGCCCTCGGCACGATCCCGACCTGGCTCGTGGTCGTCTATCCGTACAACACCTGGGCCCAGAAGTTTTTCGCGCCGCTGTCGTGGCACGAGTGCTTCTTCATCTACGTCGTCGCCCTGATCTCGACGTTCGTCTACTCCGTCCCCGCGTTCGGTCGCACGAAGGCGCATCCCCTCGGCGCGAATCTCACCATCGCCATCCCGCGCGGCGTGCTGCTGAAGGTCGCGGGCTGGACCATGGTCGCCCGCGCCTACTACGCCGAGCCCTGGTTCATCGGCGCCATCTTCGGGCTCTTCCTCCTCGGCGCCGCGTCGACGAAAGACTTCAGCGACATGAAAGGCGACGCCGCGGGCGGATGCCGCACCCTCCCCATCGCCTTCGGAGTGCGCACGGCGGCGTGGATGATCGCGCCGTTCTTCGTCATCCCCTGGCTGCTGATGCCCATCGGCGCCGCGACCGGCATCCTCACCGGCAACCCCACCTTCATCTCCATCCTCGGCATCGTGCTCGCGCTCTGGGGCGCCTACACGGTGTGGCTGATCGTGCGCAATCCCGAAGAGCTGACCGCGACCGAGAACCACCCGAGCTGGCGGCACATGTACCTGATGATGATGGCCGCGCAAGTGGGATTCGCGGTGGCGTACCTGGTCTAAGCAGACCGCACTCAGTCCGCCCACAGAGAGACGACCGGGAGGCCTCCGGCGGGCCGGCCCGGCCGGCAGCGCTCATCGAAACCCGTGCGGCTGCCGAGAGCCGTGTTCAGTGGGTCAGGCGTGCGGTCTGGCTAGGCCAACAAGCGCTGCCGG
>DATLOL010000135.1:0-12217 GCA_035536275.1 Thermoanaerobaculia bacterium
GGGCTTTAGCCCGCCGACGCTCTCGCGGATCTCTTCCGGCGGGCTAAAGCCCGCCGCTCCACAGGATATCAGTTACTTCACTCCCAGGATCTCTTCGATCAGTGTCAGCGCGCGCTCGTCGCCCGTCTGCGCCAGCCAGAACATGGCCCGCTCGCGCACCACCGGCCGCTTGTGCGTCTTCACCAGATCGACGAGCAGCGGGACGGCCCGCTCCCGCGGGAGCTGCGAGATCGCGAACACGGCCCGCTCGCGCACCTCGTCCTCGGGATCGTCGTCGACCGCGGCGCGCAGCTCGGCGGCGGCCTTCTCGCCGGCCTTCTGGCCGAGCCAGAAGATCGCCTCGCGGCGCACGCTGGTCGACTCGTGCCGCCGGGCCAGCGCGATCAGCTCGTCGACGACGCGCGGGTGCTGGTGCATGGAGATGGCCGTGACGACGCGCTTGTCGTCGGTGACGTGCGCGCGGAGAAAGTCGAGGCTCGCATCGGCGGTGACGTTCTCGATCTGCCGTGCCGTGATCGGGCAGGTCGGCTCGAGCATGCGCAGGTGATCGATGCGTCCCTTCTCCATCGTGGCGACGAGGTAGATCTCGCCGTATTCGACGTAGTTCTTGCGGCTGTTCCAGGTGCTGCCGCCGTCGCAGCAGCAGATCTGAACGCCCTCGGTCGCGATCTTCCAGGCGATCGCGCCGTCGCGGGAGGCCGCGTCGCGCAGAGCGTTCTGCGCGAGCACGGCCGGGGTGATGAGGAGAGCGAGAGCGGCGACGAGTGCGCGCATGGCCTAGTTCTCCTCGAGGATCTGCAGCATGTACTCGAGCGCTTCCTCGTTGCCCATGACCGACAGCTTCTGCAGCGCCTCGCGCCGGAGCTGCTGGTTCTTCTCCTTCTTGGACAGGTCGATCAGCGCCCGCGCGTTGCCCTGGATGAACAGCGCGTCGATGACAGCCTCCTTGGCCTCGATGCTCGTCTCGGTGCTGTAGATCTGGAGCAGCAGCGGCGCGGTGCCGCCCATGATGCCGAGCTTGCGGATGGCCTCGCGGCGCAGCGTCTGGTCCTTCTCGTTGCGGGCGAGATCGCTGATGCGCTCCTTGTCGCCGCTGATGAAGAGGCCCTGAATGATCTCTTCCTTGATGTCGCGCGAGGTCTCGGAGGCGTACATCGCCGCGAGCTCGGCGCGTCCGCCCATGACGCCGAGGAGGTGAATCGCTTCCTTGCGGAGCTCGAGCTCCTTCTCGCTCTTGGCCGCGGTGTACACGCGCTCGCGGTCGCCGGAGATCATGAACGCGCGCAGCACCTCCTTCTTCACGTCCTCGGACGACGACGCGTACAGCTCGGACAGGATGGCGTTGTTCTTCTTGCCGCCGTGGATGCCGATGTACTTCACGGCCGTCTTCTGCAGGTCAGGGTTGGCCTTGCCGCGGGCGATGTCGGCGATGAGCGCCTGGGCGCGGGGGGACGACGACTGCGCGAGGATGAACAGCGCGCGCTCCTTGGTCTTCTTGTTCGACGGGCCGCGCACGATCTTCTCAAGGGTCGGGTAGGCCCTCTCCGGATCGGTGTGCATCAGCGAGTTGAGGGCGATGGCCTTGAGGTCGTCGTCGGCGATGCGGTCGGGCTGCATGCGCTCGCCGCGGGCCTGCCGGGCCTCGAGCTCGAGCGCGCCGGCGTCATCGATCCACTTGCTCTTCGGATAGCCCCTCTTCAGCCCTTCCAGGGTCTGGATCGCCTCGGCCTTCCGTCCGCTCTTGAGCAGCGCGTACGACATCCAGTACAGGGCGCCGTCGGCGCGGCTGCCTTTCATTTCGGCGACGTCCTTGAAGGCGCGCACGGCCTGGCCCCAGTCTTCGTCGTCGATGTAGTCCGTGGCCTCTTCGTACAGATCGGCCTCGCGCTCGGAGCGCTCGTCGGCGAAGGCCGCGCCGGTCAGAAGGAGGAGCGCGGCGAAGAAGGCCGCGAGAAATTTGCGAGTGTTCATGTCCTGGTTCCTCAGATGGTGGTAGACGGGGTGCGCGTGTCGTGACCGACGCCGGCGCGCACCACGCGCAGTTTGAAAACGAGTCCCTTGGCCTCGACGCGCTTCTGGATCGAGCGGAGCTCCTCCGCGCTGACCTGCGAGGGGGAGTGGGCGAGTTGCAGCAGCACCGGTTCGAGCTCGTCGAGGAGCGTGGCCACGTCCTCCTCGCCGCGCGTCGTGGCGCTGGTGCGGTACAAACGGTTGCTTTCCAGCAGCTCCTGCGCGCGATCGCGCGTGCCGCTGATGTCGGTGTTGCCGTTCGGAGTGAGGTTGCTCAGCTCGACGAGCACGCGCTCGGACTGATCGAAGTGCTCGCCGACGATGACGAGGAGCACGCGGTTGGTCGGAACCTGCGGGTCCGCGGGTCCTCGAGCCTGCGAGGAGCTCGTTGCCACCACGTTCGGCGACTCGGCGACTCGGAGACCGGAAGTCTTCCACAACACGCCCGCGAGGAACGCGACCGCAACGGTTGCCGCAATCGCGATCCAGCGCATCGCGGGGCGATGCTTCCGCTTCTCGCCGCGGAGGCGCCACTGCAGGCGATCCCACACGCGAGCCTCGTAGTCGTCGGCCGGCTCGGGGACTTCGACCGGCGTGACCCGGTCGAGCACGGCCGCCAGCGAAGCCAGCTCGCCGCGGCACGACTCGCACGCGTCGAGATGCCCGCGGCGGTCGCCGCCGAGGGACGGCTCGCCGTAGTAGGTGAGAACGAATTCGTCGTGAGTGAGGTGGTTCATACCAGTGATCCCGTGAATGGCTGCAATTGCTCCCGGAGCTTTTTCACCGCGCGGAAGACCGTGTTTTTGGTGGCGTTGAGCTGCGTGCCCAAAACCTTGCCGATCTCTTCGAGCGGCATCCCTTCGAAGTGACGGAGGACGAATGCCGTCCGCTCGTTGCCGCTCAGCCGCTCCATGGCCGTGGCCACGGCGCGCTGCATCTCGATGCTGTGCACGACGCGGTCGGGGGAGGCCACAGGAGAGGCGATGGCGGCGAGGGCCTCGTCGTCGTGCTTCGCGTCGCGACGCTTGCGCGAGTCGATGAGGTCGAGCGAACAGTTGATGGCGATGCGATGGAGCCAGGTCGTGAACGCGGCCCGCGCGTCGAAGCGCTCCAGGGCGCGGTACGCACGGAGGAACGTCTCCTGGACGACGTCATCCGCGTCCGCGCCGTTGCCGGTGATGCGATACGCCGAGCGGTAGATCGCGCGCGAATGACGCTCGACGATCAGCCGGAAGGCGTCGTCGTCGCCGCCACGCACCCGCTCGATGAGCTCGTGATCCGTTTCCATCCGCACCCTTGGACCGGGAAGGTCGAAATTGGTTAGTCGCGTTGTGAGACGTGCCATGATCGACGCACTCCACGACGAAGTCGACCGCCGCGCCGCCGCGGTCGCTCTCCGACAGGCCGGCAAACTGGCCTGCGCGCGGGGCTGCTCGGGTTGCTGCGTCGACGGCCTGACCGTGTTCGAGGTGGAGGCGGAACGCATCCGCCGCGGCGCCGCGGAGCTTCTCGTCTCCGCTCAGCCCCACCCACCCGGCCGCTGCGCCTTCCTCGGCAAAGAAGGCGAATGCCGCATCTACGCACTGCGCCCCTACGTCTGCCGCACCCAGGGCCTCCCCCTCCGCTGGATCGAGGACGAAACCGACTACCGCGACATCTGCGAGCTCAACGACGTCGCCGTCGAGACCCTCGAGCCCGAGGAGTGCTGGACCATCGGCGAGTTCGAGGAACGCCTGGCGCTCCTTCAGCGCGATGGGAAACGGGTGGCGTTGCGGGACCTCTTCGCGGACCGCCGCCTGCTCAGCCGCCGAGACGGCGGCGGTCCGCACACCAGCATCGCGGGCGGTGTTCGCTCAGTGGACCGCCGGCGTCCCGCCGGCTGAGCAGGGAGCGTCTCGCTCCCGGGCGGGCGGCACCAAGAGCATGAACGTCAGTCGAAGGGGTCTTTCTCATCGCCGACCGGTTTCGACGGTGGCCGGTCGATTTTCTCGTCCAGCGTTCCGAGCGCCTCGAGGAAGTCGGGAGACCATTCGTCGGCCGGCTGCTGATCATCGCGAAGCATCGGCCGAGTATAGAGGCGGATCGGGGCGCCGATCCCGCTGATGCTCGTGGCGGCCGCGCTGGCGTTCGCGAGCTCGATGCCCGCGAACGCCGATGCGTGAGCGTCAGCCCTTCTTGTAGAGAGCGTTGAGCTTCTTCAGGTTCTCTTCGCTCTCGAAGTAGAAGACGCGGCCGTCTTCCTGCGCGCCGATGACCGCTTCGGCTTTGTCCACGGTCTTGCCGCTGATCGGGTCCGTGGCCGTGCGCTTGGAGGCGTCGTTGGCGAGCGCCGTCTTGCACATCTCGCAGCAGCCGTAATACGTCTTGCCTTCCACCTCGACCGGGATCTGTTCCTTGCCCATGGCCATCTCGTTGACCATGCAGACCATGTTCGGCTCCACCTTCTTCAGCGGGCCGGTGGGCATGTCCGACGCGAACGCGGCGGTGGCGACGAACAGCGCTACGAGAATTCCGAGAGTCTTACGCATTGACTGTCCTCCGAGAGTCGGATCGATTTTCACGGTCCGCAACACACTTTTGAGCGGCGCGATTTCGGCGTTACAGCGCCGCGATCTTTTTCCGCATCGCCTCGTCCGGCATCGGGCCGCGGCCGGCGTTCATGTTCTGGCGCAGGTGCTCCGGCTTCGACGTCGCCGGGATGGCCACGGTCACCGCGGGGTGGGAGATGACGAACTTGAGGAAGAGCTCCGCCCAGCTCGTCGCGTTCAGCTCCTTCGCGAACGCCGGCACGGGCTTGTTGCGCGTCTCGCGGAACAGCGATCCCGCGCCGAACGGGCGGTTGATGAGCACCCGCACCCCGTGGTCCTTCGCCAGCGGGAGCAGCCGGCGCTCGGCCTCGCGCTCGGCGAGCGAGTAGTTGATCTGGATGAAATCGATGCCGCCGCGGCGCACGTACTCGGCCACACGATCGTGCGCGCCGGCGTGATAGTGCGTGACCCCGATGTGCTTCACCCGCCCCTCCGCCTTCCAGCGGCGCAGCGTCTCGAGATGCGTGTCCGCGTCCTGGAGGTTGTGGACCTGCATCAGGTCGACCTTGCCGCGGAGCTTGCGCTCGGAGTCTTCCATCTGGGCGATGCCCGCCGCGCGGCCGGTGGTCCAGACCTTGGTCGCGACGTAGAGCTTGTCGCGGACGCCGAGCTTCACGGCCATGTCGCCGAGGATGGATTCGGAGCGGCCGTACATCGGCGAGGAGTCGACCACACTGCCGCCGAGCTGCACGAACAGCCGCAGCACTTCCTCGAGCGCGGGTGTCGGCGAGGCGACGTCGAAGGTCTGCCACGTGCCGAGGCCGATCGGGTAGAGACGTTTCGCGGGAGCGGGAGCGGCGCCGCTGTTCACGGCCGCGGCCATCATCATCATCAGAAGCTCACGACGGGTCATGCTTCCTCCCCAGGGCGTAGCCGTTGGCGGCCCATCCGGCGGCGACGATGACGCCGAGGAAGGCGATGGCCGGCAGGCCGGCGCCGTTGGTGTGCATCACGCCGATCAGCCACGCCACGAGGGTGTCGTTGCCGCGATACACGAACGTGTCGATGAAGTTCTTCGCCTTGTACCGCTCCTCGGGGTTCACGGACGTGAACACGACCTCGCGTCCCGGCCGCGAGAAGGCGTGCTCGCCGGCGCGGTGGATGACCTGCAGCACGGCGATGAGCGCGAGCCGCGGCAGCACCGCCAGCAGGGCGAGGCCGGTGCCGATGATCGCCGGCGCCGCGCTCAGCGCGAACTTCAGGCCGAGGCGGGTGAGCACGCGCGAGGTCACCAGCGCCTGCAGCAGCACGGTGACGATGTTGTTGGCCAGATCGAGCAGCGCGAAGTAGCGCGTGCGCTCGCCGGAATCGGTGATGACCCGCTTCACGATGTCCGCCTGCTCGAAGTAGAAGATCGTGGAGATGGTGGTGTAGCAGATGACGATCAGCGCGATCCGCAGCAGCGACGGATTGCGGAGGGTCAGCCGGATGGCGGCGAGGATGTTGCCGCCGACCTTCTCGCGCGGCGCCGTGTCCTCACGCCGCGGGACCAGGAGCGAGAGCATCGCCGCGATCCCGAGAAAGACCGCGGAGATCGGGAGCAGGTTGATCGGGCCGATGCGCGTCACCAGCAGCGCGGTCAGCGCCGGACCCGCGATCGCGCCGGCCGTACCGCCGATGGCGATGATGCCGTAGAAGCGGCGCGCCTCCTCGTCGCGGAAGCAGTCCGCCATCAGGCTCCAGAACACGGAGATGATGAAGAGGTTCAGCACCGAGATGCCGACCCAGAGACCGACCCCCCAAGCGATGATGCTCGAGCTCTGCAGGCCGCCGTACGCCAGCAGCAGGAGCACGGTGCAGAGCGCGTAGGTCGCTGCCGCGATGGCCCGCCGCTGCGCGCGCGACACGATCCACCCGAACAGCGGCACGAGCAGCAGCGTCGCCACGAACGTGGCCGTGAACAGCCACGGCAACTGCTCCACCCCCGCGCGCACCCCGATCTCGTCCCGCACCGGCCGCAGGACGAAATAGCCGCAAAGGACGGAGAAGAAGGTGAGAAAGGAGAGGACTACGCGCCGCACGCCGCAAGGCTATTGCGGGGGTGGTGCCCGGCGTGAAACGGAACGCGAAACGTGACGAGGCTACTCCGCCTTCAACTCCCCACACGTGGCCATCGCCGCATCGTACGGATTGCCGACTTTGCCCTTGGCCTGGAGCCACGACTTTTTCACCATCGGGCAATGGTAGACGGCCGGCTTCGGCGTGCCGGCGGTGTCGCGGATCTTGATCATCTCTTCGGAGAGGACGCCGAAGGAGCGGCGGGCGTCGGCGAGGTTCTTCGCGACCGAGACCGACTGCGCGAATTCCGCGATGGCCGGCAGTTTCGCGGCTTCCGCATCGTGCGCGAGGGCGGCGGCGTTCTTCTGCACGTCGCCGAGGCGGTTCTTGAGCAGGCCCTGGCGGACGGCTTCGTACTTCGAGAACAGGGCGGTGTCGGCGAAAACGGGGACCGTGAGTGCGAGTACGACCAGGAGTCTCTTCATGCGCCGGGGAGAACAACGGAGGGCCGTGGAACCATCCCTATAATCGGCCGCGGTGCGGCATCTCGGGATTCTGGCGTTCTTCATGGCGGCCGCGGTCGCCATGACCTGGCCCCTCGCGCCCAACCTCGACGTCGCGGTCGCCCATCCGGGCGATCCCTTCATCAACGCCTGGATCCTCGACTGGGAGTGGTACGCCCTGACGCATGGCGGCGCGGCGCTCTTCCAGGGGAACATCTTCCATCCGCTCCCGTACACGATCGCGTTCAGCGAGAACCTCCTGGGCATCCTGCTCGTGCTCGTGCCGCTGTTCGTCGCGAAGGCGCCCATCCTCGTCATCTACAACGTCGCCGTCCTCCTCGGCTACGCGCTGTCCGGCTACGCGATGGCGCTGCTCGGGCGAGCGCTCACCGGCTCAACCTGGGCCGGGATCGCAGCGGGCGTGTTCTTCACCTTCGTGCCGTGGCGGTTCTCGCACCTGACGCATCTCCAGCATCTCTGGACGCTCTGGCTGCCGCTGATGCTCCTCGCGCTGCTTCGCATACGCGATCGGAAAACAGCGGCGCTGTTCGCGCTCGCATTCGTGATGAACGGCCTGACCAACCTGCACTGGCTGGCGTTCGGCTCCGTCACCATCGCGGGCGCACTGGTCATTGTGGCTGTGTCATTCCGTGCCCCGGAGAGGGCACGGAATCCCCTCCCTGAAGCGAAGACGTTCCTCGTTCGCGCGTCCCTCGCCATGCTCATCGGTAGTCTCGCGCTCATTCCCATCCTCATTCCGTACTGGAAAGCGGGCCGGCTCTACGGCCTGCGCGGCGATGCCGGCGAGACGCTCGAGTACTCCGGCACGCTGCACGGCTGGACCATCGCCAGCCTGCACAACCGCCTGTACGGGCCGCTGACGAACGACGGCTCGACGAATCCCGAGCACTGGGCGTTTCCCGGCGTCCTCGGCATCGTCCTGGCGCTCATCGGGATCTGGTTCGCCACGAAACGCGAGCGGAACATCGCGCTCTTTTTCATCGTCCTGGGCTTTCTCGGCTCGCTCGGCATGCACACGATCTTCGGCCGGCTGCTGTTCGAGTACGTGCCGCTCTTCCGCGGCATCCGCGCGCCTGCGCGATGGGCGATGATCGTCTACCTCGGCATGGCCATCCTGATCGCATACGCCGCGGCGCGACGCCGCTGGATCGCGGTGGTCCTCACGTTCGCGCTGCTCTTCGAGCTGCGCGCCGCGCCGATCCGCTGGTATCTCACCACCGGCGAGACGCCGCCGGTCTATCGCTGGCTTGCGACCCGCGACGTGAAGAGCGTGCTCGAAGTCCCGATCGCTCAATCGAACGCGTACGAGTACCTCTACTTCGCGACCGTGCATCACAAGCCGCTCGTCAACGGCGTTTCCGGATTCCTGCCGCCGGGCTACGACGATCTCGGCGCGATGATGAGCAAGGCGGAGTTGATCCTCGTGCACGACGACACGCCGATCGGCGATCCGCGCGCGGTCCGCACGCCACAGTCGCCGTACGTGCTCGAGCATCCGGTGCACTGGGAGGAGATCACGGGCGCACTCGATGTTTCCGGCCACGGCGACGCTCCATTGAGATTCGCGACGCTCTACTTCGACAACCGCACGGAGCGCATCGAGGCCGCGGTCGACGGATCGCGCTTCAGCGCGCACATCGCAGAGCGCCCGGCCGGCATCCGCGCCGACACCGACCTGCAGGTCGAGATCGTCGACGCGCGCGGCACGCATCGTCTGCAGCAGGTCTGGCTGCGGTGGCGCCGGCCCGGCGAAAAGCTGCAGCAGTCGCAGCTCCCGCAGACGGCCGACCTCGGGCCGTATCTCGTCCACCCGGTCCACCGCGACGAACACCCACGCACCCGCCCGCCCCGCTAATTGCATGCACTGGACGCTCTTCGCGGCCCGCATCCTCGTCGTCACCGCGACCGAGGGATTCCGCCACGACTCGATCGAGGTCGCGGAGAGCACGATCCAGGAACTGGCGGCTGCACAGAGTGCGGAGGTGGTCTTCGCCCGTACCAACGACGACCTCCGCTCACACATCGGCTTTTACGGCATCAGCGCCGTCATCTTCGTGAACACGACCGGCGAGCTTGATCCCGTCGCGCGCCAGTCGCTGCTCGCCTGGGTCACCCGCGGCGGCACCTTCGTCGGCATCCACAGCGCCACCGACACCTGGCACTCGTCCCCCGAATACATCGAAATGATCGGCGCCGAATTCGCGTCCCACCCGCCCGACTTCGAGGCCACGTTCCGCATCGAAGCCCCATCTCACCTCGCGACGAAATCCCTCCCGTCCCCCCACGTGATGCTCGAAGAGATCTACTCCTTCGCGAACGTCGCCGGTGACATCCACGTGCTAATGACCGTCGACGGCGCCCCGGTCGCATGGGAGAAGCGCTACGGCAACGGTGAAGTGCTCTACACCGCCCTCGGCCACCGCGAGGACGTGTGGCAATCCCCCTGGTTCCGCGCACACGTGCGCGGCATCCTCACGTGGACGCTGGCGCAGCAGAGGGCGGGCGGGCGGAGGAGGGCGGCGTCTTCTCCGTAGCTCTCCTATCGGTGCCATCGTATGGTGCGATCGGAGCGGGTCGCGCCACGCGGGCACCGATAGTCGATGGCGGCGGCAACGACGTCGTCGGCACCGGACGATGGCCGTAACCGCATACACGCCACGGAACGCCGCGTATCAAGCCGGCACATGAGAGCGGCAATTGCGATATGCGACATGAGCGTGGCGCGTAGCGACGGAGGCAACGCCACCGAGCCGCCGTGGAAACATTAGTTATTAGTTAGGCGCAAGCAAGATGCTGGCTAGCAGCGCGTCTAACGATGTTTAACCTTCGTTCGACCCGCCGGAACTCACGATGGGAGTAGCGGCGAGTTGTCGGCGCATTTGTTCATCCTGCAGTTCCTGCAACATACTCCATTTCTCAAGACCGTCTCTAGCGAGCCGTACGCCCCATGCACATAGTAGTGCGCCAGCCACGATTATCACGATCAACCCGACTCCAAAGGCAATGACCTTTTCAGTCAACACATTCGCCGTGGCGAGATCCTTGTGCAACGCAGTGGTCTTCGCCGCGAGCGCTTCTACGCGACTCGTCCCGGACTCGCTCACGTTGCGTGTGGCGGTCAGCACGCCGCGAAGCGCTTCGGCGCGTGTGTGCGTCGCCCCGATCGCGCGTTTTAGTGCTTCGATGTCACTGGTCGAGAACCGTCGTTGTGCGTCTCGTTCTAGATCGCGTACGAGAGCGTCAGAGTTTTTAGCAGAATGCTCTAGCGACGCTGTTAATTCGGCGAGCTTGTGTAGAGCTGCGGCGTCGAGCGCGAGTTGACTGTTCGCTAACTCGAGCGAACGGTCCAGTGCGTCGACATCAGCCCTCAAGCTAACGGCGCGCGCTCGCGTCTCGTATGTCATGTCGGTGAAGTGATAAAGACCGACACTCGTCGAGACAACCGTTCCAAAAACCAGCCAAATACCGGCCAGCGCCCGAAACTTGTGATAGTCGTCGGTAGGAGGAGGCGGGAGACCTAACATATCCACGTTATCAGTTTGCCACATCGCGCCGGACGCTCGCTAACTTTACGCTGAAGCTGGAGCGGCCCGGCGTCGGCCCGGCAGCCGAGCTGCCTACGTCGTCGCTAGCGTGATGGGGGATACGCCGGTTGCAGTTCGCCGCTCGGTTCTCCGCACGTCATTGGCGCAACCGGCGCGCGGCTTCGGCACGTGGGCCCTGGGCGCGCCGCTTACGGCAGATCCGCTTGCCGGACCTAACGCAGAGCGCTATCATGAGAATATGGGCGAACCGACCGAAGTCGCATCAGAACCTGAAATTGAGGTCGGTCGACATGACCAGCGCACTGTCGCCGCCGCCGTCGAACGCATGCGTGCCTGGATTACGGGTTGGACGGTAACAGCGGTCGTTCTGCCGATTGTGATGATTCTGCTGGGCGTCGTTATCGCAAGCTACTTGAATAGACCGCAGCTATTTGTGTCCATCGCCAAGGGACTGAGCGGCTCGTACCGTATCGTGCAGGATACTGGCGTTGTATATGAGTACCGGACCGTCGTAGATTTCCGTACTCCTTGCGTCGCGTGGCTGGCAAGGTATTCCGCTGACAGTGATGCGATACTACCGCCCGCTCGCGAACGAGTTCTCCCGCGTATATTTTATGGCATTTACCTTGAGAATCGCGGTCGATCAGAGCTAACAGACATTCGGCTGACTTTCAGTTCGCGTTTTGGTGAATTCGAGGTGGCAGGAAGCCCTCAACTTGCTCTATCGCAGAGCCGCGAGACGAGTCCAGGCGGTTACCCTATACGCACTGTAACGATAGCGTCGCTGGCGCCACAGCAGAAGGGAGTTGTTCTCGGAACGCTCGCAATTGCTGGTGGATCCGTTTTCATTCAACAGCAGTCGCCGGAGCGCTTCAAGGTTAACTACGAACTCGGCGACGCCGACCGATCTCCGCAGCTCAATCAACACGTAACGTTTTCGGGGTCTCGCCAGTTGAGCGAGACGCCGTTCATGGCAGCGTCTGTTGACGATATGCTGGCGCAGCAGAAAACCGCATTCGGGCTGGATGCAATCCACTTTCCGATCGAGCCGCTCGAGGTCTCCGCGCAGGGCGGAGTAATGAGCATTAAGTTGATTCGAGCACCATTCATGGCATGCCCCGGTTCCGCTGCAGACGGATCTTACAATGTCTCGTTCCGACAACGAGGGGTAGATGATAATGGTGCGTCGCAAAATCCGTTATGATCGCCGAACAATCGAACCGGTGTAATCTTTCTCTCCTCCGAATATTTAGTGCCCTCTGAGTTCAAGTTTAAACTGCAATTCTGGCGAGGTACACATCGTACCCCCGGGTGTCGTCGCAGCGTGAGCTGAAACCGCGGAGCGTCGATCACTGGTTCCCGTCGCACGAATGCATGTTCGGTCGCGAGGAGGCATGGGCCAATAGGCGCCGGCTAGGAGACTGCGCGGCAGAACAATAGCCTGCGACAGACGCCAGGGTTGGAGCATTCGTGGCCGGTGGTGAGGCGAGGGACGATCTTAGAGAAGAGTCTTCGTCGAAGCCCGCCGACGGATGAAAGACCGAGATGCAGA
>DATLOL010000136.1:0-5333 GCA_035536275.1 Thermoanaerobaculia bacterium
CTGTGCGCGAGCTTTCCGTTCCTTGGACGCGACACCGCCATAAATGAGCGGCAGCTCAACGTTGTGAAGTGCGGTCGCGCGGGGCAGCAGATTGAAGGTCTGGAATACGAAACCAATTTCTCGATTGCGGATGCGCGCCAGTTCATCATCGGTCAAGTCCGACACGACCTGCTTGTTCAGCCAGTATTCACCAGACGTCGGCGTGTCCAGACACCCAATCAAATTCATAAACGTCGATTTGCCGGAGCCGGACGGACCCATGATGGCGACGAACTCGCCTCCATCGATCTGCATGTCCACGCCATCGAGCGCGCGCACTTCGACCTCGCCGAGTTTGTAGATCTTGACCAGTTCGCGGATCCGGATGACGGGACCGGCCACGAATCAGCCTCGCCGCCCGCCGCCGCGCTGGCCTCCGGCCGGCCCGCCCTGACCACCCATCGGCGGAGGACCTTCGACCTTCGACGTGGCAATGCCGACGATGACCGCATCGCCGACCTTCAGCTCACCGGACACGACCTGCGTGAAGCGGCCGTCGGTGATGCCGGTGCGGATGTCGACCGGCGCGAGCTTCTTGTCCGCGCCGAGGATGTAGACGGTCTGCGGACGGGCGAGCGCGCCGCCCGTTCCGCCGCGGCGTCCGCGGCCTCCCGGCATCTGCGCCGCCGCGCCGGCCGGACCACCGGCCTGTCCGCTGCGGGCCATGCGCTCGCCCGCGTCGCCGCCGCGCGTCGAGGTGCCGGCGCCCGCGGTTTTCTTCTCGTTCTCGTCCTGCGGCGGCTTGAATCGCAGCGCCGCATTCGGAACGCGCAGGACGTCTTTCACGCTGCTGACGTCGATGGTCACGTTCGCGGTCATCTTCGGACGGAGGCGTCCTTCCGGATTGTCGACTTCGAGGATGACCGGATAGGTGACCACGTTCTGGTTGACCTGCGCGTTGTAGCGGATCTGGGCGATGCGTCCGCGGAAGTCTTCATCGGGATACGCATCGACGTTGAAGCGCGCGAACTGTCCGACCTTGATCCGGCCGATGTCCGATTGGTCGACGTCGGCCTGCACCTGCATCTTGGTGAGGTCCTGCGCGATCTCGAAGAGCGTAGGCGCCTGGAACGACGCGGCCACGGTCTGTCCGACCTCGTACTGCTTGTCGACGACCACGCCCGACGTCGGCGCGGTGATGCGCGTGTATTTGAGGCTGGTCTGGGCCCCGCGGAGCGCGGCCGAGGCCTGCTGCACCTGCGCGCGGGCGGAGTCGTACTGCGCCTTGGCGGCATCGACGTCGGCCTGCGACGTCAGTCCTGCTTCCATCAGCCGGCGCTGGCGGTCGTACTTGATGCGCGCGTCCTCGGTCTGCACCTGCGCGCGGGTGACATCCGCCTGGCGCTGCTCGACCTGCTGCTGGAACGGCGTCGGATCGAGCTCGGCCAGCAACTGGCCCTCCTTCACTTCGCTGTTGAAGTCCGCATAGAGGCGGGCGATGACGCCCGAGACCTGACTGCCGATCTGCACGGTGGTGACGGCGGAGAGCGTGCCCGTCGCGGTGACGGTCATGGTCACGGTGCCGCGATCGACCTTCTCGGTCTTGTAGGCCTCGTCCTTCTTGCCGCGTTTGCAGGAGAAGAGAAGGGGGAGAAGAAGCAGGAGGGAAGCGGTTATGCGACGCACGGCCGGGCAATATACAGCCAAACCCCAGTTCACCCTGAGCGAGCGGGAGCGAGTCGAAGGGTCAGTGGAGCCCTCACGATGCGGTGGCGCCTTCTACGAGAAGGCTCCATTGATCCTTCGACTCGCTTTGCTCGCTGAGGATGAACTCATACAGCCTCTACGGGATGATGTCGAACTCCGTCGCCAGCACGTGACCGGGGACGCGCAGCGGGCTGCCCTCCGGTGCGTTGAAGTCGTGCACCTGGACTACGAGCGAGTAATGGCCCGCAGGGAAGGTCTTCGGATCGAAGGCCGTCGCCACCAGGAACGTGTTCGGTCCGGTCTGGGTGACCTGGGCCGGCTCCAGCGGCGTCCGCGCGAACTCCTTGCCGTCGCGGCGGAACACCATCCGCTGCATCAGCTTCGGCGACGGCGATCCTGTGGGATTGGCGACGAAGGTGAAGAAGGCCAGCTTGTCGTCCGCGCGGAACTGGCGGTCGGCGCGGACGGTGTACTTCGTCGCGACGAACGTGAACGGATCCAGCGCGTTCTGCTCGCTCAGCGTCTCGATCCTGCTGGTGAGGAACAGCGACGAAGTGCGCTGCGCGTTCGGCGCCGCGACTTCGAACGAGGTGCGGTGGCTGGACAGCAACGTCACGCCGTCCGGGGAGTAGACCGCGAACAGTCCTTCGTACTTGCCCGGGGGCAGCAGGATGGAGCGGTCGATGTAGCGCGCGCCGCTGGCGGCGTCGTAAGTGGAAAGGTCAACCTGTTGACGATCGGAGACGACCTGGCGTCCGGCCTCGTTGCGCACGAGGGTGACCAGCAGGCCGTTCTTCCAGTCGCCGAACGCGGTCGCGGTCCTGGGCATGAAGTAGGTGAACGCATAGTACGGCTCTTCGCGCGCGCTGAGGAACGCGTCGCCGGTGAAGATCGCGCCGTTGAGCGCGGGCGTGGCGTTCCAGAGCGGATCGCTCGGCGCTTCCGGTGCGTCGGCCGGCATCATCGAGCGCGCCGCGGTCTGCGTGCCCGTGGAGGCCATGTAGCGTTTGGAGATGAGCTCCGCCGCCTCCAGGAGCTTCGGCTCGACGTTGCCGAGGTTCTCGACCACTTCGAAGCCGCGACGCGCGTCGTAGACGAACTGCACCTTGAGCTGGCTCATGCCCAGGTCCGCCGGCAGACGATCGCGCTCGTAGATCCACTGCGTGCCCATGATGGCCTGGTTCTCGAAGCGGTCGGTTGCGGTCATCGTGGAGCCCATGCCGCCGATCGAGCCGCCGCCGACCTGGGGAATGCCCGGGACGCCGGCGCGCGTGTCGTCGACGGTGCGGTTGGTGCGGCTGGTGCTCGGCTGGCCGAGGAGCATGTATACGCGGCCTTTCGCGGTGAGCGAGCCGGGAGTCTTGTCGAGCCGGAAGTTCTTGTCGGCGATGTCGATGCGCGTGCGCACGTCTTTGCGGAACTGATCGCCCCGCTTGCGGTAGTACTCGTCGATGAACCGCTGCGCGTCCTGGGGAGAGGCGATGTTCTTCCACTCCGACCGTTCCGCCGCGGTCATGAAGTACGCCTCGGGCGACTTGTTCCACTTCAGAGGATCGTCGGCGGCGGACAGCGGCACCGCGACGGCGAGCATCACAGCCACGATCAACGCTTTCATCGGAAACCTCGCTTTTCTCATGGTCGGACGAACCCTATTTGACGACGTCGAATTCGCTTTTCAGGACCCAACCCTGTTTGCGCAGCGGACTGTCGTCCGGCGCATTCATGTCGCGCACCTGCAGCTCGAGAGAGTAGTGGCCGGCGGGGAACGTCTCCGGATCGAAGCTGTTGCCCACGAGGAACGTGTTCGGACCGGTCTGGGTGACCTGGGCCGGCTCGAGCGGAGTCTTCGCGAACTCCTTCCCGTCCTTCTTGAAGGTCATCTTCTGCATCAGATTCGGACTCGGCGAGCCGGTGGGATTGGCGACGATGGTGAAGAACGCCAGCTTGTCGGCGGTGCGGAAGCGGCGGTCGGCGCGCACGGCGTACTTCGTCGCGACGAACGTGAACGGATCGAGGGGCTCCTGCTTTTCCAGCGTGTCGATGCGGCTGGTGAGGAAGAGCGCGGACGCGCGGGGCTCATCCTTCGGCGCGACCTCGAACGACGCGCGGTGGCTGGATAGGAGCGTCGTGCCGTCCGGCGCGTAGAAAGCGAACAGCCCGTCGTACTTGCCGGGAGGAAGCGCGACCGCGTGATCGACGAAGCGCGCGCCGCTGGCGTCGTCGTACGAGCTCAGATCAACGGTCTTACGGTCGGAGATGACCTGCTGGCCGTTGGCGTCGCGCACGAGCGTGACCAGCACGCCGTTGTTCGCCGCGAACGCGCCGGCGCTCTTCGGCACATAGAAGTTGTATGCGTAGAACGTCTGCTCGGTCGGGCTGATGAATGCGTCGCCGGTGACCATCGCGCCGTTCAGCGACGGCGTGGCATTCCACAGCGGATCGGATCCGGCAGGAGCGGCGGGGGCTGCGGGCGCGGCTGGCTGCACCGCGGGAGCAGTGCGCTGCTGGGCCTGCGCGGCCTGCGCGATGAACTTCGCGGACTCGAGCTCGGCGACCTTCGCGAGTTGCGGCTCGACGTTCCCGGGGTTGTCGATGTTCTCCGCGGCGCGGCGTGTGTCGGTCACGAACTTGATCTTGAGCTGTCTCGTACCGAGATCGGCCGGGAGGCGGTCCGCCTCGTACGTCCACTCGGAGCCGATGATGGCCTGGGCCTCGATGCGGTTCAGGCCACCGGACTCCTGGATGCGGCGATCGGTGGTGCTGCGGCTCGGTCCGCCGCCCATCACGATGAAGACGCGCCCGCGCTGGGTCTGAGACCCGGGGGTCTTGCCGAGGCCGAACTGTTTGTCCGCGGCTTCCACGCGACGGCGAAGCTCGTCGCGGAACATCGGGCCGCGCTTGCGGCGGAACTCGTCGACGAACTCCTGGGCCTGGCTGGGCGTCTTGACGTCCTTCCACGCGGCCTTTTCCTCGGCCGTCATGAAGTACGACTCCGGGGTCTTGTTCCACTTCATGATGTCGTCCGCGCCCATGGCGGCGACGGCCAGGACAACGGTCGCGATCAGGGTGATTTTTCGAAGCACGTGGGGTCCTCGTTCAGGTGGGATTTGATGGATTGTGACAGAGACATTCTACAGAGAATCGATGCCTCGTATGGGTGATGTATGCTTCCGCCCCGATTGTTCGAGGTTCGACACAATGGCTCTTTTCTCCAAGGATCCCGCCCCGTCCGCGCCGCCTCTGACGCGTCGTGAGGGGCAGCAGGCCGCGCCGGGAACGACGTTCCTCGGCGCGAACATCATCATCGAAGGAACGCTCAGCGGCTCCGAGCCCGTGGTCATCGAAGGACAGGTCCGCGGCCACGTCAAGCTCAGCGGCGACCTGCTCATCGGCACGAAGGCCCGCCTCGAGGCCACCGTGCACGCGCGCAACGTGACCATCGAAGGCAAGCTCACCGGCGACGTCTCGGCCGACGAGCGCGTGGAGCTCGTGGCCTCGGCGTCGGTCGACGGCAACATCAAGGCGCCGAAGATCATCGTGGCCGAGGGCGCGCACTTCCGCGGCAGCGTGGACATGGGCTCGCCGCGTCCGCGCGAGAGCCAGACAGCAACGACGAAATAGGCGCGGTGATTACGGTAGTCGCGTGT
>DATLOL010000137.1:0-2119 GCA_035536275.1 Thermoanaerobaculia bacterium
CGCGTACTACAAGGCCTTCAAGGTCGTGGAGGTCCAGCAGACCTTCTACGATCCACCGCCTCCGTCGACGCTCGAGCGCTGGCGCAACGACGCGCCCGCGGACTTCGAGTTCACAATGAAGGCGTGGCAGGTCATTACGCACGCTGGGACGAGTCGCACCTACCGCCGGCTGCGCTCTCCCTTCAGCGATCTCGCGAGAGCGGAGGCCGGCGGTTTCCGCGTCAACGGCACCGTGCTCGGCGCCTGGGAGACGACGCTCGCCGCCGCGCGTATCCTGCGGGCGACGGCGATCCTCTTTCAATGCCCGCCCAGCTTCCGGCCGACTCCCGAGAACGCGGACGCAATGCGCCGCTTTTTCTCGACGATCGAGCACGCGCCGGGCGTCCGATTACTGTGGGAGCCGCGCGGCCCGTGGCCGGACGAGCTGGTGTCATCCTTGTGCCGCGAACTGGATCTGGTACACACCGTGGACCCGTTCATCCGCCCATCGCTCACGCCAGAGCTGACGTACTGGCGCCTTCACGGGAACGGCAGTCACTACGCGACCTACAGCGACGACGAGCTGCGCCGGCTCCACGCCTGGATTCGCCTGGATGCCGAGACGTATGTGATGTTCAACAACATCCCACGCGTGAAGGACGCGAAGCGATTCCGGGGGATGGCCACGCGTGACCTGCTCGCTTGATGATCAGCGGTTCATCGCCGCGACACCGGCGGCGGCGATGCACCCCACGGCGGCATCTTCCACAAGTGCTGCCAGCGTCGCTGGCAATTGCTCGGCGAGCGCGCGGCGGGCGTGAAAGCTCAGACGCGCGGCGATCACGGCGACGACAGCACCGATCGCCGCGCCCTGAACCCGATCACGCCGCGATGCCGCGGCAATCGTCGCTCCGATGAGCGCACCCGCGGCGGCGCGTCCGAGGAGTGGTAACGCATCCGTTCTGTTCGGGATGCCGGGCAGCTTGTCGGCTAGCAGCTCCATCGCCGCGAGCGCTCCTATGGCGCTCGCAACTGAGCCGCTGGCGACGAATCGTGCGGGCTGCGCCGTGATTGGTTCTCCCCCGCGAATGACACGCGCGGTCGCGGCGAGCCCTGTCATGGTGCGGGCGCCCGTGGCCGCGGCGAGGAGGATGGTCGGGAGTGTGGGTTCAGATTGCATCGTCAATTGTCCCTGAGCTTCGGAATCATCGAGTCACCATTCCCACTGATCGTACACGGCGCCGATCAGCGTCGGCGGGCGCTCATGCGGATCGAAGACGAGCGTGAGGTTTCGGGTTTGCAGGCAGCTGGTCGGGTTGGCCGGCTCGAGCTTCGTGCCGACGTGTGGGAGTTGCGCGAGCTCTGGGTACCTCGAGGAGAGAGCGTACTCGAGGCAGTTGAGGTGGCGTCCGACTCGTGTCGTCAGCTTCGTCATTCCATGCGACGGCAGCAAGGAGCGCAATCCTCCACCTGGCCCGCGGACCTTCCAGTTCGACCGGTCACGAAGTTGCGCCCGTGTGAGCTCGGCGCGCGCTCCGCCACCTTCCGGGCTGACGTAGAACGTGACCGCGTCGGCGACTCGAATGCGATCGAAGTCAACCTCGCCACGAAGGAAGCCGATGATTTGCCTCGCTGCTGAATCGAGCTGCCTGGGACGATGAGTGCCGATTGCGCCGTGCTCGCGCCGGCACGATGCGGCGGGAAGCAGACCCACGGTGACCATCGCCAACGCGAGAGCTCCTACCCTCATGGACATGATGCTCACGCGTCTCGCGCTCGATTGACTAACCGCACGACACCAACAGTCTCGTCGAGCTCGAGGTCGACCTCGACCCCGGGCGTCAGCCGCTTGAACGTCGAGGATTGAAGAAAGTAGTGCGCATGGGGCTTGCCCTCGCCCCGACATGTGCACGTCATGCTCTCGAGAGTCGCGGAGGTGTGCTGGCCGCTCAGCTCCACCTCGAGCACGTGGCCGAGATCACGCAGGCGACCAGCTGCACGCTTCGTGATCTCGAGCCGCCCGTCGCCAGGCGTCTTTCGTGAGACCACTCGCCGCTCGAGAAGCATCGGTTGCCTGACCTTCCTGGATCGTGGCCGTGAAGCGAATGCCTCACGCCGGGGTATATACTATAGATATATA
>DATLOL010000138.1:0-11230 GCA_035536275.1 Thermoanaerobaculia bacterium
CATATCTCGAACTGATGCACATGCGCATGCCCGATCGACTGCAGTACACGATGAACGTCGATCCTTCAGCCCTCGGCGTTCGATGTCCTCCAACGACGCTGCTGACGCTCGTCGAAAATGCGGTACGACATGGGATCGATCCGAGCGAAGAAGGCGGGCGCATTGACATCGACATCAAGGTCAGCGGCGGTCGTTGCATCGTTCGTGTCGCCGACACCGGCGCGGGCCTCCATGATTCCGCGAATGGATTGGGAACCGGTCTGACGACTCTGCGCGAGCGGCTGCGGTTGATCTTCGGCGACGCGGCGAGCCTGCACCTTCGTTCCGCGGAGCCGCGCGGCGTTGTCGTCGAAGTGGAGATGCCTGCGCACACATGAACGCCACTGCGTTGATCGCCGACGATGAACCTCTGCTTCGCGACGCGTTGCGCCGTCAACTTGCGCTCGTGTGGCCCGACTTACAGATCGTGGCCGAGGCGCGGAACGGGCGGGAGGCGGTGCGGATGTTCGAGGAGCTGCATCCCGACATCTGTTTCCTCGACGTCCACATGCCCGGCCTTTCCGGGGTCGATGCCGCGAATCACATCGGCCGCCGCGCGCATCTCGTGTTCG
The DNA here is from genome assembly GCA_035536275.1 of Thermoanaerobaculia bacterium. Taxonomy (GTDB): domain Bacteria; phylum Acidobacteriota; class Thermoanaerobaculia; order Gp7-AA8; family Gp7-AA8; genus QHVT01. Next base: position 612 of record DATLOL010000138.1, read on the forward strand.
TCACGGCCTACGACCACTACGCGGTGCAGGCCTTCGCCCAGGGCGCACTCGACTACCTCCTGAAGCCCGTCGAACCGGCGCGGCTCGCCGAAACCGTGAGTCGCCTCGAGGAGCGGCTGCAGTCATCGCGGCCCGCGATCAACACCGAGCAGCTCCTGCAGCAGCTCAGCGCCCAGCTCGCGAAGCTGCAGGGCGGCGGGAAGGGCGAACCGCTGCGATGGATTCGGGCCCAGGCGGGGAAGACCGTCCGCCTCATCGCCATCGACGACGTTGACTATCTGCGGTCGGATGCGAAGTACACGGTCGTGGCCTGGCGCGATGGCGGGAAGCCGGCCGAGGCGGTGGTGCGGACGCCGATCAAGGAACTGTTCGAGCAGCTCGATCCGGAGCAGTTCGCGCAGGTCCATCGCTCGGTCGTCGTGAACCTGCGCGCGATCAGCCACGTGCGGCGGCACGACAACGAGACGGCGGAGATTCACCTCAGAGGTCGCGACGAGAGGTTGCCGGTGAGCCGCAACTACCTCCACCTCTTCCGGCAGATGTAGACGTAGGGCGGGCTGAAGCCCGCCCTACGCTACGTTTTCGTCGTTCGTCCACGCGATTCCGCGCTTCGTCGCAAGCGGGTTGCCCGAACCCGGTACAGGGCCGATGCTGCCTGCATGGCAATGAGCACGATCGACAGGGACATCAATCCGCAGCTCTACGCGAGAGTGGGCGGTGCGCTCTATCTGATCATCATCGCCCTCGGCATCATCCAGGAGGCATTCATCCGCGGCCGCATCGTGGCCGCCGGCGATGCAGCGGCGACGTTCGCCAATCTGCAGAAGATGGAGATGCTCTGGCGCACCGGCATTGCGTTCGAGCTGGTGATGATGATCCTGTCCGTCGCCCTCGCGGTGATCCTGTACGTTCTCCTGCGGCCCGTTCACAAAGAGCTGGCGCTCATGGCGCTGCTGTTCAACGGCATCGTCATTGCCGTGGAGAGCGCGTATGCGATGCAGCTCGTGGAGGCACTGTTTCCCCTCGGCGGCAACGCGTACCTGACCGCGTTCACGCCCGGCCAGCTCCAGGCGATGACCGCGCTGGCGATGAAGGCACACGTGTTCGGCTTCGGCATCGCCCTGCTGATGTTCGGCCCATTCCTGGTCATCATCGGAACTCTGATTTTCAAGTCGGGATACCTGCCCAAGCCGATCGGCGTGCTGTGCCAGCTCGCCGGAGTGGCGTACCTGTTCAACGGCTTCGTGCTGGTGCTCGCGCCGCAGTTCGCCGGTCGCGTGTTCCTGTTCATGGCCGTTCCCGCGTTCATCGGTGAGACGTCGCTCGCGATGTGGCTGCTGGTCAAAGGCATTGGAATGGAAGGGTGGCGAACGAAATGAAACACTATGTCCCGTTGACGGTCTTGTCTCTGTTCTCGGTCCTGCTGTTCACGTTTCACCTGGCGGACGACATCGTCCGCGGGATCGAGCCGGGGGACGCCTCGAATCTCTCCGCCATCCTGATCTTCGGCGTCTGGCTGTACGCGACGCTGGCGCTCGAGGGACGGCGATCGGGGTACATCATCGTCCTCCTGGCGTCGCTCCTGTCGCTGTGTGTCCCCGTCCTGCACACGATGGGGAAGGGCGTCGGCGTCGCCGGCCCGATCGCCAAATCGAGCGGCGCCTTCTTCTTCATCTGGACGCTCTACGCCCTCGGCGTCAGCGCCTTCGTCTCCGTCATGCTCTCGGTTCGCGGACTGTGGAGTCTGCGCCGGTCCCAGGAAAGGTAATCCCATGCTCCTCCCCATCCACATCGCCGCCGGCATGCTGGCCATCGTCCTCGGCGGCGTCGCTCTCACCGTGAAGAAAGGCGGCACCTTCCACCGCCGCGCCGGGATGCTGTTCGTCTACGCCATGCTGGTCATGGGGATCACGGCCTCGATCCTGGAGTTCCTCAAGGGTGCCGGCGTGTCGAACGTGGTCGCCGCGGTCCTCTCGATCTACTTCGTCGGCACGGCGCTGACGACGGTCCGCAAACCGTCGCGGTGGACGCGCGTGATCAACGTCGCGGCGCTGACGGTCGCCATCGCTCTCGTGGCGCTTTCGCTCGTGGGCGGCATCCAGGGCGTGAACAAACCCGGTCTGTCTTCCGGCGGAGTCCCGTTCCGCACGATCGGCATGATGTCCTTCATCCTCGCCACGGTGCTGCTTCTGGCGGCCATCGGCGATGTGCGCATCATGCGACGCGGCATGCCTCGGGGCGGAAAGCGCCTGGCGCGCCACCTCTGGCGGATGTGCTTCGCGCTTTTCATCGCCGCGGGATCGTTCTTCTCGATCCGCGAGCGCGTGGCGAGGATCCTGCCCGAGCCGTTCACGACGGGCTGGATGCGCGCGCTGCCGATCATCCTGCTGTTCGGCGCGATGTTTTACTGGCTGTGGAAGGTGCGCAGGACGGCGGTGCCCGCCGTCCCGCGCGCGGGGTCATAGCAATTCCGCAAGGCGGTCGAAGTAGCCCGCCCACTCCTTCTTGATCGCGTCCGCCGCGGCCTTGCTCTTCAGCTTCAGATGGGCGATGGCGACGGAGGTCTTGGCCGGTCCTTTGGACAGGAACTCGACCGCCACGACCGTGCCGTCGTGCCATTCGAGGCGCAGTCGCTTGTCTTTGGTCTTGCTGCGGACCGACGACTCGGGCAACCACTGGGCGCGGAAGTCGTCGTTCGCGAAGGCGTCGAAGAGCCGGGCGAGGGAGACCGGATACGTGCGGCTCTTGCTGGCCTCGTAGTTGCCGCCGCGGCGCTGGCCGCGGTCGCGCAGTCCACGGATGCGCTCGTAGCCGACGGTCACGGTCTGCGACCACCAGTCGGGAGTGCCGAGGGATGAGACGTATTCGGCGATCTCGCGATGGGGCTTCTCGGCTGCCTTCACGGAGTCGAGGACGCGCACCCACTGCGCCCAGGTGCGTCCGGTCTTCTCCGCGACCTTGTCGTCGCTCATGCCCGCGAGCGCGGCGAAGTCGACGGCGGGCTCTTTCTTGTTGAGGAGTTGCTGCCGGGCCGCGGTGTACGACTCACCGGTCTTCTGCATGCGCGTGCGAACGACGCGCTTGAGGTCTTTCTGTTTCGTCATGACGATCCTCTCTTCGTTCCATTCGCAGGCGAAGCCCCTCGGCAGCTCCATCCGCGAGGACGAAGTCTCGTCACGACGATCCGGGAGTACGCCCCCCTTTGCCTCGTACGAGGGCCCCCGCCGAGGGAAGGCCATCGAGGTTAGGCGCGGATCAGCGCCGGAGGGGATTGTATCAAGTTGTTGCTGGTTACTGGTTGCTGGTTGCTGGTGAGTTCATGTGGCTCCGCAGCTCACTTGCGGACACCGCGCACGTGGCGTGCGGGTGAGCACCCGGCGGCTGCGAAGCCACGCGAGCTCACGAGCAACCAGCAATCAGCAACTAGCAACCTAAAATAGCCACGCGTAACCGAGCTTCACGAACACGGCCCGATTGGTCTGCGACAGATCGACCGTCTCCGTGGCCGCGTAGTTGTCCGAGTATCCGGCCAGAAAGACCGTCTGCGCGTCGAGCCGATAAGAAAACAGCAACTGCGACAGCAGCCCCCGGCTCTCCCGTCCGACGATCAGCGGCTTGTATTGCTCGGGGCTGCGGTCCACGTCGCGATACTGCAGGATCGCCCGCACGTACATGCGCCGGTTGAAGTGATAGAGCAGGCGCGCCTGCGGAAGACTGGCCGTGAACACGTGCTCGCCGGTCTGCTTCCGAAAGTCCTGCCGCACCCACGACGCCGTGCCGCTGAAGTGCTGGCCGATGTGAAACGTCGTGTAAGGCTGCACCGTCACGAAGTCCGCCGCTCGGCGATTGGTGAAGTCGATGGTCTCGCCCCAGTTCACGAACACGCCGGCGTTGAGATCGCGTGTCACCTGCGTCGACGCGTCGATGCTGTAACGCATGTTGTGGTACGTCGTTCCCGCGAAGTGCTCCTGGTTCGGCGCGATGAGGAGGTCGATGCTGGTCTGGCGCGATCCCTCGTACGTCGCGGAGATGTCCGAGCCCCACTCCGACCAGTTTCCGTCCCACTGCTGGCGCGCGTCACCGCCGACGGAGAAGTAGAGGTTGCGGAACCATTTCTCCGGCCCGCCGCGGATGCGCCGCTGGGCGCCGGCGCTGCCCGATCGGACGCCGACCTGATTGAACAGTCCCGTGTCCGCCCGGAACGCAGGCGCCACCTCGGCGTAGTCACTCCACCAGCTCCAGTCGCGATCGTTGTGACCGTAGCTCACCAGGAGCGCGTGCCCCTCGAGAGTGCCGGGCGGTTGTCCGAAGGTCTGCAGCCCGATCGGATATTCGGCGCGCGAGCCGGCGGCCTGCACGCGAACCGAATCGCGTTCCGTGACCCGGATGAACGAGTCGCCGGACAGCACCTGATTCGAGTATTCGTCCCCCGTGCGTGACGCGACGAACAGGCCCGCCGTGGCGCGTTTGCTGAGATCGCGGCGGTAACGCAGGACGGCGGTGTCCGAGGTACGGCTGATGGAGGTGCGGAACGAGGACTGATCGAAGGGGATGAGGAAGTTCGTGATCTCGTCGCGGGCCACGAGTACGCCGTAACTGTTCGGCCCCGACTTGCCGGTCAGCTTCGCGCCGGCGACGGGATCCGCGATCGTGCGCGTGAACAGCAGGTTGAGCTGGGTCTCGAAAAAGTCCGCCCCTTCGAGAAAGAACGGGCGCTTTTCCGGGAAGGAGAGGGCGAAGCGCGTGTTGACGTCGAGCTGCGCGGCGTCGGCCTCGACCTGCGAGAAGTCGGGATTGACCGTCGCCTGCAGCGACGTGCCCGGCGTGATGGCCCAGCGTCCGGAGACGCCCGGGTCCAGCGATTTCTCGGTCGTGCGGAGACTGCCGTTCGCGTCGGCCGTCTGCTGGATCGATCCCGTCAGCGTCGGCGTGATCTCCACGTTGCGCCCCACGTCGGTGATCCCGAATCCGGAGAGGTCCTCGAACTGGCAGATCAGGCAGTTGCGGTTCTGATCGGTGACGATGGAGCGGAAGCGGTGGCGCACGTCGCGCGGCCAGTCGCGCATGGCCAGGAATCCCCACGTGCGCGCCTGACCGCCGGCGGGGATGCGCAACTGCTGCAGAGGAATCGCCGCTTCGACGACGTAGCCTTCATTGGTGATGCGTCCCGCCGAGTCCCAGATCGCGTCCCACGAGAAGTCTTCACTGCCTTCGACGTCGCTGTTGATCGCGTCGGCCTGCACGCCGAGGGGATTGATGCGGAACTGATAGGCGAGGCGGTCGTCGTTGTAGGGATCGATCATGAAGCCGACCGTGTCGTCGTTGAGCGCGCCGTCGCGCTCCGCGAAGCGCGCGCGGATGCGGCCGGGCTGGGGGTCGAACGCGCGGAAAGCGACGTAGAGCTTGTCGTCGTCCCAGGCCACGAAGGCGTCGGTGCGCACGGCCGCGGGGATGTTGTCGCCCGGAGCCCACTCCCGGTCGATGGCGATCGGCGTGGCCTGCTGCCACACGGCGTCGTCGAGCACTCCATCCACCCGCACCGGCGCCGCCGCCCGCGTCACCTCCTCGGCATCGGCCGCGAAGGCCAGGACACACGTCGCGCACAGCGCTGCCAGCATTTTCATTGTTTGCTCTCCGGATCAGCTCTCAGGATCTGTTGCTGGTTGCTGGTTTTCCGCCCGCCCAGCGCACCCGTTGCTGCCAGGTTTTCGCACACGATCAGCGGAGCCACGTCAATCCACGAGCAACCAGCAACCAGTAACCAACAACACGCTCGCTAGTCGCGCGCGCCCGCGTCGATGAGGATTCGCTCGATGTTGCGATAACCGCCGGCCCGCGCTCTGTTCAACGGCGTCCGCCATTCGCGGCCGTCGGCCCACACGCGCGCGTTCACGTTGGCGCCGTGGCGGATCAGCAGGCGCACCGCCTCTTCGTTGCCTTCGCCGGACGCGGTGATCAGCGCGTTCTCGTCGCCGGGGACGACGTCGTCGACGCGCGCGCCGCGCTCGAGCAGGAGCTGCATCACCTCGAGCTTCTCGCCCTCGGCCGCGGCGATGAGCGGATTGCCATCGCCGAGGGAGGGGGCATTGGGGTCGGCGCCGCGGTCGAGGAGCCAGCGCACGGCGTCGAACCGGCCTTCGCGGGCGGCGATGAGGAGCACGGTGCCGTCGCCGACGAAGGCCGTGTCGAGGCCGATGCGCGTCGCGGAGAAGAGGCGGTCGAGTTTCTCGATGTCGCCCTTCTCCGCCGCATGGATGAACGCCTCGGCGTACGTCTCGATGTCGGCGAGCGCGCCGGAGACGCCGTCGCTGACGCCTCCGCTCACGCCACCGCTCACGCCGTCCGCGATCGCGTCACTCACTGCCGAGGATTCAGAGACCGCCGCGACGAGGCGCACCGGACCGAAGGCAAGCACGACCACGAGGACCGCGGCGCTCGCGACGACGCGTGCTCCCATGCCGACCGGGCCGCGCGAGCGGGCCGGATCGAGAATCGAATCGATGCGGCGCGCGAGCTGGCTGCGCGAGGCCATGGCCATCGCGGGAACGCGCTGGCGGCGGACGAGATCGCGCGCCAGCGTCACGAGCTGCGCGGCGTAAATCGAGGCGTCGGACCCGGACAGCACGGCGTCGTCGCAGGCTCGCTCGGCCTCGAGCGAGAGGCGGCGCCATGCCGCCCACACCAGCGGGTGCGGCCAGTAGACCGCGCACGCGAGTCGGGCCAGGAGCTGCAGCTTCCAGTCGCCGCGGCGCACGTGCTCGAGCTCGTGCTTCAGCGCGCGGGTGACTTCGTCGTTGCTCCAATGACGTGCTGCCGCTGGCAGCAGGATCGTGCGTCCGAAGGTAAGCGGCGACTGCACGCGATCGGACAACGCGACGCGCACGTCGCCCGCAAGTCTCGTCGCCTCCGGCCACACATCGGCGTCCGACGCCCAGCGATGCAGACGCCACACGCCGGCGGCGAGCATCAGCAGAATGGAGAGGACGCCAGTCGCGTAGATCGCGATGGCGACGTCGGCGGCGCTCCAGCGGGTCGCGGGCAGTTGCGCGACTGCGGTGGTGACGATCGCGGGCTGGATCACTGCCTGCGCAGGCGCTTGCATCGGTGCACTCGCCTCGGCTTTGAACACCGGCAGTTCGACTCGCGGCGCCAGTCGGGACGACGCGATCGGGAGCAGCAACAACGCGAGAAACGCGGCCGCGAAGATCGCATGCCGCACGGCCGCGCGTGCACGCCGCGCCAACATTGCGACGGCAAAAGCGCCGGCGAGAATCAAAGTCGATTTCAGAGCCACGGCCACGACAGCGTCCATCACGATCTCCTCTCATTGCGGAGGCGCTCGATCTCGGCGGCCATCCGGTCCAGGTCTTCATCCGACCACTTCTCGTCCTTCAGCAGCGCCGACGCAGCCTGCCGCGCGGAGCCCTCGAAGAACACGTCCACCAGCCGCCGCACCGCGGACCGCCGCGCCGTGCCGCGCGGGATGGTGGGGGAGTAGATGTACTTCACCCCCTCCTCCCGATGCCGCACCGCCCCCTTCGCCTCGAGCTTGGCGAGCATGGCCCGCACCGCGGAGTAACTGGGCGGATCGGAAAGCCTCTCCCGGATCTGCTCGGCGGACGCCTCCCCGCCGGAGGCAAAGATGATCTCGACAATCTCGCGTTCGCGTCTCGAAAGAACCAGGGCCATGCGAGGCAATGTAGTGCTACGTTTGTAGCACGTCAAGGGGCGGGAGGGGGCGTTCACCGAGGCGTGACGCTGGATCGTCAGCTCGTGATCGGCGAGGAGGGCGACGCCGTCGTTCGCATCGACCACATCTTTACATCAGCTACATCTACTTAGCCCAAGCGTTGTAGTAACTTATAAGAGTCGTTGTCAGTACCGGCAAGAGTCTTGAGCCATCTCGCTTGCGGCTACAGGAGTACTCCATCCACGGTCGCTTCTCGCCCGCTACGGTGGTGGCGATGAAACTGGGTGAGCGGATTCGCGAGCTCGTGGATGCGAAGAACCTCACGCATTCATGGGTGGCGACGGAGGCGGGCATGACGCCGACGACGTTCAGCCGCATCCTCAACGGCGACACGGAAGATCCGAGTTTCTTCACGATTCTTCGCATCGCTCTCGTCATCAACGAGCCGATCAGCGCGATCGCCGGCGACGCCCCACAGATCTGGAGCAATCAGGATCTCGAGCGCCTGGCCACGGACAGCGCGTGGGTGGCGTCGCGCGCGGTCCGTTCCAGGACCTCGACCATGCTCGACATGCCGTCGCGCGCGAAGAGCAGTGAACGGAAACGCGTCGTCCCCGTCGCCGCCGACCGGCGCGGTGCACTGGAGCCGGAGAGCTTCGAGCTTCCGGAGGCGCGAATTCCGGCGGAGTTTCGCAAGCGAGGTGCGGACGCGGTGTTCTCCGTCATCGGCGACTCGATGATCGGTGCGGGCTACAACGAGGGCGACACGGTGTACGTGACCAGCACGCGCGACGTTCATGCCGCGGCGAACAAGATCGTCGTCTGCACGGTCGACGGCGTGCCGCTCCTCAAGCTTCTGCGCATCCGCGGGCAGAAGATCGTGCTGGAGAGCGCGCATCCGGATCACCCGCCGCGCACGATCGATGAGGATGCCGAGCGGTTCCGGTTGCGCGGAATCGTCGTCGGGCACCGCGTCGGGCGCTGAGGCTCAGGACCCCCGGGCGGTCAGGGTCGTCGCTGCGTCCAACGCGTCAACGCGCCGCCGCGGCCATCCACCGCTCGATCTCTTCGATCGTTCGCGGCGATCCGGCCGAGAGCAGCTTCGGGCCGGTGGCGGTGACGAGCACGTCGTCCTCGATGCGCACGCCGATGCCGCGGTAGCGGTCCAGCGCGCGACGGATCTTCTCCTGCTGTTCGGGCGTCAGCTTGCGGAACACTTCGCTGCCGGTGACGTCGTCGGGACGGACGTAGATGCCAGGCTCGTTGGTGACGACCATGCCCTCTTCGAGCTTGCGATCGGGGTCGAAGACGTCGTGGACCTGCAGGCCGAGGGGATGACCCAGGCCGTGCATGAAGTAGAGGCGGGTCTGCGCGGGCACGTTCTCGCTGATCAGGCCCAGCTTCGCCAGCTCGCGGCCGAGCGTGTCCGTGGCCTTCGTGTGGATCTCCCGCCAGCTGCTGCCCGGTCGCATGAGCGGCATGACCTCGTTCTGGGCGGTGAGCACGGCCTGGTAGATCTCGCGCTGGAAGTCCGAGAACGTGCCGTCGGCGGGGAAGGTGCGCGTCACGTCGGCCGTGTATCCGTGGACCTCCGCGCCGATGTCGGCGACGAGCAGCGCGTCGCGCGCGATCGGCGCGTCGTTCGCGTCGTAATGCAGGGTGGTGGCGTTCACTCCCGCGCCGACGACGGAAGGGAAACCCCAGCCATCCGCACCGCCTTCGAGGAACGCGTGCTCGATGGTGGCGTGGACCTGCCTCTCGTTCGTGGCGGTCAGGATGCGTTTCATGGCCGCCTTGTGCGCGTCGGCGGTGATGTCGATCGCTTTCTGGATCAGCGCGATCTCGGCCGGGCTTTTCACCTCGCGCATCGCCACGAGGAGCGGAGTGGCGTTTCGGACGGCGAGCTCGGGGTACCGCCGCCGCAGCTCGGTCACCATCCGCAGCTCGCGAGGCGCGTCGATCTCCGTCGCGCCGCGCTGCCGCAGCGGTACCCACACCTCCGCGCGTCCGCCGCGCACCAGCTCGCGAAACGCCGGCATGGAAGCACCGCGGAAGTAGCGGGTCATCTCCTCGTTGCCGAACGGGCTGCCGCTCAGCGCCGCCTCGACGAACGGCCGGAACATCCCGCTCCCCACCACCTGGGCCACCCCGCTGCGCGCTTTCACTTCGTCGGGCTTCATCAGGCGCCCGGTCCAGACTTCGCGCGAGGGATTGGCTTCGTCGACGAAGAGGACTTCGCGGTACTTGTCTTCGCTCGGAATGATCACGAGCGAGGTGTTGGACTGGGTGATGCCGGTGAGATAGAGCAGGTTGTCATCCTGCCGGAAGGGATAGGTCACGTCGCCGTTGCGCTCCGCGGGCGGCGGCGAGGTGAGGATGAGCATCGCATTCGGCCCGATGGCGCGCGCGACACGCTCGCGTCGCGCCTTGTACTCCGACGCGGGGATCTCCTGCGCGAGTGCAGACGAAGCGACGAGAAGGAGGAGAAGTGCGACGCGCGAGGCCAGCTTCATTCGCGGAATTTAGCACGCGGTCCGAACAGAAAAAGGCCAGCCCAAGGGCTGGCCTTCATTCGTCATTGTCGCGGTGTCTTATTTTCCGGCGCCGGCGGCGTCGACGATCTGGAACTGCTGCGTGTTGACCTTCTCGTCGCCCACCCAGACCTCGGCCCGGTAGTCGCCCTTGGCCCACGACCCGGTGTCGCCGGCCGTGAAGTTCAGGTACTTCTGTCCGGCCACGACCGGCTTGTTCTCTTCGTTGATCTTGGTCTCGTTCGGACCGTACCAGACCACCTTCACCGCCGCGCCCGGAGGCGCATCACCCGTTTCGATGGCGATGTGAAAGGCTGGCCCGGCGCGAAGTCGTCACCGCCCTTGCCGGTCACCATCGCCCCGTCGGCGCCGACCTCGTGGCCGATGGTCACGTCGTC